>NZ_JBAKHU010000006.1:0-174425 GCF_036906895.1 Micromonospora sp. CPCC 206060
GTTCCTGGTTCGGGTTGTCTTGGAGTGACAAACCTTGATACCGGAACCCCGCCTCTCACACCCCGATCAACACACCCTTGACCAGCCACGCCCACGCCTAACTGAACGGCGTTGGCACTAGTACTCCAACGTCACTTGGCTTTGGCGTTGGGCGTGGCGTGGGCATGGAGACGGCCACCGCGTTGATCATCGATGGTTTGTGAGGACAACCGAAGATCGTGCGGTGGCCGCGTGCCACAGCGTAGACCCCGCCGGGTGGCGGGTCATCCTGGACGAGGCGGTGACGCGTGTCGCTGACCGGTTCGTGCGGGCCGAGCCGCGCCGGACGGCGGGGCAGTTCGTGGAAGGGCTGCTGTCGGGCGTGGAACGCAAGACCTGCTGGTCCCTCGCGGAACGGGCAGGCCACGCTGATCCGCAGGCGATGCAGCGGCTGTTGCGTACGGCGGTGTGGGACGCCGACGGCGTCCGTGACGACGTTCGGGCCTGGCTGATCGATCAGCTCGGACACCCCGACGCGGTGCTGGCCTGCGACGAGACCGGGTTCTTGAAGAAGGGCATGTGTTCGGTCGGGGTGGTGAGGTGGGGCGTTGGCGAGGTGCCTGCCGGGCAGGTCCTTTTCCGACGCCCTCCTCCCGAACCGGACAGGCCCGTTTCCGAGCATCCGGCTCTCCGGTGACTACTGCGTGAGTGCGGCGCTGTTGTTGGAGTGGATCTCGGTGTGGCAATTCGCGCAGACGATGAGCGTCTTGCGTCGCCGCTTGACCATGATCGTCGTCCAGGTGTTCTTGCGTGACTGCTTGTCCCGGTCGAGATCGGCGAGCTTGCGGACGTGATGGACTTGGATGTCCACAGTGCCACCGCAGATTTCGCACTGCCCGGCGAGGAGTCGGTTGATCAGCTCCTTGCGGGCGGCGACCGGGACCGGACGACGGTCGAGGACGACCGCTGTCTTCTGCCGCTTGAGTGGTATGCCGCCGAACCGGGCGACCAGTGGTGTCCTGCCTTCGCGTTCGACGCGGGCTTCGAAGCACCGTCGCTTGCCGTGCTGGGTGTCGATGGTGGTCCGGTATTTACGGGCCATTTTCGACACCGCCGAACGGTGCTTGAGTGCCAGTGTCTTGAGCATGGATGTTTCCATGACCCAGCGCAGCCGGCTCAGTCGCCAGACATCGCCGGCGGGCAGGTAGTACTGGACGATGCCGCGGTACTCGGTCCCGTAGGTCGCGATGATGGTGTGATCGCTGTGGTTGACCAGCCGGGTCCGATGCGCGGGTTGACCGCGTTGGAGGTACCGGACGCACTTGGTGCGGTCCGAGCAGCCGGTGGTGGCGATGCGTTCGTAGCCCGAGCCGTGGACCAGGGCCTCGATGACGTGGGCGAACACGACCTGGTCGGGGATACGACGGCGGTGGCAGCCCAGCGGGTGGGCCGGATCGAACTCAGGCCGGTCGGGCAGCAGCGCTGCGAACTCGACCCAGAGGGGTTCCAACAGCGATGATGGCAGGGCAGGCACGGGACTCCTGATCGGTTACCGAGCGTAGAGAACTCTGATAATCGATGAGTCCCGTGCCTGTTTGCTACCCCCGACCGGCTACCTGTCCCGTACGGCACCTATTGCCGGTCGCTCTAAGTGACGTTGGAGTACTAAGCCTGGGCGCAGGATGTCGCGGTGCCGGGGTGTCGCAAGGTAATTGATACAGAGTGGGTGGACAACGACTCCTGAATGAGGCTGCGGGCATGGCTGATCTCGTCGGATGGCAGCGCGGCCAAGACGTTCTCCAGCGGATTCACGCGGCGCGCATGGTCGAACCTCTGGACGTCATGATCCGACATTCCTGTGATGCCTTGAGAGTTGTCGACCGCGAGCGTGGGAATGCCAGCACGGTCCGACGATTGCGCACGTTGCGGGCGGTACAGCATTTTGCGAGCTATCCCGTAGTGAGCTGCGGACAGCTTCCGCCGTTCTTCGTAAATGTCGTGCGCCGCGACCAGGACGGACACGGTCAGGTCGTCGAATGGTCGCGTCTTGGCCACGCTCCGCTGAATGACCTCGGCGAGTGTCGGCGCGTCGGCCGCCTGTTCCAAGCGCTTTCCTTCAGCGGACATCATCGACCCGGACCGATCGCGCCGCCATTGTTCGTGTCGGATTTGTGGCATACCGAATATGGCGTCCCGTGCCAGCGACTCCACGTCATGTGGGCCGCTTGGAGCCTCCGCCTTGGATTGCCACGGCACACCGAACTGTCGGATCTGGTTCATAAAAACGTCGATGGAGAATTCTCCCCGTGGATCTTGCCCGCGGGAAAAGTTCACCATCCGCTGACGAAAGCTCCGTAGGAACGCGTGACTAGCGAGCAGACGCGACAGTGACTCTTCCGACATCGCTGACACCGCGCCAGAAACGATCGGCTCCAGCGATCTGTTGGCGGCGGAGCCGAGCGCCGCGCCGACTTTGAATAGTTCCCACAGCATCACTTCGCTGGCAGTGCCGGTCCACGTACGCACCAGTGGGCCGTCGAATATGCCCTCGGACCGGCTGTGCAGGTCACCATCGAGGCGGACCTCGACCGTAGGAACGTTCCAAATGATGATCGACGTGAACGACTGCCACGGTGGGTGCCCAGAAGCAGATTGGGCGGCGAGTCGGGCGTAATAGTGGCGGAAAGAAAGGTCGCCAGCCGTCGTACTATCGAGCACAGCGTCGGTGCGGCTGTGGACTAGTGCGAGTCGCACCAGGGCGCTGCCCCAGAAGCCGAGATCGACGAGTAGTCGCCGACCTGTCAGCGTGGGCACGTGGTCCGGGCGGGCTGGCAGCGCAGCGAGACGATGGCTCATGTCGGCGGCGAGCCGCTCGAACGCGGCAAGGCTGTTGAGCGCTTCGGTTATGCGCGCCGGTAGATGATTGAGAGTCCAGCGGGAGATTTGTTCGGAGTAGGTATCCATGCCGGGCCGCCCATCGAAAGAAGCGAGTGGGACGCGAAGGTCGGCGCATCAGGTGAGCACCGGTGATGTGATCATCACCACTGACTGAGTGGCCAGTCAATCCTTCGATTGGCCCGTCTGGTTCGCCGTCTACCGCCGATCGCCTCGCGGCAAGAGGCCGCCGCTCGGGCGCGACGAAGACACCGTCGTCATGCGCGCGGCGCGCGGTGAGCCGGCCCGCCGGGGCGGTAAGCCGCCCTGACGGGCCGGCAGGCCGCGCCTGCCAGAAGGGCCACACCTAATGACTCCCGAACGGTCCGTCGCGGCTCGCGGGATGCCTGCCCGTTACCCGGCCTTCGAAGGTCTCCAAAAAGATCGGCAGCGTGGGTGGCTACGGGTCGTTGGCGGTGATGGTCCGGCTCGTCGAGTACACGCCTGCACACCTCTGGGCCAGTTAGGCCTCGTGCAAGACCGGCGGGCCGGCGTGTCCGGACCACCTCCGTGACTTGAAGCAGCATGTTGATCGTGGTTGCAGCCCGCCCGCGCGGCACACACCTCGCGAACCGGGAGCCGACGAGCTCTGAACGCGAAGACCGGAACCGTGCGGGTCGCTGGAATCGCGAACGGCTCATCGGAGGGTAGGCCTGAGAGCCTCGTCATTAGGGCGCCGCGCGTTTCCGCCAGGGTCCGCAACCAGGTCAGGAGGAAGGAGTAAGAGGTTGAAGGTGTTCTGCGGCATCGACTGGTCCGAGCGGCACCACGACATCGCCCTGGTCGACGAGCATGGCCAACTGGTCGACAAGCGCCGCATCAGCGACGACCTGGAAGGGTTCACCTCGCTGGTCGACATGCTCGCCGGAGCCGGCGACAACGTCGATGAGCCGATCCCGGTGGCGATCGAGACTCCGCGTGGTCTGCTGGTCGCGGCCCTGCGCGCGTCCGGGCGCGGGTGTACTCGATCAATCCGATGGCGGTGGCCCGCTACCGGGAGCGGTACTCGGTGTCGCGGAAGAAGTCCGACCACGTCGATGCGATGGTGCTGGCGAACATTCTGCGGACCGACGCTCACGCGCACCGGGCGCTACCGGCCGACAGTGAGCTCGTGCAGGCCGTGGCAGTGCTCGCCCGTGCCCATCAGGACGCCACATGGCGACGCACCAGGGCATCCAACGAGCTGCGGTCGCTGCTGCGGGAGTACTTTCCAGGGTTCCTCGGCGCGTTCGCCGGCAGGAAGGGGCATCTGACCAGCCCGGACGCCCGCGCGGTGCTGGCCATCGCGGCGACGCCGGCGGAGGCGGCCAAGCTGTCCCACACCCGGATCGCAACGGCGCTGCGCCGCGCAGGGCGGCAACGCGGCATCGACGAACTCGCCGCCGAGCTGCACGAAGCCCTGCGCCGTCCGCAGCTGCGGCAGCTACCCATGGTCGAGGCCGCGATGGGCACCCAGGCCCTCGCACTCCTGGCCACGCTCAACGCCGAGTGCGTCAGCGTCGACCAGCTCGCCGAGGCCACCAGCAAAGCGTTCCGCCGGCATCCCGACCACGAGATCGTCACCAGTTTCCCCGGTCTGGCCGACGTCACCGGAGCCCGCGTCCTCGCTGAGATCGGCGACGACCGCACCCGGTTCGCCGACGCACGGGCGTTGAAGGCATACGCCGGATCCGCACCCGTCACCCGCGCGTCCGGCCGCAGCATCTCCATTACCCACCGCAAGGTCAAGAACGACCGCCTCGCCGCCGCCGGCTACCTCTGGTCGTTCGTCGCGGCCACTCACGCCCCACCCGCCAAGCAGCACTACCAACGCCGCCGCGACCACGGCGACCGGCACCCCGCCGCACTACGCAACCTGTTCAATCGGTTGCTCGGCTGCTTGCACCACTGCCTGGCGAGCGGCCAGGTCTACGACCCAGTCAAGGCATTCGGCGAACCCCAGGCCGCGGCGGCTTGATGCCGTGGCCTGGATCGGCGGCTTCAACCGTAGGCGTACTCGTCGACGTCCAACTCCGCGCGGGTAAGTCGAAGGAACTCCATCGTCCGGGTGTCAAGGTGCCAGCCCAGTAGCTGATGCTGTCCGGGCAGCTTCTGGAGGTTCTCGGCCGGGCCGGTCAGGTCCTCAGCCTCGCCAGCAGGGCGTTCGAAGGCCCGCACGACCTGCAGAACACTGCCACCCGGGCCACCATCAAGGTGGTCAAGCTCGGCCACCAGGTCGCCGATCCGACCAGCGTGAACGAACAGCCGATCAACAATCGCCCCAATCTGCTGGTCCACGCTCAGGTGAGGGCTCCGGCAGGAGACCTTCCACCTGTGCGCAGCGGGAAGCGGCGGTTCCATCCGACGGCTGCCGCGAACCACGACCTCGTCAGGTTCGATGCCCAACCGGCCCGCGATCTCGGCCGCCGTGACATGGTTCGAGGTCAGCGCAAAGTAGGCGTACTGGGACACGAGCACGCACGGACCCTACCGAGGCCGACGATCAGACAACACCTCAAGGCGCTTGCGAGGCGACCCCCGGGATGTCGGCTACCCGGGGATGGATCCACGAGATGTTGATCTGCGCCGCACCAAGCAGGCCATCGAACGGCACCTTGCCGCCCTGTGCCGCCGACGCGGCATCGGTCACGTCCAGGTCGTCACCGACGCTGGCCGAATCCGCCGGGTGCCACCGGTACGGGTCTCGCATGGCAAGGTCGCCGAGATGCAACGCCGGGCAAGGCGTGGCACGAGAACGACCTCGTATTCACCACCCGCTATGGCACGCCCATCGAGCCGCGCAACTTCCAGCGTTCCTGGCAGACGAGATGCGATCGGGCAGGAGTCCGAGCGATCACCGTCCACCAAGGCGCACCTGCGCAACGCTATTGGCCGACCTCGACGTCCATCCGAGGGTCACCATGCAGATCCTCCGGCACGCCCGCTTTTCGGTGACGATGGAGATCTACACCCAGGTCTCATCCAAGGCGACCAGAGACGCACCCAAGCGCCTCGGCGAATCACTCACCCGATGACGGACTGCTGTACTTCGTTGCTGTACGGGTAGCAGAAAGGCCACCTTCATCAATGGAAGGTGGCCTTTGACCTGCGTGGGCGATACTGGGATCGAACCAGTGACCTCTTCGGTGTGAACGAAGCGCTCTCCCGCTGAGCTAATCGCCCTCAGCGCGCATGACTGTACCTGATCGGGCCGACTCGGCGCGAATCCGGGGTCAGTGCGTCGCGATGTAGTGCAGGAACCGGGCCAGCAGGTCGATGCCGAGGCTGTACTTGAGCGAGAGCCAGACCACCATGGCGACGAAGACGAGGCCAACGGCGCCGAGCAGGAAGCGCACCGGCAGCGACCGGCTGGTCACCCAACGGGTCCAGTTGTGGACGTGCCGACGGGTGAAGCCGAGTAGCCGTTTGGCCCAGTGGAATTCCACCGCCCAGATACCGAGACCGGCGATCACCAGCAGCCACCCGGGGCCGGGCAGCGGGATGAGCGCGATTCCGATGGTGACCACCAGCGCACCCGCCACGGCGATGAAGACCTTGAGCGCGATCCGCCCGGTGGGGTTGGCCCGGATCAGTTCGAGCGTCGTACGCACGCGCTGCCGGCGGGGACTGACCGGCGACTCGGCCACGGCCGTTCGCCCGGGCCTCCCTCGTCGCCCGCCCTGTTGCCCCCTCGGCACCGCGTACCCCCGCTCCCCGGTGACGCGTACGGCGCGAGCCGTCCGGACACCCGGATCCGTTTCCTCCAATGAGGAGGGATTCGTAACCATTTCCACCCCCAGTGTCACCCGGGCCCGTCACTCGGTGGGACGACTGGACGTTACCGGAGTGAGGCGACGACCGAGCCACCCGAGGCCGGGCAGGATCCAGTACTTGGGCAAAACGGACACACTACCTGAATCTTGGAATTCAAGCGGCGTTTCCGATCACCTTCCCACCACTGGGTGAAGTCAGAGCATGGCGGAGCGTAGCCAGGAGTAGCACCTGAGTATGGGAAAAGCGGGACACGCGCGTTCCGCAGCGGTGCCGGGGGGAGAACGTCCATGAGTGTCATCCGACCGACGACCGTAGAGGTCGAAACGTCGTTAAGGCTCGTCGCGCCTGACGCCAGCGCCTTGCCGGTGCGCGCCAGTCTGCGTTACGACCCTGCTGACCCGTACGCGGTTCATGTCCTTTTCCATGCTGAATCGGCCGGCGGCGAGGCCGTGAGCTGGTCCTTCGCCCGGGAGTTGCTGGTCACCGGACTGGACGAGCCGGCCGGCATCGGCGACGTCCGGGTCTGGCCCTGGGCCACGCCCCGGGGGGACTTCGTGGCGCTGGCGCTGTCGTCGCCCGACGGCAATGCGCTGTTCGAGGTACCACGGAGCGTGCTGGTCCGCTTCCTGCGCCGCACCTACGTGGTCGTGCCACGCGGCCGGGAGGCGGAGCACCTCGACGTCGACACGGCGGTGAACCGGCTGCTGGCCGGGCGCTGACCTGACGACAGAGTGACCGGGCCACGCGGATCTGCCGAGTCCGCGTGGCCCTGTTCCACGCCGGTCGTCGCCGGGCCCCGGGGGTACGACCTCAGCCGTGGGTGGTGATCCCACCGTCGACCGGGATGACCGCCCCGGTCAGATAGGCACCGGCCCGGGACGCCAGGTAGATCGCCGTACCCGCCATATCCTCCGGCCGACCGATGCGGCCCAGCGGCACCTGCTGCTCGATCGCCGCCCGGCTCGCCGGGTCCTCCAACGCGAAGGCCATCATCTTGCTCTCGAACGGTCCGGGGGCGATCGCGTTGACCGTGATGTGCTCGCCGGCCAACCGGTGGGCGAGACTGCGGGTGAGAAAGTGCACCGCCGCCTTGGTCGCCGAGTAGGCGTAGACCTCCATCGCCGGTACCCGGATCCCGTCGACCGATCCGATGTTGATGACCCGGGCGGGGTCGTCCGGGCCGGCGGCCCGACGCAGTTCAGGCAGCACGGCGGTGGTGAGCCGGAAGATCGCCTTGACGTTCACCGCCCAGAGCTTGTCGAACGCGCTCTCCGGGTACGCCTCCAGCGGCGCACCCCAGGTCGCTCCGGCGTTGTTGACCAGTACGTCGAGCCGGTCGACCCGCTCCCGCACCGCGCTGGCGAGCCCGTCGGCCCCGTCGACGGTGGAGAGGTCGGCGGGGATCGCCTCGCACTGACCGGTCCGGTTCAGCCGTTCGGCCACGGCCGCGCAGGCGTCCGCCTTCCGGGAGGAGATGATCACCCGCGCCCCGGCGCCCGCGAAGCCCTCGGCGATCATCAGTCCGATCCCCCGGGAACCGCCGGTGACCAGCACCGTCTTGCCCTGCACCGAGAACAGATCCGGCATGCCACATCCCATCACGACTCGTCGGCGTCATCCCGGGCCGACCCGTTACTACCGTCGGGTAACGTAACCGGGCCGGTACGGTCGGACAAGTCCCGGTCCGCGTGGGATGCGGGAGTCGGGCGGTCCGGCTACCGTCGGGCAATGGACGAGCCGGCCATCAGCCCCTCCCGGGTCGGGACGGAGATCCAGGCGGTCGCCCTGGGTGGTCTCAACCCTGATCCGTCGTGGCGCCGCCCGATCCTGGCGCAGCACCACCTGCTGATTCTGATCACCGCCGGGCACGGTACCGCGCAGCTGGACTTCCGTGACCATTCCTGTCATCCGGGTGTGGTGCTGCGGGTCCGCCCCGGGCAGGCGCTCCGTTGCGTCGGGGCCGGGCTGGACGGGTTCGGGGTCCGCTGGACCGGTGATGTCCCGGACGACCCGGACGGCGGGCCGGCCGCCCTACCGGGCGGAGCGGCGCACTGGCAGCCCGGCGGCGCCGACGGGGACGCGATGGTCGCCGGGATCACCCAGCTCGTCGCCGACTGCGGGCGGTACCCCGAGGATGTGCACGGGCACCTGCTCGCCCGGCACCAGCTCGCGGCGGTGCTGCTGCGTCTCGCCCTGCTCTCCGGCCGGGAACGGAGCGGTGGTGTGGCGGAGCTGGCCACCTTCCGGCGGCTCTGGGCCGAGGTGGAGCGACGGCATCCGGAGACCCGGCGGGTCGAGGACTATGCGACGACTCTGGGCTGTTCGGTGCGTACCCTCACCCGGGCCTGCCTGGCGGTGACCGGCCACAGCGCCAAGCAGGTGATCGACCAGCGGGTCGCCCTGGCCGCGATGCGGCTGCTGGTCGCCACGGACGAGCCGATC
Organism: Micromonospora sp. CPCC 206060; assembly: GCF_036906895.1. Classification (NCBI taxonomy): domain Bacteria; kingdom Bacillati; phylum Actinomycetota; class Actinomycetes; order Micromonosporales; family Micromonosporaceae; genus Micromonospora; species Micromonospora sp. CPCC 206060. The sequence continues at coordinate 9,109 of NZ_JBAKHU010000006.1, forward strand.
GCGGCGGTCGGCCGTCGGCTCGGCTTCCCCGAGCCCACCAACTTCGGCCGGTTCTTCGTCCGGGAGGTGGGGCTGAGCCCCGGCGCGTTCCGGGCCGGCCGCCGGGGATCCGCAGGATCCGGTACCCGTGCGCTGGTGGGATCGGCCAGCCCGGCATGATGGTCCGGTGCAGATCTCCGCGCGGGGTGACTATGCGGTGCGGGCGGCGTTGAGCCTCGCCGCGACGTACCCGTCGTTGATGTCCACCCAGGCCATCGCCACCGAACAGGACATGCCACGCAAGTTTCTCGAAGCCATCCTCGCCGATTTGCGCCGGGCCGGTCTGGTCCGGGCGCAGCGGGGCGCCGAGGGCGGCTACACGCTGGCCCGGCCACCCCGTGAGGTGACCATCGGGGCCATCCTGCGGGCCGTCGAGGGGCCGCTGGCCGGGGTCCGCGGGCTACGGCCGGAGGAGACCCGGTACGACGGGGCGGCCGAGCACCTGCCCGGCCTCTGGGTGGCGGTCCGGGCGGCCGTCCGGCAGGTGGTGGACGAGGTGAGCCTCGCCGAGGCCCTCAACGGCCGTTTGCCGGCGCACGTGCGCAAGCTCACCACCCAGCCGGACGCCTGGGAACCCCGCTGACCGGCTGACCGCCCGGCACCTCCCCCGGCCAGGTCGTCGCGTACGTCCCGCCGTGGTAGAGCAGCGGTCCGGTACCACCGGTCGACCCGGCGAGCAGCGGTTCCGCGATGACGACCGCGTGGTCGCCAGCGTTCACCCGGTCGACGGTCCGGCAGACCAGCCAGGCCAGCGCCCGGTCCAGCAGGGGCACCCGGTACGGGCCGTGGTGCCACTCGGGGTGCCCGGCGAACCGGTCGACACCGCTGGTGGCGAAGTTCCGCGCCACCTCCTGCTGGTCGGCGGCGAGCAGGTGCACCGCCAGGTACCCGGCCAGCCGTACCGTCGGCCAGCTCGATGACGACCGGTCGAGGCAGAACGAGATTAGCGGCGGGTCGAGGGAGACCGAGGTGAACGACGTGGCGGTGAACCCGACCGGCGGTACCGGCGGGCCCGGTACCGGTGTGGACCCGGGGGCGGTCACCACGGTCACGGTCGCGGCCTGCCGGCGCAGTACCGACCGGAACAGGTCCCGGTCGATCGCGCGCAGGTCCGGTGGGGCGGCACTGTCGACGGTCGTCATGCTGTCACCAGGGCCGGGGCGGGCGCAGCGGTGTAGATGTTCGCCGGGCGCGGCAGTCCGTAGTGGTCGCGTAGCGTACGGCCGGTGTACTCGGTCCGGAACAGACCCCGGGCGCGCAGGATCGGTACCACCTGGTCGACGAAGTCGGTCAGTCCGTCGGGCAGGTACGGCGGCATGACGTTGAACCCGTCCGCCGCGCCCTGGGTGAACCACCGCTCGATCTGGTCGGCGATCTGCTCCGGGGTGCCGGCGACCACCCGGTATCCCCGGCTTCCGTCGAACCGACCGATGGTCTGCCGGATGGTCAGGCCCTCCCGGCGGGCCAGGTCGGTGAGGAGCCGGTAACGGTTCAGCCGTGCCTGGCCGGCCCGCACCGGTGCCAGTTCGGGCAGCGGTCCGTCCAGCGGAAGGCCGAACAGGTCCACACCGAGTGCCGTGGAGAGCTGGGCCAGCGCCTGGTGGGGCACGACCAGCGCCTCCAGTTCGGCGGCGAGGGCGTGTGCCTCGGCCTCCGTACCGCCGATCACCGGCGTGATACCGGCCATGATCGGCACCAGATCCGGGTTCCGTCCGGCCGCCACGAGCTGTCGCTTCAGCCCGCCGTAGAATGCCTGGGCCTCGGTCAGGGTCTGCTGGACGGTGAACACCGCCTCGACGTGCCGGGCCGCGGTGCGGATCCCGTCGGCCGGCGGATCGGTCTGCACCAGCAGCGGCCGGCCCTGCGGCGACCGGGGCGTGGTGAGCGGACCCCGGACCTGGAAGTCGGCACCCCAGTGGTCGATCTCGTGTACCCGTCCGGTGTCGACGGACACTCCCGCACCGGCGTTCAGGACCAGGGCGTCATCCTCCCAGCTGTCCCAGAGCTTCACGGCCACGTCGACGAACTCGGCGGCCCTCCGGTACCGGTCGGGGTGGTCGGGTTGGCGGTCCCGGTTGAAGTTCGCCGCCTCCCGTTCCTGGCCGGAGCTGACGATGTTCCAGCCGGCCCGGCCCCCGCTGAGATGGTCGAGCGAGGCGAGTTGGCGGGCGACGTGGAACGGTTCGTTCCAGGTGGTGGAGACGGAGGCGATCAGGCCGATGTGCTCGGTGGCGGTGGCGAGTGCGGCGAGCAGGGTCAGCGGCTCGAAGACCGGCGGAACACGGTGCCGGATGTCGGGCCCGACGGAGAGCCCGTCGGCCAGCAGAACCGAGTCCAGGGCGCCCCGTTCGGCGGTCCGGGCCAGTTCGACGAAGTGGGCCAGCTCGGTGATCCGGCGCGGTTCGGTACGGGGGTGCCGCCAGGCGGCGTCGTGGTGTCCGACGCCCAGCAGGAAGGCGTTGAGGCGCAGGGTGGGGGTCATCGGGGTCCTCTCGGGCGGAGGTGTCGACGCGCCAGGTGGAGCAGCGCCGTTCGAGGTGGACGAGGAGCTGGCTGAGGAGCAGACCGGGCGCGGAGACCGTGATGATCCCGGCATGTCGTGGATCGCGACGCCGTACTGCGCGTAGCCGAGGTCGGTAACGAGGTCGGGAGGGTCTCACCTGAGGGGAGCGCTCCTCGCTGTCCATACCGGACGGAAGCCTCGCAGGGGCAGCCTGAGCCACCGCTCCACGGGGAGCGGTCAGGCGGAAGGGACACCGAGAGGAGCGGGAAGGTCGCCGGTTCGACGCCGCAGATCAGCTCAACAGAGCGCGCTGGCGTGTCGGACCAGGTCGACGTACACGCGAGCGGTGAGGAGGAACCCGGCTCGCCGTCGCATGAACCCATGCTGCCGCCGGTCGCCGTCCGCCGTCAACGCTCGCCCATCAGATGGGATTGACGGCAACAGCCGAACGGAAGACGCTGTCTGGCTGGACTTCTCGCGGCTTGAATTCCATCTGTTGGGTAGGAATTTGAGGCGTGGGTTGGGACCAACCCTGAATGCAGTCATGATCGCGCCCGGTTTGCCGAACGGCGCTTCTGGGCATGTTCCGGTCGACCCCCGCACAGCAGAACGAAGGGAGCACAGCCATGGGCCTGATGTTCCGCAAGCGCAAGAAGTACGGTCCGATCATCCTGAACTTCACCGAGAACGGTTTCTCCTCCTGGAGCATCAAGATCGGTCGCTGGTCATGGAACTCGCGGGCGAAGGCGCACCGGGTCGACCTGCCCGGTCCGCTCTCCTGGAAGCAGGACAAGTCCCGGGCCTGACACCCGGACAGCCGGCGGGGCGCGGACGTCTGACGTCCGCGCCCCGCCGGCTGTCCGGCACCATTCCGCCCGCCGGCTGTCCGGCACCATTCCCGCCCCGGTCAGTCAGGTGCCGGACCGGACCGCACCGGGCGGATCACCACCTCACCCCCCAACCGACCGTGCTCCGGGTCGCGGCTGGCCAGCCCACCGCTGATCAGCCCGGCCAGCGCGTCGATCGCGTCGACCACCCGGTACGCGGTGGCGGTGAGGGTGAACCGACGCAGGTCGTTCACGGTCGCCGACTCCGACCGGCGCAGTTCGGCGAGCAGGTCGGCGCCGAGTGGTGCCCGGTCCGGGGCAACGACGTCCAGCAGTCGACCGGCCGCGTCCCGGTACCGTACGCCCGTCTGGGCGGGCAGCGTCCACATCGCGTCCTTGAACGTCGCGAGGTTCTTCTCCGACGTCGTGCCGTAGCAGACCAGCGCCTCCGCCCCGGGCCCGGTGACCGGTGCGGCCGGCCCTCCCCCGGCGGGGGCCGGTGCGTCTCCCGCGGCGGGGGCCGGTGCGTCTCCCGCGGCGGGGGCCGGTGCGGCCGGCCCTCCCCCGGTGACCAGCCCGACCTGCGTGACCAGGGGCAGTCCGGCTGACCGGAGTACGGCGCCGGGGTCGACCATGGGGCCCGCCGACGACCGGTACGCCAGCAGGACGTCAGCCGGGCGACCCGCGTCCACCGCGGCCCGGATCTCCGCCTCGGGGACCGGGCCGGAGGTCACCTCGACATAGCCGAGTATGGGCGCCCCGGCCGCACCGGCGGCCTTCAGCGCGACCGGCAACCGGGGTACCCCACCGGGAATGAGGTGCACCGCGACGTCGGCGGAGAGGCCCACCTCGGCGGCACCGAGCCGGGCGGCCAGGTCGTCGGGATCGGCGGCGAGCACCACCATCGCGAGCCGGGCCCCCCGGGGTACGTCGAGGGTGCCGGCCAGCGCGCGGACCGCAGCGTCCGCCGTTCCGCCGTCCGGTCCGTCGTACGCCTGCACGACGGTGGCCCGGCGGGACCGGCGCAGGGCGGCCGGCGCCCAGCCAGCGAGTTGACGGGTGAGCAGGTGGCGGTGGACGGCGCCGATCGGGTCGTGGGACACGTCCCGGTTCTACCAGTGCCGTACCGGACGCCGCCGGCCGGCACGGAGTTTCCGTGCTGGACCGGTCAGACCGGCACGGAGATCCCGACCCCGCCCCGGGTCTGACCTCCGTAACGCTGGCGTTCCCGGTCGAGGTCGAGCCGGCCGATCCGCTTGCGGGCGGCGAGCGCCGTCGGGTCGAGCCGGTCGGCGGGGACCAGCCAGACCACCTCGAACTCCAGTCCGTCCGGGTCTCGGGCGTAGAGGCTCTTGGTGGTGCCGTGGTCGGAGCTGCCGGCCAGGGCACCGGCGGCGGCCAGCCGCTGCGCGGTGGCGGCGAGTTCGTCGAGGGTGTCGACCTCCCAGGCCAGGTGGTAGAGGCCGACCGTGCTACGCCCGGCGGCCGACGGCCCCGCCGCAGCACCCATCTCGAAGAGGCCGAGGTCATGATCGTTGGTGGAACCGGGCGCCTGGAGGAACGCGGCCCCGGTGAAGCCGTCCGGCGTCATCGGGATGACGGTGAAGCCGAGCACGTCGCGGTAGAACGCGACGCTGCGGGCAAGGTCGCTGACGAAGAGTACGGCGTGGTTGAGCCGGTGGATTCCCATGCGGTCAACGGTAGCCCGTTTTTGTTGAGCGTTCAACCAACTCGGCTATGATGGCCGTCATGACCCGTTGGCTGGACGCAGACGAACAACGGACCTGGCGGGCCTTCCTGACCGCCACCCGGGCGTTGATGGAGACCCTGGACCGGGAGCTGCAACGCGACGCGGGCATGCCGCACGCCTACTACGAGATCCTGGTCCGGCTCTCCGAGGCCCCCGACCGCCAACTACGGATGAGCGACCTCGCCCAGGTCACCGGCTCGTCGCGCAGCCGGCTCTCGCATGCCGCCGCCCGGCTCGAGGAGGCCGGTTGGCTCCGCCGCCAGGAATGCCCCACCGACCGGCGCGGCCAGATCGCGATCCTCACCGACGCCGGCTTCGCCGCCCTGGCCGCCGCCGCCCCGGGCCATGTCGAGGGGGTACGCCGGCACCTGTTCGACCCGCTCAGTCCGGCGCAGATCGACCAGTTGCGGCGGATCAGCGAGACCCTGGCGGACCACCTGGCCGACGATCGGACGGTTTGATGACCCAAACTTGCGCCGCACGGGTCTTGTACTGACCGTCGCTGGCCAAGCACGATGAGGCGTGTCTTCCGGCTTCGGTGACCTCACTGTCCAGGCCCACCATCTCGTGGCCACCGGCGATCTCGCCGCGGCGCAGAAACTGCTCGCCGACGCCCTGGCCGACGCCGACCCGCGCCCGGCGTACGCCACGCCGGAGCTGACCGAGGCGGCCGGCCTCCAGGCCCGGGTGCTGCTCGCGCTCGGCGACGCGCACGGCGCCCGGGGCTGGGCCGCGTTCGCGTACTCCGCCACCACCCGGCTGCACGGCCCAGCCGACCCGCGTACCGTGGCCGCCGCCGCCACACTGGCCGCCGTCCTGCACCGGGTCGGCAGCCACGCCCGGGCGGCCCGGCTCTACCGCGACGTGATCATCGAGTTGACCGCGAGCGACGGGCCGGAGTCGCTGCGGGTCCTGGCCGCGCACGCCGACCTGGCCACAGTGGAGTACGCCCGGGGCGAGTGCACGGTGGCCCGCAACCGGCTCGCCGACGCGTGGGAACTGCACCGCGAGGTGTACGGCGACGGCCATCCCGCCGGCATCAAGATGCTCGCCCGGCTCGGTGCCATGCAGCGCGACTGTGGACTCTTCACCGCCGCGCACGAACACCTGGACCTGGCCCTGGAACTGTGCCGGCAGCACCTGGCGGCGGACGACCCGCTCGCCGGTCAGGTCGCCGCTCTGTCGCGGGCGGCAGCCAACCCCGACCACGTCTGCTCGGACATCGCGCCGTCGACCCCGCACCGGGACCAGCCGGTGGTGCCCTCGGCGCGTACCCCGACCGACTCCGGGTCCGCCCACGGACGGTACGAGGCTCCCCCGTCGTCGACCCGGGATCCGTACGACACCTCCCCTGACCCGTACGACCTGCCACCGTCGGTGCCGGCCCCACGGCTCTCCCCCGAGGAGCCCGGCGCCGGGGGCAGGTACGCGCGCTTCGACGACGTGGCAGACGACGAGCCGTGGTGGCCGCCGGAGGAGCCGGGGCCGGCGTACCAGGCCGGCGACCCGGCTGCGACACACCGGAGCGGGGAGACCGGGCCGGCATACCAGCCGTCTCTGCCACCGGCGGTACCCGAGCTCACCCGGGGCAGCCCGACACACACCGTGCCCGGCACCGACCTCGAAGGCGTCCCGCGGAACCGGCACCTGCCGGCACGGCGTGGCAACCGGTTACCGGTCCGGGTGGCCCCGCCAGCCGTGTCGCGCCGCCGGGTGCCGCTGGTGGTGGGCGGCGTGGTTGTGGTGCTGCTCGGTACGGCGGCCGTGGTCGCCGGGGTGGCGAGCGTCGACGACCCGGTACCCCCGGCCAACCCGCCGGGCACGCCGAGTCCCGGACCGACGACGCGGGCCACCAGCGCCAACGCCGCACCGGGGCCCGCACCGGCCTCCCCCGGCACCCCGCCGACCTCGGTGCGGATCCGCGACAACCGGGACAGCATCACCCTCACCTGGACCTACCCGCGAGGCGCGGAGGGGCCCGTGGTGATCTCCGGTGGCCGGGCCGGCCAGCAGTCACGGGCCTTCCAGGAGTTACCGGCGGGCTCCGGCCGGTACGTCGTCCACGGCCTGGACCGCACCACCGACTACTGCTTCACCGTCGCGGTGGTCTACTCCGTGAACACGGTCGGACGGGCCAAGCCCGTCTGTACCGCGCGGCGCCGCTGACCCGACCCGGATCAGCCGGCCGGGTCGGGGGCCGCCGGCAGCCGTACCGTCACCCGGAGCCCCGGCCCGGCCGCAGCCGCAGCCGCAGTCCCCTCGACGGCTGCGCCGGCCCCGGGCTCGCCGGCTGAACCGCCGTCGCCGTCGGCGTCGGGCTCGCCGGCTGAACCGCCGTCGCCGTCGGCGTCGGGCTCGCCGGCTGAACCGCCGTCGGCGTCGGCCAGTTCGACCACACCCCCGTGCCGGTGGACCAGATCCCGCACGATCGCCAGGCCGAGGCCGGTGCCACCGGCGTCCCGGGCCCGGGCGTCGTCAAGCCGGGTGAACCGGTCGAACACCCGCGCCCGGTCCTGCGCCGGGATGCCCGGACCATCGTCGGTCACCGTGACCAGGTGCACCGCCACCCGCCCGGAGACACCGCGCCCACCCGCCCCGGTGGGCCCACCGGGGCCGCCGGTCACCTTCTTCCCCACGGATACACCGGCCTCGACGGTCAGCCGCACCTTGCCGGCCGCGTGCCGGACCGCATTGTCCAACAGATTCGCCACGATCCGGACCAGCTCGTCCGGCGCGCCAAGGGTCCACACCGGATGGTCCGGTACCCGCACCCGCACCGGGGGCGACGGGTACCGGGCCGCCACTGCGGCGACCAGTTCGGCCAGGTCGACCGGTGCCGAGCGGGCGAGCGGGCGGGACCCGGCATCGTCCAGTCGGGCGAGCAGTAGCAGGTCGTTCACCAGCCGGCTCAACCGTTCGGTGTCGGCCAGCAGGTCGTCGGCGACGGCCGGCCAGTCGGTCCGGTCCCCGAGCCGCCGGGCCACCTCCAGTTCGGTACGCATGTTCGTCAACGGGCTGCGCAGCTCGTGCGCGGCGTCGGCGATGAAGGCGCGCTGCCGGGCCCGGGCCACCGCCAACCGATCGAGCATGCCGTTGAGGGTGACCGCCAACCGGTGGATCTCATCGGGTGAGGCCGGTACCGGCAGCCGGTCGGTACCGGTACCGCCGTCACCCGCCGGATCCCCGGGACCGCGCGGAGCCATCCTGTCGCCCGCGCTGCGGGCGATCTCCTCGGCACCGGTACGCAACGCCTCCACCGGACGCAGGGTCGCGCCGACCACCCGCCAGGCCACTGCCGCGAGCCCGGTCACCAACAGCGGAAAGGCGATCAGCAGGATGGTGCGGACCACGGCGACGCTGTGCCGCACGTCCGCCATCGACCGGGCGACGAGCACGGTGACCCGGTCGTCCGGCGGACCGGCGGCCACCGCCACCACCCGGACCGGGTCGGCCATGCCGAGCCGCCCACCGGGCACCACGGTCCGGTACCGGTCCGTGCCGGCCATCTCGCCGGGATAGAGCATCGGTACCAGCCGGTCGGCGTCGATCGAAGCGGCCTGTACCCGGCCCTGACCGTCGATCACCTGTACCCGTACCTGCCCGCCGGCCACCGGGAGCGGATCGGGTACCGCGTCGGAGTCGACGAGCCGGGCCACCGCGTCCGCCGCGTGGAACGCCTCGGTGTCCACGCTCCGTTGCAGGGCGTGGCTGAGCACACCGAGCACGACCAGGCCGCCGAGCCCCAGGCCGGCGGCCAGCCCGAGTACGCCGAGCACGATGAGCCGCCCACGCAGGCCGACTGTTAACCGGGGGCCCTTCCTATACCGAAAACGATAAGAAGGGGCCCTTCCTTTCATGGGGTCAGGCGGTAGCCGGCACCGCGGACCGTCTCCAGCCGGTCCCGGCCGATCTTGCGGCGCAGGTAACCGACGTACACCTCGACCACGTTCGGTCCGGTCTCCAGGCTGGCGTCCCAGACGTGGTCCAACAGCTCGGTCTTGGAGATCACCTCGCCGGGGCGACGCATCAGGTAGTTCAGCAGGGCGTACTCCCGGGCGGTCAGGGTGATCTCCGCACCGGCCCGGGTGACCAGTCGCCGGGCCGGGTCCAGGGTGAGGTCACCGGCGGTCAGCACGGTGGGTCGTTCCGGGGCACCCCGGCGCAAAAGTGCCCGGAGTCGGGCCAGCAGCACCACGTACGAGAAGGGCTTGGTCAGGTAGTCGTCGGCCCCGCAGTCGAGCCCGTCGGCCTGGTCGTACTCGCCGTCCTTGGCGGAGAGCATCAGCACCGGCAGCCAGTGGTCCTCGGCGCGCAGCCGGCGGACCACCTCGTAACCGGAGAGCCCGGGCAGCATCACGTCGAGGATCATCGCGTCGTACCCGCCGTGCCGGGCCGCGTCCAACCCCTGTGGCCCGGTCGGTGCGATGTCCACCGCGAACCCCTCGGCCTGCAACCCACGTTGCAGGGCGCCCGCCAGCCGGGCCTCGTCCTCCACCACCAGCAACCGCACCCGACAAGGGTGCCACCCCGGCTGAACGGAGCCACAGGTCCTCTCAGCGCCCTCACAGTGCACCGGGCGCAGGATGTCACCAGGAGGTGTACAGCATGTCAATCATCACCCGACCCACACTGCGCTGGCTGGTACCGGTTACCGCCGTCGCAGCGGTCATCGGTGGCGGCGCAGCCATCGGTACGTTCGCCGCCGAGGCCGAACCGAGCCTGCCGCCGCGTACCGCCGCCCAGCTCCTGGTGGACCTGCAGACATCCCGGCTGGAAGGGCTCTCCGGCACCGTGGTCCAGCGCGCCGACCTGGGGCTGCCCGCCCTGGCCGGGCTCGCCTCCGCCGCCGCCGGTGACCTGACCGCGCTGGTGGACGGCACGAACACGCTGCGGGTCTGGTACTCCGGGCCGGACCGGCAGCGGGTCGCCCTGATCGGCACGCTCGGCGAGAGTGACCTGATCCGGGACGGCCGGGACGTCTGGGCGTGGAACAGCCGGACCAACGAGGCGGTCCACCACACCGTGGCGGCGGAGAACGGGACGAAGGCCGCGCCGAGCGACCTGCCGGCCACCCCGCAGCAGGCCGCGGACCTGGCGCTGGCCGCGATCGACCCGAGCACCGAGGTGAGCGTGGGCCGGTCGGCGACGGTCGCCGGTCGGGACGCGTACGAGCTGGTGCTCGACCCCCGGGACAACCGCTCGCTGATCGCCCAGATCCGCATCGCGATCGACGCCACCGAGCACATCCCGCTGCGGTTCGAGGTGTTCGCCACCGGTGCCGACCGGGCGGCCTTCGAGGTGGCCTTCACCCAGGTCGACTTCCGGCGACCGGACGCGGCTCAGTTCAAGTTCAACCCGCCGCCCGGCGTGAAGATCGTCGAGGGTTCGGCGAAGGGTGACGCGCCGGAACGGAAGCCGGGGACGGCACCGGACGGGATGGACCGGACGAAGACGGTCGGCACCGGCTGGACCACGGTCGTCGTCGCCGAGGCCGGTCCGCTCGGCGAGGCCGACAAGGCTGCCGGGAACAAGGCCGACGGGGACAAGGCTGCCGGGGACAAGGCCGCCGCCGAGCAGATCGCCGGTCTGCTGAACGGCCTGACGAAGGTCAGCGGCGACTGGGGCAGCGGGCGACTGCTGACCAGCCGGCTGTTCAGCGTGCTGCTCACCGACGACGGCCGGGTGCTGGTCGGTGCGGTCACCCCGGAGCGACTGTACGAGGTCGCCCGCGGCTGACCCCGGGTCGACCGGCCCCAGCACCAACGCGGTACCAGCGCGAACGTTGGTACGAGCACCGAACGTGGTACCAGCGCGAAACGAGGGGTGCGCACCAGTATGGTGCGCACCCCTCGACCATGTCCGGGGTCGCCGTTGGCCGACGAGCCAGAACGCGCTATCTTCAACAGTTCAGGCAAAAAAAATAGCCGCATGAAAATGCGGCTGCCACGTCCAGTTTAACCAATGGGAGATAGCTTGTCAAGCCACTCCGGCGCCCCCGGCGGCCCGCACCACGGGTCGCCCGACGACGAGATCGGCCACGAGCAGGAGTACGTCTCCATGCTCTACGACCGGCTGGACGACCTGCGTGAGCAGGCCGCCGCCCGGCTGGCCGAGCAGTTACGGGCAACCGGCGGCACCCCGCAGGCCCGCTCCCAGCGGGACAGCGCCATCGGCATGTACGCCGAACAGGTGGACCAGCTCTCCGCCGTGGAGAACGGTCTCTGCTTCGGCCGACTGGACCTCGACAATGACGCCCGTCAGTATGTTGGCCGGATCGGCATCTTCGACACCTCTGGCGGGCACGAACCGCTGCTGATGGACTGGCGGGCCCCCGCCGCGCGCCCGTTCTACCTCGCCACCGCCGCGTCACCGCAGGGGGTACGCCGCCGACGGCATCTGCGTACCCGGCATCGGAAGGTGGTCGCCCTCAACGACGAGGTACTCGACCTGGCCACCGCCTCCCCCACCGCGCATGAAGGGCTGACCGGCGAGGCGGCACTGCTGGCGGCGATGAACGCCAGCCGCACCGGCCGGATGGGCGACATCGTGGAGACCATCCAGGCCGAACAGGACCGGGTGATCCGCTCCGACCTCGGTGGCGTACTGGTCGTCCAGGGCGGCCCGGGCACCGGCAAGACCGCGGTCGCCCTGCACCGGGCCGCGTACCTGCTCTACACGCACCGGCGGGAACTCTCCACCCGGGGCGTTCTGCTCGTCGGGCCGAACGCCACGTTCCTGCGCTACATCTCCCAGGTACTGCCCACGCTCGCCGAGACCGGGGTACTGCTGCGTACCCAGGGAGAACTCTTCCCCGGCGTGGTCGCCGACCGGGACGAGCCGGCGGAGACCGCCGCCGTCAAGGGCCGGCTGGAGATGACCGAGGTACTCGCCGCCGCCATCGCCGACCGGCAGGAGGTCCCGGACGACGTGCGGGACGTCGAGGTGGACCAGTACGTCCTCCAGCTCGCCCCGGAGACCGTGGCCACCGCGCGGGAGCGGGCCCGGCGGACCGGCAAACCCCACAACCTGGCCCGGGCGGTCTTCGACATCGAGATCGTGCACGCCCTCGCCGCCCAGGTGGCCGAACGGATCGGTGCCGACCCGCTCGGCGGGGAGAACCTGCTGGACGAGGCCGACCTCGCGGAGATCCGCCGGGAACTGGCCGCCGAGCCGGAGGTCCGGGCCACCCTGGACGAGCTCTGGCCGGTCCTCACCCCGCAGCAACTGCTCGCCGACCTCTACGCCGACACCGACCGGATCGCCGCCGCCGCACCGCGGCTGACCGACGCCGAACGGGCCCTGCTGCACCGGCAGCCGGGCGGCTGGACCCCGGCGGACGTACCGCTGCTCGACGAGGCGGCGGAGCAGCTCGGCGAGGACGGCCGGGAGATCGCCGCCCGCGCCGAACGGGCCCGCCGGGCGCAGGTCGCCCAGCGGGAGTACGCCGAGGGCGTGCTGGAGATCGCCCAGGGCTCCCGCTCGATCGACCTGGAGGACGAGCCGGAGGGCGAGATCCTCAGCGTCACCGACCTGCTCGACGCCGACCGGCTGGGTGAGCGGCAGGAGACCGGGGAACGGCTCACCACCGCGGAACGGGCCGCGGCGGACCGGAACTGGGCGTTCGGCCACATCATCGTCGACGAGGCGCAGGAACTCTCCCCGATGGCGTGGCGGGTACTGATGCGCCGCTGTCCCAGCCGGTCGATGACCATCGTCGGGGACGTCGCACAGACCGGTGCCCTGGCCGGCACGGCCTCCTGGCACGAGGTGCTGGAGCCGTACGTGACGCAGCGCTGGCGGCTGGAGGAGCTGACCGTCAGCTACCGGACGCCGGCCGAGATCATGGCGGTCGCCGCCGAGGTGCTGGCCGGCATCGACCCGGCGCTGCGCCCACCCCGCGCGGTACGCGAGACCGGGGTGCCGCCGTGGGACCGACGGGTCGAGCCGGCGGCGCTCGCCGGGGAACTGGTCGCGGCCACCGTCGCCGAGGCGGACACGGTGGGTGACGGCCGGCTCGGGGTGATCGTCCCGGCCGGCCGGGTCACCGAGCTGGGTGCCGCGATCAGCGCCGAACTGCCCGAGGCGGCGGTCGGTGAGCACCCCGAACTGGAGAGCCGGCTGGTGGTGCTCACCGTGCCGCAGGCCAAGGGGCTGGAGTTCGACTCGGTGATCGTCGTGGACCCGGACCGGATCGTCGCCGAGTCGCCGCGCGGCCACAGCGACCTCTACGTGGCGCTGACCCGGGCCACCCAACGCCTCGGCGTGCTCCGCCCCGCGTGAAAGGAAGGGCCCCCGCTTAACGCTTCCGGTAGAGGAAGGGCCCCTGCTTAACACCCGGATCCGTTACACCCGGCGGGGCCGGTCAGCGGTCGGTGAAGTTACCGACCTGGCTGGCCTCGCTGGACTGATCGCTGGTCGACCCCCGGGCCGGGGTACTCATTCCTCCGGTGGTGGCGTCACCGGTGGTGGTCGGCGCCACCTCCGGGTGTTTCTCCGGTGAACGGGCGATCCGCCGGGCGCTGGCCGGTCCGGCCGTGCCACCGGTGGTGGTGACCGCCCCCTGGCCCCGGGTCGGGCCCCCGTCGCGCAGCACCTCGGGGTCGATGTCCACCTCCGCCGGGTCATCGGCGTCGGTCTCCTGGAGTACGCGCCGCTCGTCGGTCTGCGGCACGGTCACCTCATCGAGTGCGCCGGGCCCGTAGTGGCCACCGGCGATCCGCTGCTCGGCCCGCCGCGCGGCTTCCCTGGTCACGTCGTCCTCGCGCACGTGCAACCACCTCACAAAGTGTCGGTACCCCGGAGGCTGCCCGCGATCACCGGGACTAAACGCCACCCGGCACCCCCCGGGGAACGCTGCACCGGACAGCCGGTGCCCGCATCCGCCGGGCCACGGGATCGGGCGGCCAGCGACGGTTTCCCGGCCAGGGCAACGGGTAGCCAGGCCGTGGTCCCGCCGGCACATGCCGCACCGCGACCGGAACGCGGGAGCGGGGCAGGGGCCAGCAGTACGACTCATCGAATCCTGAAGGAGGACAGATGAGCACGCAGGCCGCATCCGCACGACCGATGAACCGGACCATCCAGGAGACCCCGACCCGGCCGATGCCGGCGGTGCAGCACGACGGGCACCGGGAGGCCCAGATGCGGGCTCCGGGTACCGAGACCAAGAACGCGTTGAGGACCACCGAGTTCTGGATCTACATCGCCGCGGTGGTCGGTATCCTGGCCGCGTCACAGCTCGTCGGGAAGAACTCGGTCGGGGTGGACATCTTCCGCGCCCCGCAGGCCTGGTTCTTCATCACCCTGCTGACCCTTGGTTACCTGGGCAGCCGGGGGCTGGCCAAGGCCGGGAGCGCGTTCCGCAGCGGTGAGGAGCGTTCCCGCCGCCGCTGACCGGCGCTGACCGGCGATCGACGGCAGTGACGTCCGGTGGCCTGTGGGGAATTTCCCGCAGGCCACCGCCGTCGACTGCGCCCTGCCGGCCTATTCTTCGACGTCGCCGAAGTCGCCCTCGAACGCGTCCTCGATCATCTCGCCGGCAACGAGGCCACCGGCCACCCCGAGCGCGGCACCGGCGGCCATCCCGCCCATGCCGTGCCCCCGACCGTGGCCGCCGTGGTGACCGGCGAAACCGCGACCGCCGTGGCTGCCGTACCGGGAGACGGTCTCGCGCAGCCAACTGTCGACCACCTGGGTCCAGTCGAGCCGGTCGGCGTCGGCGTGCGCCACGGTGTACCGGCCGAAGGTGTCCTGCCCCGGGGTGAACGGTCCGCCGCGCTTGTCGCACTCCAGGATGACGTCGACGCCACGCTGGTTGGTGACGAAGGTCAGCTCCACCTGGTTGATGGTCTGCGCGTACTGCGGCGCAGCAAAGTACTCGATCTCCTGGTAGAACGGCAGCGTCTGCTGCACCCCGTAGATGTGCCCGCGTTCCAGGTCCGCGCTGTGGAACCGGAAGCCGAGCTGCGAGAACGCCTCCAGGATGCGCTCGTGTACCGGCAGCGGGTGCACCGCCACCTGGTCCAGGTCGCTCTTGTCGACCGCCCGCGCCACCGCCACCTCAGTCCGCAACCCCATCATCATGCCGTGCAGGCGCTGGCCGTACACGTCGGTGATCGGGGTCTCCCAGGGCACGGGGAGCTGGAACGGGATGGCCAGTTCCTGGGCGGGAGCGAGCTGGAGCGGACCGCTCACCGGCATCCGGTGGAACTCCATGATGCCGGCGTACTCGGTGTCCCCGCCCTCGATCTCGACCCGGGTCACCAGGCTGACGCTGATCTGCTCGATGCTCGCCGCCGCATCGCCGCCACGCAGGTTGACCTGCCCGTCCAGGCTCAGCCCGGGTCGTGTGTTGGGATTGGCCAGGACGGTGTCCACACTGGGTCCGCCGACCCCCAACGCGCTCAACATCTTCTTGAAGACCATGCCGCAGAACCCCCGGGGGAATCGCACCGGCTCTCCGGGGCGGAGCCGGACGCTACTCTGCGCACCCTAACCGTTCAGGCTGGGAACTGTCTGGAAGCACGCTGGCGTCAGGGGAACGTCCAGGTGAAGACGACCTCGTTCGGGCTGGCCTCGCCGCCGGCCGACCGGTAGGTGGCCAACGCAGGGACGTTGTCGCCGTCAGCCACCACCCACATGCCGTACAGGCCGCGCTCCCGGGCCAGGTCGGCGAGCGCGGCGACCAACGCCCCGCCGATCCCCCGACGCTGGTACCCGTCGGCGACGCCCAGCTCGTAGAGGAACAGCTCGGTGCCCTTGTCCGGGTGGGTCATCTCCACCCCGGTCACCATGCCGACCGGTGTCCCGTCGACGTACGCGACGAGCAGGTGGTGGCCGGGCGAATCGAGGAAGCGGGTGGCCCAGTCGGGGCGTACCGGGTCGTCGAAGAGCGCCCCGGCGGCGAGCACGCCGTCGACCGTCGTGACCTGTCTGATCTCCACCGGCACGCCCCTCTCAGCTGATCCGGCAGTCAGCCACGGCGATCGCGTCGTCGGCCAGCGCGTCGGCGCGTACCCGGGCCCGGGCCCCGATCAGGGTACGGGCAGCCCGGATGTCGGCCGGGCTTCCCATGGCCACCGCGCCGACGAGCTGGTCGGCGCGGGTGAGGAACGCGGTGAACCGCCGGTCGGCGAGGCTGCCCCGCAGCACGCACCGGTCGGCGGCCTCCGGCCAGCCGGTCACCTGGAGGTTGTGGTTGTACTGGTCGGACCAGCACCAGGGCACCTCGGCGAAGTCGACCGCCTCCCCGACGACCGCCCGGCCCACTGCGGTGCCGTGGGTCTGCGCGCCCTGCCAGTGCTCGATCCGGCAGCGCCCGCCGAGCACCGGTTCGGGGCGGTTCGCCACGTCACCGGCGGCGTAGACGGCGGGGTCGGAGGTGCGGCGCGCCCCGTCGACCCGGATGCCGTCGTGGACCAGCAGCCCGGCGGCGAAGGCCAGCTCGGCGTTGGGCTGCATGCCGACGGCGACCACCACCACGGGCGCCGACCAGGAGCGGCCGTCTGCGGCGGTGACCACGACCCGGTCACCCTGGTCGACGAGATCCACGATGCTGACCCCGGTGCAGAGTTCGGTGCCGTGTGCGGCGTGCAGGTCGGCGTACATCCGGCCGATGTCCGGCGGGAGCAGCCTCGGCAGCGGCCGGGCGGCGGTCTCCAGCAGGGTGACCGCGCACCCCAACGACCGGGCACTCGCGGCGATCTCCGAGCCGACCAGACCGGCGCCGACCACGACCAGCCGGTCCGCGCGGGTCAGCGCCGCGTGCAGGGCGGGTACGTCGGCGGCAGTGCGCAGGGTGTGTACCCGGTCGGACTCCGGGCCGATCCGGCGGGCCCGGCCGCCGGTGGCCAGCACCAGTCGGTCGTACGCCAGGATCCGTCCATCGGTGAGGGTGACCTGCCGGGCAGCCGGATCGACGGCGGTGGCCGGGCATCCGGTCACCAGCTCGACCCGCTGGTCGGCGTACCAGGTGGCGGGTCTGCGAGGGTCTTCTCCCCGCGGAGCAGTTCCTTGCTCAGCGGTGGCCGCCGGTAGGGCAGTCCGTCCTCGGCACCGACCAGCACGATCTGCCCGGCGAACCCGGCGGCCCGCATCCCGGCCACGGCGCTGACCCCGGCGATGCCGGCGCCGACCACCACGACCCGCTCCGGTCCGGCCATGGCTCAGGCCGGGGTCACTTCGACCATGCTGAAATCGGCCTTGGCCGCTCCGCAGTCCGGGCAGTACCAGTCGTCGGGGATGTCCTCCCAGCGGGTGCCGGGGGCGATGTCCTCGTCCGGCCAGCCCTTGGCCTCGTCGTACTCGAAGCCGCACTGCTCACAACGCCACACCTTCATGGTGTCCTCCGGTCAGGTCGTCATCGCCCGGTCAGCGGTCCGGTGTCCCCGTACCTTCCTTGAGAGCGTCCGCGCCAAGCGGGCAGCATCAGGCGGACCGATTCTGTCTGACTACCCACGCGGCGGCCACCCTCGCCGGACCCCGTCCCGGTCGGACGGGGCATATTTGCAGCTCAGGGCAGCCTTAACGGAGACAGCGGGTCCACAATGAATCTTTCAGCCCGGCAGCCGGCCGGCCCGGCAGCCGATGACGGATCTTGGTGGCAAACGGCCCTTCCCGGGTCCGTTCGCCACCAAGATCCGTTTGTGGTGCGGGCTGACTGCGGTCAGCTCGCGGTGCAGGTCACCGCCGGAACCGCGTTGGTGCCGTTCCAACTGGCGATGAAGCCGAAGGTGGTGCTCGCCCCGGCACCCACGGCAGCGTTGTAGTCGACGTTGCGCGCGGTCACGTTGGCCCCGCTGCTGGTCAGGTTGGCGTTCCAGGACTGGCTCACGCTCTGGCCGTTGGCGAACGTCCAGTTCACCGCCCAGCCGTTGAGCGCCTGCGCGCCAGCGGTCACCTTGACGTCGGCCTGGAAGCCGCCCTGCCAGCTGTTGATGATCGAGTACGTCGCCGTGCAGGGCTTGCCGGGCGGCGTGGTCGGCGGGGTGGTGGGCGGGGTCGTGGGCGGAGTGGTGGGCGGGGTCGTCGGCGGGGTGGTCGGGGTGACGCCGCCGTAGACCGACGCCTCCCGGGCGGTCTGCTTGATCCCGTTGGCGCCGTTGAAGATCCGCTGCCCCCAGCTGGTCAGGCTCGCCGGGTTGAAGCTGGTGACCATGTCCAGGTACTCGACGCCACCACCGTTACCGCTCCACGACCAGCCGAGGTAGCCGATCCCGTTGGCCTGGCTGTACGACAGGATGGCGTCCTCGTCCGGGTCACCGTCGGAGTGGTTGTGGCCGAACTCGCCGACCACGATCGGCAGGTTGTTGCTGCGGAACCGGCCGAGGTAGTCACTGATCTTGCTGGCGGTGTTGTAGACGCCGTACATGTGGATCGAGAAGACCGTGTTGCGGTTCGGGTCCGCGTTGAACACCGAGCCGGCGTTGTCCCGCATCGTGTTCGACCAGTCCTGACCCCAGTTCGGGGCGTCGACCATGATGGTGTGCTGGAAACCGGCGGTACGCAGCCGCTTGATGGCGTTGCCGGTGTCGGTCGCCCAGGAACCGTAGTTCTGGTTGCCGTACGGCTCGTTGCCGATGTTGACGATGACGTACTTCTCCTCGCCGGTCAGCGCACTCTGGATGCTGATCCAGTAGTCGACCGCACGGTCCAGGGTGATCGCCCCGCTCTGCTCGCCGTACCCGGTGGTGTCGTGCACCTCCAGGACGCAGATCAGCTTGTTGGTCTTGCAGAGCGAGATGACGTTCGCGACGTCGCTGGCGCTGTTCTTCGTCCACCGGTCGCCGCTGGCCAGCACCACCCGGACGGTGTTGGCACCGAGCGCCTTGATGCTGGCGAACGAGCTGGTGTGCTGCGGGTACCAGGTGTGGGCGTGGTTGACGCCGCGCATGATGAACTCGTTGCCGTTGGCGTCGTAGAGCTTGCCGTTGGCAACGGTGAAACCAGCGGCGGCGTGCGCCGGGGTGTTGACGGCGAAGACGGCCGCGACCAGCGCGAGCAGCGCAGCGGCGGCCAGGGACAGGCGTTTCTTCATGGTCTTCCTCGTGGAGAGGCCCCGCGAACGCGGGCGCAGAGAGATCTGGCAAAGGAAGGCTGCTGCCCGACAGCCCCGCCCGGCACCCGGTTGCGCGCCCATCAGCTTAAGCCGATGCCCGGAGAGGGCGCAAACGGTTCAGTGCCGCTGCGCCTGCACTGAGCACCCCGCGACGGCCGAGCACACGCAGGACCATCGCGGGGCGGCCAATCCCACTACAGGACGAGCGCCGGAGCTTAGATGAACCGATTAAGCGGAGCCCTTGGGCACCGGAGAAGCACCTGCCAAGGAATCGATGCCGGAGTATCCGGCCCGGCGGGGATTCACCGGCCGGCCTCGGGGTAAACCCCGACGGTCGCCGGGCGAGAGGAGACGTCGAGATGGTCGCCGTGGGTTACACACTGATGTGCGAGCAGGCCGGCCCCAAGGAACTGGTCGACTACGCGGTACGGGCGGAGAACGCCGGTTTCGACCAGCTCGTCATCTCCGACCACTACTACCCCTGGCTGGACTCCCAGGGCCACGCCCCTTATGCCTGGTCGGTGCTCGGCGCGGTCGCTCACGCCACCTCCCGGGCCGAACTGATGTCCTTCGTGACCTGCCCGATCCGCCGCTACCACCCCGCCGTGGTGGCGCAGAAGGCCGCCACCCTCGGAGTGCTCTCCGACGGCCGGTTCACCCTCGGCCTCGGCGCCGGGGAGAACCTCAACGAACACGTCGTCGGTAGCTGGCCGCACGTCCAGCAGCGACACGAGATGTTCGAGGAGGCGATGCAGATCATCCGGCCGCTGCTCGACGGCGCCACCCTCACCTATACCGGCAACCACTTCGACGTGCCGGACGCCTACCTCTGGGACCGACCGGAGACCCCGGTACCGATCGCCCTGGCCGCCTCCGGCCCCTCCTCGGCCAGCCTCGCGGCGGAGTACGGCGACGGGGTGATCGCCACCGAGCCCGACTACCGCATCCTGCGGCTCTTCGACGACGCCGGGGGTGGTGGCAAACCCCGCTACGGCCAGGTGGCGATCTGCTACGGGCCGGACGAGGCCGAGTGCCGGAAGATCGTCCATGACCAGTTCCGCTGGTTCGGCCTCGGCTGGAAGGTCAACGCCGACCTCCCCGGGCCGGAGTCCTTCGCCGCCGCGACCCAGTTCGTCCGGGAGGAGGACGTGGCTCAGGGCATCCCGTGCGGACCGGACACCGACACGCACGTCGAGGCGTTCAAGCAGTTCGTCGACGCGGGATTCACCCACGTCGCCATCGTCCAGGTGGGCGGCGAGAGCCAGCCCATGTTCATCGACTGGGCCCGCGAGGAACTGCTACCCCGGTTACGGCAACTGTGACCACCCACCGTCCCGGCCGGTTCGACGCCCGCCAACTACGGCTGGCGCTGGCCGCGCCCCGCCCGGCCGCCGGGCTGACCAGCGAGTGGGCGGCGCACAACCGGGTCGCCCCCACGCCCGTCGCCGTCGCCGTCGCGGTACGCGAGTTTCTGGCCCAGCCGCTACGGGAAGGGTGACCGTCATGCGTATCGGGAACACGGAGATCCGCCCGCTCGGCGGTGGACTCGGCTGCCTTCTGATGATCCTCTTCTCGATCGTCGCGTCAGTCGTGCTGACCGTCGTGATCAACCTGCTGCTCTGACCGGGGACTCCCCGGACAGGCTGGCAGTGGATCAGCCGCGCAGGCCGAGAGCGGCCAGGATCTCCCGGGTCACCGCACGGACCGGTCCGAGCACGGCGCGGTTCACCCACCGGGCCACCGGCACGACCGTCGCCCGCCAGACCGCCCGTACGCCCCGGGCCACCGGGACCACGGTGTGCCGCCAGGTCCAGGCCAGGACGAGCCCGATCGGACGGAACAGGACCAGATAGATCCCCCGCAACAGCCAGCCGGCGGCCCGCCAGGCGTAGCCGACGGCGTCGGCCAGCACCCGCCACAAGGCGTCCAACCAGCGGGCAAGCACCGGTCCCGCCGGCGCCAGCAGCCTGGCCAGCCAGTCCAGCGGCACCCAGATCAGGTAGCGAACCACCCAGGTCAGCGGGATCCACACCAGATACCGGAGCAGCCAGACCAGCGGCACCCAGATCAGATAGCGGAACAGCCAGGTCAGCGGGAGCCAGACCACCCGGTGCAGGAGCCAGCCGATCGGGCGCAGCAGGTAGCGGTAGAGGAACCGGCCGACCGGGGCGAGCAGGTAACGGTAGACGAAACCACCGACGGCCACGACCGCTTCCCAGATCAACCGCAACGGTACGACCACCAGCAGCGCCACCACCCGGGCCGGCACCGCGATCAGGGGGGAGAGCCTGGGCGGTTGGTCGGCCGGTGGTGGCACCGACACGCGGGTACCTCGATCGCTGGTTGTCACGGGCGACAGCCTAGAGAACCTGGTCAACGTGCGTGCGGTGTCACCCGGCCGCCCCCGTAGGTGGGCACTTCCGTGCAGACCGCGCCCGACGGCAGCGATCCCGTTGAGCCGGCTCAGTAGAGGTCGAGGTCCAGTTCGGCGACGACGGGATAGTGATCGGAGGCCCACTCAGCCGCCCCGCCGCGCAGCACCTGGCACACCCGGGTCCGCGCGGCCAGCGCCGGCGAACCGAACAGGTAGTCCAGCCGCATCCCGGAGAACTCCGCACCGCCACCGTGCCGGGTCGGTGCGGTCTCCGGGTCGCCCTGACCGGCGTGCCGGTACAGGTCGACCAGTCCGGCCCGGTCCAGCAGGGCGACCGCGCGGGTGTCCACGGTGGAGTCACGGCGCAGGTGCCGGCCACGGTAGGCGGCCGGTAGCCGGTCCAGTCTCCCGGCGTGGTCGGTCCACGGATCCAGGGTGTTCAGATCCCCCATCAGCAACACCTGCCGGTCCGGGCCGCCCCGGCAGGCCGCCGCCAGCCACCGGGCCTCGACCAGCCGTCGGGTGCCCGAGTACGGGTGCAGGTGGGCGGCGAGCACCCGCAACGGTCCGGCGCTGGTCGGCACGACGACCTGTTGCGCGGCGTGGTGGAACGGACGGCGGAGCGGTCCCGCCCCGACGACCCGCCCCGGCGGCCGGACCAGCACCGCAACCGGCTGCCCGAACCACTCCCGGGCCAGGTACGGCCGCATACCCACCGCCGCCGCGAAGCGCGCCATCCGATCGTCCCGGCGGAAGCCCCGGAGTTCCTGGACCGCCAGGATGTCCGGCCGGTACCCGTCGACAACCTCGACGACCCCGGCGAGGCGGGCCGGATCGTCGCCGGGCCGGACGGCTCTCCCCCCGGCTGTCCGGTCCTGCCCGCCGTTACGGATGTTCCAGGTCATCACCCGCAGCATGGCCGTACCCGTTCCCTCCCGGCCGGTGCACGTCGACTGCCCCGTGGCCTACCGGCCGTCGCCCGGTGCACTGCCGGTCAGTCCGGGCGGCCCGCCCTGACCAGTTCGTCGTCGAGGGTGTGCACGTCCGCCGACTCGATGGCCGGCTGGTTGCCCTCGTAGACGTCCGCGTTGGGGCGCAGCACCCAGTAGAGCAGGCCGATCCAGAACGCACTGAGCAGGATCGCGCCCATGAAGTCGGTCGGGTGGTGCATGCCCCGGTACATCCGGGAGATGGCCACCCCGAGCGGCATGATCACCGCGAGCGCCACCAGCACCCACCGCCACCAGCGGTCGGTCCGGGGGAAGACCAGCACCGCGATCGCGGCGTAGAGACAGATGGTCGCGGCGATGTGCCCGGACGGGAAGGACGAGGTGGGCATCTGGCCGTCCAGGTTCTCCACCGCCGGGCGGGGCCGGTCGACCGCTGCGGCCGAGGCGAGGAAGAGGCTCAGCTCGCCGAACATGGTCAGCGCCACGAACAGCACCGGCCGCCAGCGGCGCCAGACCGCCAGCACCAGCGGGCAGAAGACCATCGAGACCAGCAGAATGGCGTGGGTGTCGCCGAACTTGCTCCACCACCAGCTCAGGTCGGTGAGCGCGCCGGTGTGCCGGTCGGCGAACCACCGCGGCACGTCGGTGTCCAGGGCTTCGAAGATGGTGCCCTTGGCGTGGTAGCTGACGTAGGTACCGAAGGCGAACAACGCCCCGAAGACCAGCACCCAGCCGACCACCAGTTCGGCGGTCGCCGAACGCGGATGGGGCAGCACCTGCTCCCCGGCCGGGGCGGGGACGATGTCGTGCCCGGCCTCCGGCTCCAGGCCCTCGGTCAACGGCGGTACCGTCCGGCCCCGTTCCCGCCGCCAGAGGCAGAAGGCGTACGCGGTGACGCCGAGCCAGGCCGCGCCGAGCAACCAGGCACCGAGCACGTCGGAGACGAAGTGCACGCCGAGCGCGATCCGGGTGAGCCCGATCGCGACCACGACCGTGGCGACCAGCGCGATGGCCGGTCGACGCCACCGGGGCGCCATCGCCGGCAGGAACACCAGCAGCAGGGCACCGTAGGCGACCATCGAACCGAGCGCGTGCCCGCTGGGGAAGCTCTCCCCCGCGTAGCTGCCGATCGGCACCTCCACCTCCGGGCGCAGCCGCCCGACCAGGGTCTTCAGCGCCGGGTCGAGGATGAGCGCGCCGAGGCCGGTGACGATCACGTAGACCGCCAGCCGGGCCCGCCGCCGGATGAGCAGACCCACCACCGCGACGGTGACCAGCCAGATGATGACCGGACGCCCGCCCAGGTCGGTGATCGCGTTGAGCACGGTCACCAGTGGACCGTGCGGTGCCACCAGGTCGTTGAGCCAGGCGGCCACCCCGTGGTCGACGTCGTAGAGCGGGGACCACCTCGTCCGGACCAGCACCAGCAGGACGCCGAAGCCGACCCCGGCGCCGAGGATGACGGCGAGCCCGGCGAGGCTCCGCTCGGCGAAATGGCCCAGTGGTCGCCGCACCACCTCTTTGACCGTGGTCACCACGGCACCTCCCTCTCGCTCCTGGCGAGCGGCTTTACCCGATCCGTGCGGCTCGTACACCGGGGTGGCCCGGGGCGCTCAGAGGGCGGTCATCTCTCCGGTGTCGTGCAGTTCCGTACGCTCCGCCTCGGGCTCCCACAGGTCCGGTTGGGCCGGCTCCTCGACCCCGATCCGCAGCGCCTCCAACTGAGCGGCGAAGGCCAGCCCACCGAAGAGCGCCATCCCGGTGAGGTTGGCCCACAGCAGCAGCGCCATCATCCCGGTCAACGCGCCGTAGGTCTGCCCGAATCCGTCGCTGACCTGCACGTACGCGGCCAGCAGCAGGCTGGCCAACCACCACAGCGCGGTGGCGATGCCGGCGCCGAAGAGCAGCCAGGACAGGCCGGGCTGGTTGCGACGGGGCGCGTGCCGGAACAGCACCGCGACGGCGAGCACGGTCAACGCCAGGCTCAGCGGCCACCGGACGACGTCCCACAGACCGTTGGCGACCTCGCCCCAGGCGTAGTGCCGTTGCACACTGTCGCCCATCGGGCCGCCGCCGACCAGGATCAGGAACCCGATCAGCGCCGGTACGCCCGCCGTCACCGCGAGGATGGCCGCCCGGAGGTACTTCCACAGCGCCGGACGGTCCCGCTCGACGCCGTAGATCCGGTTGGCGCCCCGCTCGATCTGCGCCATCGTCGAGGTCAGCGCGACCAGACCGGTCAGCAGGCCGAGGCTGAGCGCGAGTTCCCCGGCCCGTTCGGTGCGCTCCTCCTCGACCAGCAGGTCGTGCACCACCTCCTCGCTGGCACCGGGGGTGAGCGCCAGGACGGTGTCGGCGACCACCCGGCCGCCCTCCTCCACCCCGAGGTCGCTGATCAGGCCGGTGAGGGCGATCAGGAAGGGCACCACCGCGAGGCAGAGTTGCAGGGCCAGCGCCCGGGAGTGGCTGAACCCGTCGCCGTAGCGGAACCGGACGAAGGCGTCCCGGGCCAGGTGCCACCCGCCGTGCCGGCGTAGCGTGTGCCAGGCGTCGTCGGCGGAGAGTTCCTCGTGGGCCATCAACCGGGTCTCCGGCACCATCCGGGTGCTACTCACGGCGTGCCTCCTCGACCCGCCGCTCGCCCCGCTCGGCCACCGCCTCGGCGTCGTCGGCGAGGTCCGGGGCCTGCTCGGGCCGGGGTACGCAGAGCCAGAACGCCTCAGGGCGAACCTCGACCCGCAGGGTACGGTCCGGTTCGATCAGGTCCCCGTCCAGTTCCCGGGGCTGGGGACGGTTGCTGGTGATCTCGACCCGCTTTCCCCGGAACACCTCCATCCGGGGGATCCGGCCCTGCCGGCGGAGCAGCGCCCAGCCGAGAGCGGCCCAGTGCCGCAGGGTACGCGGGGTGAGCACGGCCACGTCCAGGTAGCCGTCGTCCGGCTCGGCCCCGGTGAGCAGGCGTACCCCGCCCTGGAGCCGGCCCACGTTGGCGACCAGGACCGACCGGGCCCGCCGCCGCAGCGGCGGTTGGTCGTCGATCCGGATCTGCACCCGCATCGGTCGGTCCCGCAGGTGCCGGGCGGCACCGACGAGGTACGCCGGCCAGCCGATCCGGGCCTTGGTGGTCTCCGAGGTCGAGTCGAGCATCTGGGCGTCGAAGCCCATTCCGGCCATCACGGTGAAGTACCGGTCGTCGACGGCGCCGACGTCGAGCCGACGCCGGCCGCGTTCGAGGGCGACCTCCAGGCCGGCGGCGAGGTCGTTGGAGAGCCCGAGGTTGGCCGCGAGCAGGTTGCCGGTGCCGTTGGGGAGGACGGCGAGGGCGACCTCGGTGCCGACCACACCGCTGACGCAGGACATCACCGTGCCGTCACCGCCGCAGGCGAAGACGATCTCGGCGCCGGCCTCGATGGCGGCCCGGGTCTGCCCGAGGCCGGGGTCGTCGATCGTGGTCTCGTACCAGAGCGGTTCCGGCCAGCCGGCGTCGACCAGGGTGCCCCGGACCGTCCTGCGCAGCTTGTCGACGTCGGCGACCTTGACCGGGTTGACGACCACGGCCGACACCGGTCCCCGGCAACCGTCGACCGGGCCCGGACCACCGCCGGGGGCCTGCTGCACACCGCTCACGGCCGCAAGTGTGCAGCACATCGGTTCCGGGGGCGACCCGGCGGAGGGTGACTTTCCGGGCAGCGGAAAAAGGTTTCGGCAGGCGACCGGGCGGTCGGCCAGGCGGTCGGTTCAGGCGGTCGGTTCAGGCAGCCGGTCGGGCACCGGCGCGGACCGCGTCGAGCACCCGGCGGCGCAGGTCGGCCAGGTCGAGCCCGGCCCGGGTCAGGGCCAGGGCGGCCAGGCCGTTACCCTCCCGGAGCAGCCCGAGCAGGATGTGTTCGGTGCCGACGTAGTTGTGCCGCAGCCGGACCGCCTCGCGCAGAGCCAGCTCCAGCACCTTCTTCGCGCGGGGCGAGAAGCGGCTCCCGTCGTACCGTCGACCCCACGGCCACCGCCGCGGTGCCGGCGGCGGATCGTTGAGCGCGCCCGGCCCGAAGGACTCCTCGACCCGGGCCACGACGGCGGCCAGATCGATGCCGATCTCCCGGAGCGCGGCGGCGTCGGCCTCGTCGAGGGCCCGGGACCCGGGCCCGGCCTCCTGCTCGATGCGGGCCCGCAGGTCGTCGGCGCGGACCCCGGCGTCGCGCAGCACCGTGGCAGCGAGGCTCTGCCCGTCGTGCAGCAGGGCGAGCAGCAGGTGTTCGGTGCCGACCCGCGGATGGTGCAGCCGGTCAGCCTCGTCCCGGGCGTGGACCACCACGGCCCGGGCGCGCTGGGTGAACCGTTCGAACATCATTCCTCCCACGTTCCGTTGACCGCCGGCCGACCGGCGTGCTTCTTGTGGACCCCCTGCTTGCTGACCTCCAGTGCGTCGGCGATCTCCTGCCAGGACCAGCCCTGTCGCCGGGCGTTGTCCACCTGCACCCGTTCCAGGCGGTCCAGCAGCCGGCGCAGGGCGAGCACCGCCCGCAACCCGACCCGGGGGTCGGTGCTGCCGGCCGCCGCCGCCAACTCCGTTGCGCTACTCATGGTGTCAACCTAGGTTGACGACCGTCTTTTGTCAACCCAGGTTGACGAACTGGTCCGGGTGCGCCCCGGACCCCTACGATCGATGCGCATCGGTGGCCGGGGCCGGAGCACCCCGACGGCGGTCGTCCGCGACATCGGCGGGCACCACCACCAGCGCCACCGGCACGGCCAGGGAGCAGGACCGCGCAGCGCGCGACCGACATGCGGGCTCATGTCGTCGCCGGCGCGTGGGCATCGCCGTACCCGGCGACGACCGTCGGTCGCCGTCGCGTCGGCATCGCCGTACCCGGCGACGACCGTCGGTCGCCACCGGCGCCGGTCGCCGACCGCCAGCGCACTCATCGCCGAGGCGGCCCGGGAACTCCACGCGCAGCCCGAACACCTGCGAACGTGAGGACCACGATGCACCTGACCTCCCGACGGAGCGCCCTGCCCGCCGCGCTGGCCACCCTGGCCGCGACGGCCGCGCTCGCCGTCGTCGTACCCCTGACCGCCACTCCCCCGGCGCACGCCGCCGACCCGGTCGTCGTGGTGCAGAGCACCTTCGACGACGGCACCGCCCAGGGCTGGACCGCCCGGGCCGACGAGACCGTCGCCGCCAGCACCGCGACCGCCCACAGCGGTACCCACAGCCTGGCCGTGACCGGCCGGACGCGCAGTTGGGAGGGGCCCACCCGCAATCTGTTGGAGACGATGACCAAGGGCACCCGGTACACCCTGTCGGTGTGGGTCCGGCTCGCCGCCGGGCAGCCCTCCGGCCAGGTCCGGTTGAGCCTGGAGCGGCGTACCGCCGGCACCGCCGCCTACGACCAGGTGGTCGGCAACACCGCTGTCACCGCCGACGGCTGGGTCAACCTGACCGGGTCCTACCTGCTCGCGCACGACGTCGACTACCTGGCCACGTACGTCGAGTCGGCCAGCGGCACCGCGAGCCTGCACATCGACGACTTCCAGCTGTCGTACCTGCCGACCAAACCGATCCAGACCGACATCCCGGCGGTGAAGAGCGCCCTCGCCGACGCCTTCCCGATCGGCGCCGCGATCGGCCCGCAGCAGCTCGTCGGCAACCACGCCGAACTGCTGAAGCGGCATTTCAACTCGATCACCCCCGGCAACGTGCTCAAGTGGGACGCCACCGAGCCGACCGAGGGACAGTTCCGGTTCACCGACGCCGACGCGCTGGTCGGGTTCGCCGTCGCCAACGGCATAGCGGTACGCGGGCACACCCTGGTCTGGCACCAGCAGACCCCGACCTGGGTCTTCAACGACGCGGCCGGCAACCCGATGACCGCGACGCCGGAGAACAAGGCGCTGCTGCTCAGCCGGCTGGAGGCGCACATCCGCGCGGTGGTCGGCCGGTACGGCACGAAGATCGGCGTCTGGGACGTGGCGAACGAGGTGATCGACGAGAATCAGGCCGACGGGCTGCGCCGCAGCCGCTGGTTCGAGATCACCGGCCTGGACTACCTGCGCACCGCGTTCCGGGTGGCCCGGGAGGTGGCGCCGACCGCCGCGCTCTACATCAACGACTACAACACCAACGTGCCGGCCAAGCGTGACAAACTGCACGCGCTGGTCGCGCAGTTACGCTCGGAGGGGGTACCGGTCGACGGGGTCGGGCACCAGATGCACGTCAACATCGACTGGCCGTCGGTGTCCGAGACCGAGGCGATGCTCCAGAAGTTCATCCCGCTCGGGGTGGAACAGCAGATCACCGAGATGGACATCGGCATCTACCGGAACAACTCCGAGTCGTTCCCGACCCCGCCGGCCGACCGGCTACTGACCCAGGCGTACCGCTACCGGGACCTGTTCGCCCTCTACCGCCGGTACGCCAGTGAGATCACCTCGGTGACGGTCTGGGGGCTGGCCGACGACGACACCTGGCTGGACAGCTTCCCGGTGACCCGCAAGGACGCCCCGCTCCTGTTCGACCTGGAGTTGCAGGCCAAGCCGGCGTACTGGGGGATCGTCGACCCGTCCCGGATCGGGGCGCCGACCCCGACGCCGACAGTCAGCCCGACCGTCTCCCCCACGGTCTCGCCCACCGTCTCGCCCACGGCCAGCCCGACCGTCTCGCCCAGCCCTTCGCCGTCGGTGACCCCGACCGAGGAGGCCCCGAAGCCGTGCCGGGTGACGTACACGGTCACCAACCAGTGGACCGGCGGGTTCCAGGCCGAGGTGAAGGTCGTCAACACCTCGTACACCCCGGTCAACGGCTGGACGCTGCGCTGGGCCTTCCGCGACGGTCAGTCGGTCAGTCAGCTCTGGAACGGCACGGTCAGCCAGACCGGCGCGACGGTCACCGTCGGCAACGCTTCCTGGAACGGCATCGTCACGCCGAACGGCAGCGCCAGCTTCGGCTTCCTGGGCAGCTGGACCGGGACGAACAGCAGGCCGACATCGTTCACCCTGAACAACGTACCCTGCTGGCTCGGCTGATCAGGGAACACCGGCGCCAAGCGGCACACCAGATGGCACACCAAGCGGCGCTCCAAACGGCACACCAAGCGGCGCTTCAAGTGGCACACCAAGCGGCGCATCGGGGCGTTGAATGGCGCTGAGAGTTGTTAAGAAGGGCCCCTTCCTCTACCGGATGCGTTAAGAAGGGGCCCTTCCTTACGTGAGGGCGGAGCGGAAGGTCGCGGCGCGACGGCGTAGCGCGGCCAGGTCACCACCGTGCGGGGCGTCGCCCAGCAGCGGCGCCCCGATCCCCACCGCCAACGCACCGGCGTCGAGGTAGGCGAGCGCGGCGTCGAGGTCCACCCCGCCGACCGGGACGAACGGCACGGTCGGGAAGGGTTCGCGGAGCGTACGCAGGTAGTCGGGGCCACCGAGCGAGGCGGGGAAGACCTTGACCGCGGTCGCCCCGGCCAGGCTGGCCGAGACCACTTCGGCCGGGGTGAGCGCGCCGACCAGGGCGGGCAGGTTGAGGCGTACCGACTCGGCGACCGCTGGCACCAGGGCCGGGGTCACCACGAAGGCGCCACCGGCCTGCTCGACCTGCACCACGTCCGCGTCGGTGAGTACGCTGCCCGCGCCGAGCACCGCGTCGCCGCCCAGTTCGGCGTGCGCCCGCAGCAGCACCCCGACCGCGTCCCGCGAGGTCAGTGGCACCTCGATGAGGCGTACCCCGGCCTCGACGAGGACCCGGATGCTGGCCAGCGCGGGCTCGGGGTCGTCGGCGGGTACCACCGCCATCAGTCGGTGGGTCTCCAGCAGCTCACACAGGTTCACCGCTGCCGCCTCCGCAGGTCACCGACGGGTCCGTTCCCATCCTCGCAGCCGGCGGTCGGCCCCGCTGCGGGTTGCCGGCATCAGGTCCCGGCCGGTGGTCCCCCACCGTGGTTGCGCCCCTGCTAGCGTCCGCTGATGTCCACGAATCCCGGCCAGGTGCGCCGGTTCCGGGTCGGCCGGCACGACGTGACGCTCGCCGGTGGCAGCGTCGTCGGTCACCGCTACCCGGCGAACTTCGACGTGCTGCACGTCGACGCGACGCTGCCGTTCGCCGCGGTGGCCGACGGGATGGGGTCGGGCCGGGGCAGCACGGTCGCCGGGTCCACCGCGATGACCACCCTGGTCGAGGCGGTGCACGCGGCCGGTTCGACGGCGGACGACCGGCGGTTGCGCGCCGCCGTCGCCGAGGCCCAGTCCCGGGTACGCGCCGCCGGGGCGCAACTGGGCGAGTTGACCGGCTGCACGCTGACCGCCCTGCTGGTCGGGCCGGACGGGGAGCACGGCTGGATCACCCAGATCGGCGATTCCCGGGTCTACCGGCTCCGGGGTGGCCTGCTGGAGTTGCTGACCGTCGACCACACGGTCGCCTGGCTGGGCGCGGTGCACGGCTGGTACCCGGCCGATTCGCCGGCGGCCGCCGCCGCCCGGTACCAGCTGACCCGCTACATCGGGCATCCGGACCGGCCGGAGCCGGATCTGCTGGCGGTGACCCTGCGCCCCGGGGACGTCTACTGCCTCTGCACGGACGGGGTGGCCGAGCAGGTCGAGTACGGCCGGTTGCGGGACCTGCTGGGCGGCATCCGGGAGCCGGGCGGGACGGTGGACCGGATCCTGGCCGACTCGCTCGCGGCGGGCGGCCGGGACAACGCCACCGTCGCCCTACTCACCATCACCTAGTCGATCATGGAGTTGTGGTGGGCGGTTGGCACCCGTTCACGGCTTTCGTGGGGCACCACAACTCCATGATCGGCGGGAAGTGGACGGCTCGCCCGCCGCCGACGGGACCATGGCGACCGGCTCCAGTTCCGCTGAATCCGAGGCCCGGCCCCACCGGCCGCACTAGCCTCGATCGTGGGCAGCCGCCACGGTCGGGGGCGGGGAGCCGGGAGGTGAGGCCGGATGACCGCTCCCGCCGACGCGCCGGTCGTGGTGGGGGTCGACGACTCGTCGCTGAGCCTGGCCGCCGTCCGGCTGGCCGCACAGGAGGCCGCTGCACAGCGCCGCCCGCTGACCGTGCTGCACGCCTTCAACTGGGCGGCGGTGAAGACCGAACCCAGCGGCCTGGGGCCCCGGGACGCCGTCGAGGAACTCATCGACCGAGCCATGGCCGCCGCCAGCGAGATCGTCCCCGACCTAGCGGTGCACGGCGAACTCGCCGAGGGTCCGGCGGTCGCCAGCCTGGTCCGGTACTCCGAGCACGCCGCGCTGGTCGCACTCGGCGACGGTGACCTGGCGAGCTGCGGCTGCGTACCGTCGGACGCACCCGCCGTGCAGGTCGCCGCCCGCGCCGGGTCACCGGTTCTGGTGGTCCGGGGCACCCCGCCACCGGCCGACGGGCCGGTACTGGTCGGGGTGGACGGATCGCCGTCCGCCGACGCCGCGCTGGCGTACGCCTTCGACTACGCCGCCCGCCGTAGGGCCGAACTGCTGGTCATCCGGGTCACCGACCCGGACCGGCTCGACGGTGACCTGGCCAGCCGGCTCGCCGACGACGTGGCCCGCTGGCAGGGTGACCACCCCGGCGTGCCGGTCCGGCAGGAGGTGGTCACCGGCGAGCCGGGCCAGGTGCTGGTCGAACGGTCCCGGGCGGCGGTGCTGGCCGTGGTCGGTGCCCGGGGTTCCGACCCGACCCGGGGCATGCTCGGCGAGGTCAGCCAGAGCCTGCTGTACCACTCCCCCGCACCGGTGATCGTGGTGCGCGGCCAGGCCGTCGGGCAGCAGGCACGGCGGCACGACCCGGGCATGGACCGGCACGACCCGGGCATGGACCGGCACGACCCGGGCGTGGACCGACCCACTCCGCCGGAGGGCCAGAGGCACCCGTCGATACACCAGGAGGGCCCCCGAGGCCGGGACCAACGGCCCTGACCGAGCTGACCACCCGACCGCGAAGCTGGGATCGACCCGGACGGCCCGGCTCCGGATGCGCGATCCCCCGACCCGCGAGAGGCTTTGGTAGATGGATACCGCACTCGACGTACACGGCCCCCTGACCGAGGACGAGCTGCGCCGGCTCGACGCGTACTGGCGCGCCGCCAACTACCTGACCGTCGGGCAGATCTACCTGCTGGACAATCCGCTGCTGCACGAGCCGCTGGCACCCGAGCACGTCAAACCCCGACTGCTCGGCCACTGGGGGACCAGCCCCGGCCTGAACCTGCTCTACGCCCACCTGAACCGGACCATCACCCAGCGCGACCTGGACGCCATCTTCGTCACCGGCCCCGGCCACGGTGGACCGGCGATCGTGGCGAACACCTGGCTGGAGGGGACCTACAGCGAGCTGTACCCGTCGGTCGGACGGGACGAGACCGGCATGGCCCGGCTGTTCCGGCAGTTCTCCTTCCCCGGCGGCATCCCCAGTCACGTGGCACCGGAGGTCCCCGGGTCGATCCACGAGGGCGGCGAGCTGGGCTACTCGCTGATGCACGCGTACGGGGCCGCGTTCGACAACCCGGACCTGCTGGTGGCCTGCGTCATCGGCGACGGCGAGGCGGAGACCGGCCCGCTCGCCGCGAGCTGGCTGTCCAATGTCTTCCTCAACCCGGCCCGCGACGGCGTGGTGCTGCCGATCCTGCACCTCAACGGCTACAAGATCGCCAGCCCGACAGTGCTGGACCGGATCGGCCACGACGACCTGATGTCGATGCTGCGCGGCTTCGGCTACGAGCCGCTCGTGGTCGACGGCGACGAGCCGGAACGGGTACACCAGGAACTGGCCGCCACCCTGGACCGCGCGCTGGACACCATCGCGGCCATCCAGCGTCGGGCCCGGGTCGACGGGAACACCGACCGGCCCCGTTGGCCGGCCATCGTGCTGCGTACCCCGAAGGGCTGGACCGGCCCGCGCGAGGTCGACGGCAAGCGGGTCGAGGGCACCTTCCGCGCCCACCAGGTACCGATCAACGAGGTCCGGGACAACCCCGCGCACCTGGCCGAACTGGAGCGCTGGCTGCGCAGCTACCGGCCGGAGGAACTCTTCGACGCCACCGGCGCCCCGGTTACCGAGCTGACGGAGCTGGCCCCATGCGGTGACCGGCGGATGAGCGCCAACCCGCACGCCAACGGCGGGATGGTCCTTCGCGACCTGGTCCTGCCCGACTTCCGGGACTACGCGGTCGACGTCGGTCGCCCTGGTGAGCCGATGGCCGGCGCCACCGGCGCGCTCGGCGGCTGGGTCCGCGACGTGATCTCCGCGAACCCGGACCGGTTCCGGCTGTTCGGCCCGGACGAGGTGGCCTCCAACCGGCTCGGTGCGGCGTTCGAGGTGACCGACCGGGCGTTCGTCGGAGCCACCGAGACCGGCGACGACCACCTGTCCCCGGACGGCCGGGTGATGGAGGTGCTCTCCGAGCACCTGTGCCAGGGCTGGCTGGAGGGGTACCTGCTCACCGGCCGGCACGGCATCTTCACCAGCTACGAGGCGTTCATCCACGTGGTCGACTCGATGCTGAACCAGCACGCCAAGTGGCTCAAGACCACCCGGGGCATCCCGTGGCGCCGACCGGTCGCCTCGCTGAACTACCTGCTCTCCAGCCACGTCTGGCGGCAGGACCACAACGGCTTCTCGCACCAGGACCCCGGCTTCATCGACCACGTGGCCAACAAGAAGGCCGAGGTGGTCCGGGTCTACCTCCCGCCGGACGCCAACACCCTGCTCTCCACGATGGACCACTGCCTGCGCAGCCGGCACTACATCAACGTGGTCGTCGCCGGTAAGCAGCCGGCCCCGAACTGGCTACCGATGGACGCCGCAATCCAGCACTGCCGGCGGGGCCTGGGCATCTGGCAGTGGGCCAGCACCGACGAGGGCCAGGAACCGGACGTGGTGCTCGCCTGCGCCGGTGACGTCCCGACGCTGGAAACCCTGGCCGCCGCCGACCTGCTGCACCGGCACCTGCCCGAGCTGAAGGTGCGGGTGGTCAACGTGGTCGACCTGATGCGGCTGCAACCGGCCAGTGAGCACCCGCACGGGCTGCCGGACAGGGATTTCGACACCATCTTCACCCGGGACAAGCAGATCATCTTCGCGTACCACGGCTACCCGTGGCTGATCCACCGGTTGACCTACCGGCGGACCAACCACGGCAACCTGCATGTCCGCGGCTACAAGGAGGAGGGCACCACCACCACGCCGTTCGACATGGTGATGCTCAACGACCTGGACCGCTTCCACCTGGTCATCGACGTCATCGACCGGGTACCGGGGCTGGCCGTGCGGGCCGCGCACCTGCGCCAGGCAATGGTCGACGCCCGGCAGGAGTGCCGCGACCACACCCGCCGGTACGGCGAGGACCACCCGATGGTCGCCGAGTGGCGGTGGGTACGCGAAACCGACCCCACGAACCGCTGAGGAGCACCCGGTGACCAGTGACGAGATCCTCGTCGGGTACGACGGATCCGACGACGCCCGGACCGCGCTCGGGTGGGCGCTGGACGAGGCGGGCCGGACCAACCGGCCGGTACGGCTGGCGTACGCCTTCGAGTGGCTGACCGTGGCCAGCTGGGTCGGGCCGGGTATCGCCCCCGGCACCTGGCCGGACGAGCTGGCCCGGCGCCAGGTCGAGGAGCTGGTCCGGGACGCGGTGGCCGGGGCCGGCAGCACGCATCCCGGGATCACCGTGCACGGGGAGGTCTTCGACGGGCCACCGGCCCTGGTGCTGACCGAGCGGTCCGCCTCAGCCGCACTGCTGGTGCTCGGCAGCCGGGGACACGGCGGCTTCGCCGGGCTGCTCGCCGGCTCCACCGCGGTCAGCGTGACCGGGCACGCGCACTGCCCGGTGGTGGTGGTCCGCGGATCGGTGCCGGCCGGGGGCGGCCGGCCTGGGCACGTGGTGGTCGGGGTGGACGGGTCGGCCGGTTCGCTGGCCGCCCTGGGCTTCGCGTTCGAGCGGGCCGCGCTGCGCGGCGTACCGCTGCACGTGGTGCGGGCCTGGGGTCGGCCGGTACCCGAGTGGACCCCGGCGGACCTGCACCTGGACGACATCGCGGCCCGGGAACGGGAGGCGCTGGACGGGTTGCTGGCCGACTGGCAGCGGCGGTACCCGCAGGTCGAGGTGACCGTCGAGGTACCCGCCGGCAACCCGGCGGCGATCCTGGTCGCGGCGACCCGCAACGCGCAGCTCGTGGTGGTCGGCAGCCGGGGGCATGGCGGTCTGCGCGGGATGCTGCTCGGCTCGGTCAGCCAGCAGCTCATCGCGCACGCGTACTGCCCGGTGGCCGTGGTCCGACCGCTCTGAGTTGTTAAGAAGGGGCCCTTCCTCTACCGAAAGCGTTAAGCGGGGGCCCTTCCTTACGTCCTCAGGGAGAAGTAGTCCTCCTCTTCCTGGGTCAGGTGCAGGCGGAGCACGGCGTCCAGGCCGTAGAGGCTGGCGAGGAGGTCCGGCACCTGGTCGGGGTGGAGTCGGCCGCCGGGCCCGGCTGCGGCGTCGCCGTCCGGCGCCGGGTGCGTACCCGGTTGGTCGAGGTGGCCGCCGATCCGGTCGATCAGGCGGTGGATCTCCACGTGGGAGCGGCTCATCGTGGCGGTCGCCTCGGCGCTGCCCAGCGGGCCGGCCAACGCCGGATAGAGCCGCTGCTCCTCGGCCGTCTCGTGCGGCAGCACCTCGTCGACCAGCCGGCGGTGCACCGCGCGCAGCGTCGGCACCACCTGGTCGGCGTCCGGTCGGGTCGCCACCAGGTCGGCCGCGCCGCGCAGCCCGGTCAGTACGCCCCGCAGCCCGGCGTGCTCGGCGGCGTACCGGTCGAGCAGTTCCCCGGTGTGTCCGGGTACCGCCTGGTGGCGCAGTCCGCCGCCGAGTGCCCGCAGCGCGTTGAGGATCACCACCACGTCGATGCCCTCCTGGAGGAACGCCCCGGCCACCGGGGGCAGCAGCCCGAACGCGGCGGCCACCATGGCCAGCACGGCCAGGCCCATGCCCACGGTGGCGCTCTGCACCGCGATCCGCCGGGCGTGCCGGGCGATCTCCACCGCGTCGGCGAGCCGGTCCAGCCGGTCCACGGTGAGCACCGCGTCGGCGATGTCCGCCGAGGCGGTCGCCCCGGTGGCGCCCATCGCTACCCCGACCCCCGCCTCGGCCAGCGCCGGGGCGTCGTTCACCCCGTCGCCGACCATCACGGTGACCGCCCGCTGCGACTCGGCGCGTACCCGCTGCACCTTCTGCTGCGGGGAACAGCGGGCCACCACGTCGTCCACGCCGACCACCCGGGCCACCTGGTCGGCGGTACCCGGGCGGTCCCCGGTGAGCATCACCAGCCGGGTGAAGCCGGCCTCGCGCAGCCGGCGCACGGTCCGCCGGGCGTCGGGGCGTACCGGGTCCTCCAGCAGCAGGGCACCGACCGGCGCACCGTCGGCGCTGACCCAGACGGTGGCGGCGCCGTCCAGGTCGGCCCGCCGCCGGGCCCGTTCGGCCCAGTCGGGCAGCTCACCGTCGAGTTGCCCGACCCGGACCAGCCGGCCGCCGACCCGCCCGGTGACGCCCCGACCGGGTTCCTCGGTCACCTCGGTGGGGGTGGTCAGGGCCAGGCCACGGTCGCGGGCCGCCCGGACCAGGGCCGCCGCCAGCACGTGCCCGGAGAGCTGCTCGACCGAGGCGGCCAGCCGCAGTACCTCGTCGGAGTCACCGCCCGGGGCGACGACGGTCTCGCTGGCCCGGGGACGGCCGGCGGTCAACGTGCCGGTCTTGTCCACCAGCAGGGTCCGGGCCCGACCGAGCAGTTCCAGGGAGCCGCCGTCGCGGACCAGCACGCCCCGGCGGGCCACCCGGGACAGGCCGGAGACGATCGCGATCGGGGTGGCCAGCAGCAGCGGGCAGGGGGTGGCCACCACCAGCACCGCGACCGCCCGGACGAACTCACCGGAGAGCAGCCAGGCCAGCCCGGCCAGGACCAGGGTGAAGGGTACGAACGCCGCCGCGTACCGGTCGGCGAGCCGGACCATCGGGGCCTTGCGGGCGGTCGCCTCCTCGGCCAGCCGGACGATGCCCGCGTAGGTGCTCCGCGCGGCGGTGGTGGTCGCCAGCATCCCGAATCCGGCACCGGCGTTGACCACACCACTGGCCACGTCCTCGCCCGGTTGGCGCTGCACCAGGCGGGACTCGCCGGTCACCACCGACTCGTCGAGGGTGACCGCCTCCTCGGTCCGCCCGTCCACACCGACCACGTCGCCGGGGCCGACCACCAGCCGGTCGCCGACCTGCACCCGGGCCAGGTCGACCACCTCGATCCCGCCGTCCGGGGTGCGGCGGCGCGCGGTCCGGGGCGCCCGGGTGAGCAGGGCCCGCAGGTCCCGGGTGGCCCGGCGTTGGGCGTACGCCTCCAGGGTCCGCCCGGTGGCCAGCATCAGGGCGATCACCGCGCCGGCCAGGTACTCGCCGACCAGCAGCGCACCGCCGAGGGCGAGGACGGCGATCACGTCGACCCCGAACTGCCGATGCCACAACGACCGCAGTACCGACCAGGTGGCCGGCAGCAGGGTGGCCACGGTCACCCCGGCCCAGACCAGCCCCGCCGCGCCCGGCCGTCCGGTGGACCGGAGCACCGCCCCGGCGGCGACCAGGACGGTGAGCGCCACCAGCGGGGTCCACTCCAGCCAGGCCCGCCGCCGGTTCGCCGCGGGCTGCTCCGGGACGCACTCCATGGGCCTCTCCTCCCGGTCGATCCTCCCAATCCGGGCGGGCTGGTGACCGGGATTCTGGCGTACCGGGCGTCGGGACCCGACGTACCGGGTGGGGCGAATGTCCCGGGCCGGGCAGGGCATAGGTACCGTGCGGACCAACCGTTCCGAGCGGAGGATGGAGCGGGCAACCGGCCCCGCACCGCTGCGGGCTGGGGCACGATGGGCGGAAAAGGAAGGTCGTGACCATGAGCCAGGAGAAGCCGGGGACGGACCGTACGCTGGCCACCGCGCTCGCGGAGGCAGCCACGACGGCCGGCTACGCGCCCTCGCTGCACAACACGCAGCCCTGGCTGTGGCGTGTCCTACCCGACGGGCTGGAGCTGCGGGCGGTACGCGAGCGCCAGCTCACCGCCACCGACCCGGACGGCCGGCTGCTGGTGCTGAGCTGCGGCACGGCGCTGCACCACGCCCGGGTGGCGATGGCCGCCGAGGGATGGCGGGTGGCGGTCGAGCGGCTGCCCGAGCCCGGCGACCCGGACCTGCTGGCCCGGCTCACCGCCAGCCGCGCCGACGGTGCCGACCCGGCGGCGATGCGGTTGGTGCAGTGCATGCAGGTGCGGCACACCGACCGCCGACCGGTCACCGAGGAGCGGGTCGGCGACGCCGTGCTCGACGAGATCAGCCGGTCGGCGGCGGCCGAGGGCGCCCGGTTGCAGGTGCTCGACGCCGACCAGGTACTGGAGTTGGCCGCCGCCGCCAGTCACGCGGCGGACGTCGAGGCGGGTGAGCCGCAGCTCCGCGCGGAGCTGCGGTACTGGATCAGCCGCGCGGAGGGCACCGGCCTGCCGCCGGAGGTGCTGCCTGAGCAGCAGCCGCAGACCACCGTGCCGGGCCGGGACTTCGGTCGCCCCGGCACCCTGCCGGTGGGCCCCGGGCACGACCGGGCGGCCGTCTACGGGACGCTCAGCGGCGACGAGGACGAGCCGGACAGTTGGCTGCGGGCCGGCGAGGCCCTGTCGGCGGCCTGGCTGGCCGCGACCCGGCTCGGGGTGTCGGTGGTACCGCTCAGCGGGGTGGTCGAGGTGCCGGGCACCCGACAGACGTTGCGTCACCTGCTCGCCGGGGTGGGTTTCCCCTATCTGGTCCTGCGGTTGGGCATCGCCGACCCGGCGCACGCCGGACCGCCGCACACCCCCCGGCTGTCGGCCAGCCAGATCGTGGACACCTCCGCAGTCCGCAGCTAGCGGCCGGTCCGGCTACCATCGGCCGATGGTCAACCCATCAGCCGAGCCGCAGACCCCTTCACTCGGCCTGACCCCGCTGTCCCGGGTTCGCCTCGACGAGCTGCTCCAGGAGATGCTCGACCGGGTCGGCGAGGTGATGACCAGCCGGGAACGGCTGCGGGCCCTGCTCGACGCGGTGGTCGGCATCAGCACCGACCTGGATCTGCGCAGTACGCTGCGGCGGATCGTCGAGGCGGCCTGTGAGCTGGTCGGCGCGCGGTACGGCGCGCTCGGGGTGATCGGTCAGGACATGCTGCTGGCCGAGTTCATCACCCACGGCATCGACCCCGAACTGCACGCGAAGATCGGGGACCTGCCGCACGGCCGGGGGGTGCTGGGGCTGCTGATCGCCGATCCCCGGCCGGTCCGGATGCCCGACATCACCCAGCATCCCCAGTCGTACGGCTTCCCGCCGAACCACCCGCCGATGCACAGCTTCCTCGGCGTACCGGTGCGCATCCGGGACCAGGTGTTCGGCAACCTCTACCTGGCCGAGAAGCAGGGCGCGGCGGAGTTCACCGAGGACGACGAGGAGATCGTGGTGGCGCTGGCCGCCGCGGCCGGTGTCGCGGTGGAGAACGCCCGGCTCTACGCGCTGGCGCACCGCCGGGAACGCTGGCTGGCCGCTGCCGCCGAGATCACCTCGGTGCTGCTCGGTGAGGTACGGCGTACCGACGCGCTGCGCCTGGTGGCCCGCCGGGCCCGGGAGGTCGCCGACGCCGATCTGGCGCTGGTGCTGCTCTACGACGAGGACGCCGGCCAGTTCACCGTGGAGGTGGTCGACGGCTCCCACCACGGGCTGGACCGGCTGGTCGGGGTGGTCCTGCCGGCGTCCGAGACCACCTTCGCCGGGGCGGTGACCGACCGCCGGCACGAGATGGTGGAGAACCTCGCGGAGTCGGCCCCCTGGCCGGTGCCGGTGACGGCCGGGCCGGCGGTGGTCTCCCCGCTGGCGACGGCGGACACCCTGCACGGTGTGCTGGTGGTCGCGCACACCCCGGATCGGGGCGGCCCCACCGAGGACGACGTGCCGCTGCTGGGCAGCTTCGCCGACCAGGCGGCCCTGGCCATGGAACGGGCCCGGGGGCAGGAGGAGCGGGAGTTGCTGGTGGTGCTGGAGGACCGGGAGCGGATCGCCCGGGACCTGCACGACGTGGTGATCCAGCGGCTCTTCGCCACCGGCCTGCAGTTGCAGAGCGCGGTGCCGCTGACCGCCCGGCCCGAGGTCGCGAAGCGGATCAACGCGGCGGTCGACGACCTGGACGCCACCATCCGGGACATCCGGCGGACCATCTTCGAGCTGCGTACCCCGATGAGCGCGGCGCTGCGCACGGACATCCGGGAGGCGGTGGACACGGCGGCCGAGTCGCTGGGGTTCCGGCCGGCGCTGGAGCTGACCGGGCCGGTGGACAGCGCGGTACCCGAGGGGGTCCGGCCCGACCTGCTGGCCACCCTGCGGGAGGCGCTGTCGAACGCGGTCCGGCATGCCCGGGCCAGTCAGGTCCGGGTGGCGGTGCACGTCGACGGCAGCCGGCTGACCGTGACAGTGGCCGACAACGGGGTGGGCTGCGACCCGGCGGCGGCCCGCAGCGGCCTGGTCAACCTGCGGGAACGTGCCGAGGGGCACGGCGGCGAGTTCGAGATCATCCCGGGGGCTCCGCACGGCACGGTGCTGCGGTGGAGTGTGCCACTGCGCGACTGAGCACGCAGCGGCACGACGGAGGGCAGGTCAGGGGCGCGCCTCCTGGGCCAGGAGGGTCAGGGGTGCTGACCGAGCAGCCGGGTGGCCAGCACCGCAGCCTGGGTACGCCGTTCCAGGCCCAGCTTGGCCAGCACGCTGGAGACGTAGTTCTTCACGGTCTTCTCGGCCAGGAACATCCGGCTGGCGATCTCCCGGTTGGTCAGCCCCTCGGCGACGTATTCCAGGATGCGCCGCTCCTGCTCGGTGAGGGCCTTCAGCTCCCGGGGCTGCTCGACGCCGCTGCGGATGCGTTCCAGCACCCGCTGGGTGACCGCCGGGTCAAGCAGCGACTGCCCGGCCGCGACCCGGTGCACCGCGTCGATCAGATCGGTGCCCCGGATCTGCTTGAGCACGTACCCGGCCGCGCCGGCCATGATTGCCGCGAAGAGCGCCTCGTCGTCCTCGTACGAGGTGAGGATGAGGCCCTTGATCGAGGAGTCGACGGCCCGCACGTCCCGGCAGACGTCGATGCCGTTGCCGTCGGGCAGCCGGGCGTCGAGAATCGCCACGTCGGGGCGGAGCGCGGGGATCCGGCGGGCGGCCTCCTGGGCCGAACCGGACTCACCGACGATCTCGATGTCGCCACCACTGGAGAGCAGGTCGGCCAGACCACGACGGACGACCTCATGGTCGTCGAGCAGAAACACCCGGATCATTCGTCGTTTCTACCCGATCCGACCGGCCGGCGCACGGGCCGAAGGTCCCGTAACCGGGCCGGAACCGGGTAGCTGGTCCCCTCCGCTTCGGGACGTCCGGCCCTGCGCGGCACCCCGCCCGGTGCCGCACCGTGGAGGTGACGAACCGAGGAGGCGAGGATGGCCACACCGACGACACCCCCGACCATCGACGTGCCGGCCGCCCTCGCGGACGCGGCCCGGGCGGCGCTGCACGCGCCGTCGGTGCTGAACACCCAGCCGTGGCGTTGGGTGATCACCGGCGGGGCCCTGGAGCTGCACGCCGACCCGGACCGGCAGTTGACCGTCGCCGACCCGGCGGGACGGCTGCTCACCCTGAGCTGTGGCGCCGCGCTGCACCACGCCCGGGTGGTGCTGACCGCCGGCGGCCACGAGGTCACCGTCGACCGGCACCCGGAGCCCGCGCGTCCGCGCCTGCTGGCCCGGATCCGGCTGACCGGTCGGCGTACCCCGCAGGTGGCCGAGCACGCCCTGCTGGCCGCGATCCCCCGCCGACGGACCGACCGGCGGGCGTTCGGCGACACCCCGGTGGATCCGATCCTGCTCGACCGGCTGCGGGACGCGGCCGCCGCCGAGGGCGCCGGCCTGCACGTGGTCCGCGGCGACCAGATGCCGATGCTGGCGGTGGTCACCGCGCAGGCCGCCGCGACCGAGCTGGCCGACCCGGCGTACCGCGCCGAACTGACCCGGTGGACCCACCGGCCGCCGTGGAGCGGCGACGGGGTGCCGGCCACCACCGCCGTCCGGCAGGTGCCACGCCGGGTGCCGGTGCGCGACCACACCCTGGGCGGTACGCCCGGACTGGGGGTGGGTGTCGGACGGGACTCGGGGGCCAGCTTCGCCGTCCTGCACGGCACCGACGACGACCCGGCCGGCTGGTTGCGCGGCGGGGAGGCGCTCTCCGCGGTGCTGCTGACCGCAGTGGCGTGCGGGCTGTCCACCGCGCCGCTGAGCGACGCGATCGAGGTGGCCTGGCCACGCCGGCTGCTGCGGGACCTGCTGGCCGGGCAGGGCGAGCCCTATCTCGCCCTGCGGATCGGGTACACCGCCGCAGCCGACGGCCTGCCGCCGGTACCGCGCCGCGACCCGGTGGAGGTGATCGCGCACGGCACGGACGACGCGGCGGAGGCGGCGGGCAGGACCGGTACGGACGATCGGGCCGCCGGGCACGAGGGAGGCGTGTGACCATGCAGACCGCGTACACGATCGAGCAGTTGCGGGCCGCCGTGGCCGACGCCGTACGGGCCCCGTCGCTGCACAACAGCCAGCCGTGGCGGTTCCGGCTGCGGGACGGCGGCATCGAGGTCTCGATCGACCCGGCCCGTCGTCTGCCGGCGACCGACCCGAGTGGCTGGGGCGCCCGGCTCGCCTGCGGTGCCGCCCTGTTCAACCTGCGACTCTCCCTGGCCGTGGCGGGTATCCCGGCCCAGGTGCGACTGCGGCCGTACCCGGCGGACCCCGACGTGGTGGCCCGCCTGGTCCCCGACCAGCCCCGCCGGCCGACCCCGACCGAGCAGAGCCTGCACGGGGCGATCTCCCTCCGGTTCAGCAACCGGGCGCCCTTCTGGCCCGACCCGGTACCGGCCGACGCGCGCTGGCGGCTCGGGGAGGCGGCACAGGCCGAGGGGGCCTGGCTGGAGCTGGTGATCGGCACCAGTGCGGTCGCCATGGTGGCCGAGATCGCCCGCAGCGCCAACCGGGTGCTGGAACGCGACCCCGGCTACCGGGCCGAGGTGGTCGAGTGGATCCGGTCCGAGCCGGCCGACGACGGCATCCCGGCGGCGGCCGGTGGACCGCAGTCCGAACCGCACGACCTGCTGCCGCAGCGGGCTTTCGGCACCCGGCACCGGGCACCGGGACGGGACTTCGAACCGGAGCCGCTGGTGGCGGTGCTCGGCTCACCCAGCGACGCCACCGCCGACCAGATCGCCGCCGGGCAGGCGTTGCAGCGGGTCCTGCTCACCGCCACCGACGCCGGGCTGAGCGTGTCGATGCTCTCCCAGCCGATCGAGGTGCCCGGCGCCCGGGAACAGCTCCGGTTGGCCCTGGGACGTTACGGGACGCCGCAGATG
Organism: Micromonospora sp. CPCC 206060; assembly: GCF_036906895.1. Classification (NCBI taxonomy): domain Bacteria; kingdom Bacillati; phylum Actinomycetota; class Actinomycetes; order Micromonosporales; family Micromonosporaceae; genus Micromonospora; species Micromonospora sp. CPCC 206060. The sequence goes on from NZ_JBAKHU010000006.1 coordinate 53,051, forward strand.
GTCATGCGGATCGGGTACGGGCAGCCGGGCGGGCCGACGCCACGGAGGTCCCCTGGGGAGGTCATCGATCTGGTCGTGTCGCAACCGTGACGGGAACCGGCCGCGCAGAGGGGGATGGAGCGGACGACGGGATTCGAACCCGCGACCCTCACCTTGGCAAGGTGATGCGCTACCAGCTGCGCTACGTCCGCGTGCCGCCGAGGTGAACCGGTGACGGAGAAGAACTTTAGCCGATCATCGGGTGCGCCGCGCAGCCCCCTCCCCGACCGCCGTCGCTCCGCCCACTACGACCGGTCACGGGCGGTCAGCAGCCGCCCCATGGTGGCACCGGTCGCCGTGATGTAGCTGCGGGCCTCGGCGGCGGCGGACTCGACGTCGCCCCTGGTCAGAAACAGCACCAGCCGGTCGAGAGCGGATGGCCAGTGCATGCCGGACCCGGCGGGGACCGCCGACAGATAGAACCGGGCCCGTTTCTCCAGGTCGACGGAGACGGCCGCCATCACCTGGTTACCGGCGGCCTGGCGGAGCACGGCCCAGAACTCCGAGATGAGCCGGGACAACTGCCGGGCGTCCGCCGTGCCGGCGACCCGACGCCCCGAGAGGGCGAGCTCACCGAGGCGGGCCAGGTCGTCGGTGGACCGGTGCTGCGCCGCCCAGCCGGCGATCGACGCCTCGATGACCGCCCGGGTCGCCACCAGTTCCCGTAGTTCCTGGATGGACCGGTCCCGCACGTACACCCCGTAGCGGGGGCGGATGTCCACCCAGCCGGCCTCGTGCAGCGACCGCAGCGCCTCACGGACCGGGATGCGGCTGACGCCGTACTCGGCGGCCAGCAGGTCGGCCCGCATCCGGGTGCCCGGTGCGAGGACACCGGTGATGATGGCCTCCTCCAGCAGATCGTGAATGTGCGCCGGGATCGACCCGCCGGTGAGATCGGGCAGGGCGCCCACGCCTCCGAGTGGACCGGACTTGGTTACGGTCACGAACTCCCCCGTGGTGGTGAAGTACCTCCGCCAGTCGAGGCGATTACCGGAATCGATACATCTGGCCACGTACAGCGATCGATATCCTACCCCGTCATCGCACACAGTGGGCAGACAGATACTCAGCGGAGCTGAACCCGGGCAGGATGCCCCGAACGACGCATCGACCGCTAGGCTTCCGCGGGGTTCGCGGCACCACACGGGGGGAGTCCGGCAGGCGATGCAGAGCCGCACGAACGAACGGGACATGACCGCGGTGATCCCCCGGCTGAGGGACATGCAGCTAATCCGCCGCGACCCGTGGGGTGAGGACGAGAGCCATCCGCCGTTGGACGTACCGACCGACGAACCACCGGTCGGCGTCACCTCCTGGCTGGTGCCCGGCCTGGTGATGGCGACCCTCGGCCTGATCGGGATCGGCCGCCCGGCACTGTGGACCGACGAACTGGCCACCTGGGGCGTGGCCCGGTCGTCCTGGTCGGAGATGTTCGCCCTGCTGCGCTGGGTCGACGCGATCATCGGGCCCTACTACGCCCTGGTACACGGCTGGGCCGAACTCGCCGGCACCTCGGACACCGCACTCCGGCTGCCCTCGGTGCTCGCCATGGCCGGCGCGGCGGCCCTCATCGGTGCACTGGGGGCACGGCTGGCCAGCCCCCGGGCCGGGCTGACCGCCGGGCTGCTCTTCGCCCTCCTACCGACCTCGTCGCGTTTCGCGCAGGAGGCCCGGGTGTACGCGTTCGTCGTGCTCTGCGCGGCCCTGGCGACGTACCTGCTGGTCCGGGCGGTCACCCGGCCCCGCCTCTGGCGGTGGCTGGCCTACCTGCTCGCCGTCGCCGCCCTGGGCCTGCTGCACCCGATCGCCCTGCTGCTGCTGGCCGCGCACGGTTGGGTGGTCCTCGCCCACTACCGCGGCCGCACCGTCGGCTGGCTGCTCGCCGCCACCGTCGGCGCCCTGCCCGCCCTCCCCCTGCTGCGCCTGGGCAACCAGCAGAAGAGCCAGGTCGCCTGGATCCCCCCGGCCGACGTGCAGACCCTACTCACCCTGCCCCGGGAGATCTTCGGGGTGGCCTGGGTCGGGCTGCTGGTCGGGCTGCTGGCCCTGTTCAGCCTTCCGCTGCGCCGCCCGGTCGCCACCCTGACCGCCTGGGCCACCGTCCCGATACTGGGCCTGTACGCCGCAGCCCAGGTGACCCCCCTGTTCCTGCCCCGGTACCTGCTGTTCACCCTGCCCGCCTGGGCGCTGCTCGCCGGGGTCGCGCTGGGCCGGGTCCACGTCGGCCTCACCATCGGAACGCTGGCCGTGATCATCGCGCTGGCCGTACCGCAGCAGCTCGCCATCCGCGAACCGGACGGGCACAGCGAAGCCGGACACCAGCTCGCCGCCCTGATCGCCGACGGTTACCGGACCGGTGACGGGGTCGTCTACGGCAGCCAGGACCCGGGCGGGAGCTGGGTCGCCCGAGACACCGTCGAACACTACGTACCCGCCAACCGCCGCCCCCTGGACCTGCTGGCCACCCGACCGCAACGCACCGGCGGGCAGCTCGCCGCCACCGAGTGCGCCGACACCGCCCGCTGCCTCGGCGAGGCGTCCCGACTGTGGATCGTCCGGCTCGGGTACCACGGCGACGCGGTCAGCGGCCTCGGCGAACCGAAGGAGATCCTGCTGCGCCAGCACTACCTGGCCGGGCAGACCTGGCACCTGCCCGGGTTCACCCTGGCCCTGGTCACCCGCCGGCCGTCCTGAGTCGACACCGCGACGAAACCCGCCCGGCCGCCGGTCCGGGTAACCTCAGCCACTGCCCCTGCCACTCGTGCCGCCGCCGGGGTGCGGCTGCCAGTGCACCCGGCCAGAAAGGACGCCGTGCCGGCGAACCAGACAACCTCGACGACGGGCACCGGGTCGTCCGGTCGACGCCGGGCATCCACCTCGCACCGCGATCCACGGCTCACGGGCACCCGCGACCGGCCCACCGCCGAGCAGCTCAACATCGAGGTCCGCAAGACGTACGCCGACTGTGCCGAGGTCACCGGCCCGCCCACCACACCGGAGCGGCCCGACCAGCCGGTACGGTTCCGGCCCATCGCCGGCCGGGGCGCCCGGTTCGTGCTCACCCTGCTGGTCCTGGCGAACCTGGGCGCCACCCTGCTCTTCGTCGGCTGGCTGCTGCTGCCCGAGCACGTGCCCGGCGCGGTACGCCCCGACGACGGCTGGCAACTGGCGGTGGCCCGGACCAGCTACTGCGTGATGATCATCGCCGAGCTGATCCGGCTGATGCAGAGCGTCACCATCTGGGTCTTCGCCTTCTACGCCAAGGACCCGGTACCGACGGACCCACCCATCGGGCTGCGGGTGGCGCTGCTCACCACCATCGTGCCCAGCAAGGAACCGATCGACGTCGCCGAGCGCACCCTGCGCAAGATGAAGGAGGTCATCTACGCCGGCAAGGTCGACGTGTGGATCCTCGACGAGGGCGACGACCCGGCCGTCAAGGCGATGGCCCGCCGGATCGGGGTGCACCACTTCAGCCGCAAGGGCCGAGCGGAGTACAACCAGCCCGCCGGTGAGTTCCGGACGAAGACCAAGTCCGGCAACCACAACGCCTGGCGGGCCGAGCACGAGCACCGCTACGACGTGATCGCCAACGTCGACCCGGACCACGTACCCATGCCCGGCTTCCTGGAACGCACCCTCGGCTACTTCCGTGACCCGGACGTGGCCTTCGTGGTCACCCCGCAGGTCTACGGCAACATGCACCAGAACTGGGTGGCGCACGGCGCGTCCGTCCAGCAGTACCTGTTCAACGGGGTCATCGCCCGGGGCGGCAACGGACTGGACGCGCCACTGCTGACCGGCACCGGTCACCTCTACCGACCGTCCGCCTGGCGGTGCATCGGCGGGTACCAGGACTCGATCATCGAGGACCATCTGACCAGCATCCGCATCCACGCCGCCACCAACCCGCAGACCGGCCAGCCCTGGAAGGGCGTCTACACCCCCGACGTGGTGGCCATCGGCGAAGGCCCGACCTCCTGGGCCGACTACTTCAACCAGCAGAAACGCTGGGCGGCCGGGATCTGGGAGATCCTGGTCCGCCCCGACCTGCGGGCCCCCCGCGAACTGCGCACCCGCCGGCGCTGGCAGTACCGGCTGCTCCAGTTCTACTACCCCAGCGTCGCGGTCGGGGTGCTGCTGGGTAACGCCGCCACCGCCGTCTACCTGCTCACCGGGGTCAGCTCGGTACGCCTCGACGCCAACCTGTGGGGGCTGCTCTGGAGCGCCACCGTGGTCACCTGGTTCGTGCTCTGGCTGTGGCTGCGCCGGTTCAACATCGCCGCCCACGAGCGGGAGGAGATCGGCATGCCCGGGATGGCCCTCGCGCTCTTCGCCGGCCCGGTCTACGTGGCCGCCGGCATCGGGGCGCTGCTGCGCCGCAAACTCGCCTTCGTGGTCACCGCCAAGGGCAAGCTGCGCACCACCGAGTCGCTGGCCACGTTCCGGCTGCACCTGCTCTGGGCGGCGTTCGCCGCCGCCCTGCTCGGGGCGAGCGTCGTGCTGGGACACGACTACACCCTGCTGCGGTTCTGGGCCGGACTGACCCTGTTCACCGGGCTCGCCCCGCCGGTCATCGCCGCCGTCTCCGGGCTGGCGGCCCGCCGCCGACCCGCCGAGGAGACCGCACTGCCCTCCCTCGGCTGGCGCGCGGACGACCCGATCACCACCTCGCTGGACAAGCGGGACCGCTGGGACGACGACACCGGCGGCTGGGTCCGCGACACCGACGGCGTGCTCACCCCGGCACCGGCCTGGCCCGGTCGCCGGGCCGGCCGCCGGGTGGTGGACTCACCGACCGTCTTGCTGCCGACCACCACCGCCGGTCAGGATCCCGACGACGCCACCGCGTTGATCCCCCGGGCCCGCGGACCACTCGACCCCACCGCCGGACCCACCGCTGGACCCACCGCCGATCCGTCGCGCCGACCGGGAGGGAACCGATGGTGAGACTGACCGGCCCCCGGGTGCTGACCGTGCTGCTGGTCCTGGCCCTGGGCGGCTACACCTTCGTACTCGCGCCACGCCTGTTCGCCGCACAGCAACCGGCCCTACCCGGCCCGGTGGCCGCCGACGAACCGTCGGCCAGCCCCGGCGCGACCGTGACCGCACCGCCGCTCTTCCCGCCGGAGGACCAGGCGTTCATCGGGGTGACCACCAAGGAGGGCACCTACGACTTCGCCCCGGTCGACCGGTTCGGCAAGGCGATCCGGCACCGCCCGAGCGTGATGCTGTTCAACCACGGCTGGGCGGTCAACGAGACGTTCGACCGGGCCGAGTTCGACGCGGTCGCCCGCCGGGGCATGCTCCCGATGCTCAGCTGGGAACCGTGGAACTACAAGGACGACCGGAAGAACGCCGACGGCACCCACGCCAGCCAGCCCCGCTACCAGCTCAACACCATCTACGGCGGCGAGCACGACGACTACATCCGCGCCTACGCCACCGGCATCAGGCGGCTCAACTACCAGGTCGCGATCCGCTTCGCCCACGAGATGAACGGCTTCTGGTACCCGTGGGGCGCCGACGTCAACGGCAACGTCGCCGGGGACTACGTGAAGGCGTGGCGGCACGTCCGGCAGGTCTTCACCGAGGCGGGCGCGACGAACGTCATCTGGGTGTGGAGCCCGAACGTCCTCTTCGGCGACAAGCAGCTCAAGCCCTTCTACCCCGGTGACGAGTGGGTGGACTGGATCGGCCTGTCCGGCTACTACGGCACCGAGGGCACCGAGAACTACCGCTCCCCCCGGACCGTCTTCGGCCGGTCCATCACCCACCTACGTACCTTCACCGCCAAACCGCTGGTCATCACCGAGACCGCAGCCACCGACAACGCCGGCCTGAAGGCCCGCTGGGTACGGGAGTTCTTCGGCTACCTGGAGGACAACCCGGACATCATCGGGTTCATCTGGTACGAGTCGGTTAAGGAGTGGGACTGGCGGATCGCCACCGCCCCGGCCGCCTCGGCCGCCTTCGCCACCGAGGCCGACGACAAGCGGTACGACGTGCGGTGGACGACGAACGTGGTGCCCCGGGTGACCGCCGAGGTGCCGCCCCGACCGACCGGGTCCCCTGCGGAACCCACCGGCACGGCACGTCCACGGTAGACGTCCCGGCCCGGCTGCGGGGTACGGGACGCCGTGCCCATCCCGGCCGGGCCGCTCGGCACCCGCCAACCCCTGGTCGGCTCCTGATAGCCTGCCTGCTCGTGAACGACGTTCAGGGGGGCCCGCCCGGCGGGCAGGACGGATACGACGAGTACGGCCTGCCGGTCACGGGGCAACGACACCTGCCACCCCCGCCGGCGCCGGGACCGCCACCGGGCGTGGCGGCCGGGCCGGTGCCGCCGACCGGCCATCCGATGCCCGTTCCGCCGGCGCAGCCGGCCGGCCCGCCCTCCGGTCCACCGGCGGGCCCGTTCCCACCGTCATACGGACCGGGCGGGCCGTACCGGCCGGTGCCGCCGCCACCCGGCCCGCCCGGCGGCCCGACCGCAGCCCCGACCCAGCCGATGCCCGTCGTGCCGGTGCCCCCGCAGCCGGCACCCGGCCAGCCGATGTCGGCACCGCCGGTATCCGGGCAGCCCATGTCCGGGCAGCCCATGTCCTCCCCGCCCGTGTCGGCCCAGCCGATGTCGACCCCGCCGCACGCCAACCCGTTCGCCCAGGCACCTGCCCAGGCGTACCCGACGGGGCCCCGGCCCACGCCGGTACCCCCGCCGGTCGGGCCGCCCCCGGGTCCGGCCCCCTCGTTCGCCGATGATCCGCTCAGCCCCAGCCGGGGCCCCCGGATCGTTCCGACGCCGAAGCCTCCCCGCAGCAAACTGGTACCCGGCATCCTCATCGGGCTCCTCGCCGGGCTGCTGCTGTTCGGCTCGGCTGGATACGTCGTCGGCACGAAGCGGGCACCCGAGACACCGGCCGCGCCGCAGCAGACCGGCCAGCCCGCCGGAGACGGCAAACTCGGCGTGTACGAGCAGACCCAGCTCGCCGTCAACCGCGAGAAGTTCACCGGCGACCTGCGCACCTTCGCCGAGTCGTGGCTGCCGTACGTGGCCAGTTGCGTCCGCAACGGCCAGCCGTACGGCCCGCAGCTCGGTGACGGGGAAACCGTCCGGATCGCCTGCCAGTACGGCAGCGTGAACGTCAACTTCGTCCAGTTCGTCTCCACCCAGGAGCGCGACAAGGCCCGCGAGCGGCACATGCTCCAGCACTACGACGCCACCAAGCTGCTGCCCGGCGTTGCCGGACCGGCCACGAAGCGCAGCACCTCCGGGCACGCCGAGGGCAACTACATCGAGTACGGCTTCAAGCTGGACGACGGCCGGCTCTTCGCCGGACTGTGGTGGGACGACACGAAGTCCCCGGTCAGCGGTTTCCTGGTGGCCAACTGGAACGACGGGCTCGACCAGAAGTGGGAACCGATGCGCGACGTCTGGCAGCGGTACAGCTGACCCATGGCGGGGACACCGGGCCTCACTGCGGCTTGGTGTCCCAGCTGTGCACCCGTACGTAGTCGACGACCATCCGCTGCGGGAACCGGGTGCGGTCGGCGGGCCGCCCGGCCCACTCGCCACCGACGGCGAGGTTGAGCACCAGGAAGAACGGCTGGTCGAAGACCCAACCGGCCAGGCCGGTGTTCTCCGGCGTCCGCCGGCCGTACCACACCCCGTCGACGAAGAAGTTCACCGCCTCCGGCGTCCACCGCACCGTGAAGGTGTGGAAGTCGTCGGCGAAGGACCGCCCCTGGGGCAGGGTGAAGGTGGCACCACCGGAGTGGCCGGGTGCGTGCACCCCGCCGTGTACGGTGTCCGCCTCCTCACCGGGGTGTTCCACGACGTCGATCTCCCCACAGTCCGGCCAGCCGGCGGTACGGATGTCGTCGCCGAGCATCCAGAAGGCCGGCAGCAGACCCGCCTCCACCGGTAGCTTGATCCGGGCCTCGAAGGTGCCGTAGAGCTGGCTGAACCGGCCGGCGGTACTCAACCGCGCGGAGGTGAACCGGCAGGGGCCGTCCCGGCAGATCCGGCTGCCGGAGTCGTCACGCAGTGCGGTGATCACCAGGCTGCCCTGCCCGTCCAGCGCGACGTTCTCCGGACTGTCCGTGTAGTACTGCAACTCCTCCCGGTTCCACTGTCCACCCCGGTCGTAACCCCACCTCGCCGGGTCGGGCGGGCTACCCGCCGGACCGTCGAACTCGTCGGACCAGGTGAGCTGCCCGGGCAGGACCACCGACGTGCCCTCCGGGGTGGCCGGGGGCACCCCGGGAGCCACCGTAGTCTGCGGCGCGGCGCCGCAGCCGGCCGCGGCGAGGCAGATCAGGCCAGCGGTGAGCAGTGCCAGGCGCCTGCGGCGGGTGGAGGCGGGCAGCCGCAACGTATCGTTCCTTCCCCCGAACGGACCGGTCGTCGGGTCCATCATCCACATGGTGAGCCGGCATCTCGCAACCCCATGACCAGCGCGATGTTCAGGTGCAGCAGCAGGCCCGTCGGGCGCGGCCGGACAACGGGTGGGATCAGGTAGTCACCCGGTTCGTCACGCAGAAACGAAAAGAGGGCCTGTCCGGTTTCCCGGACAAGCCCTCTGACCTGGTGGGCGATACTGGGTTTGAACCAGTGACCTCTTCCGTGTCAAGGAAGCGCGCTCCCACTGCGCCAATCGCCCTCGCATGTTGCCGAGGTGGAGACGGGATTTGAACCCGTGTACACGGCTTTGCAGGCCGTTGCCTCGCCTCTCGGCCACTCCACCGAGGTTGCCCCCGCTATCGTGGCGGCATCTCCGAGCGGACGACGGGATTCGAACCCGCGACCCTCACCTTGGCAAGGTGATGCGCTACCAGCTGCGCTACGTCCGCTTGTCTCCGGCACTTCCCGGTGACAGGTGAGAACTTTAGCCGAGGCCCGATGCATGTGCCAAATCGGGGGTCCCCGGCGCGCCGCCGTGCGGCCGCCCCTCGCGCCCGGCGGGGGCGACCCGTCACCCGAGCACACTGTCGAGCTGCTCCGTCCACGCATCGGGCAAGGGGCCTGCGTTGCGGCCCATTCAGGGCAAACAGCTCACTGCGGAGCAAACTGGCGGTGACCGCCCTGGCTCGGCACGCCACCGCCCGCCCGACACCGGGCCTCCCTACCGACCGGGTGGCGGAATGCCAGCGAAAGGTGTTCTACCTGGGGTGGGACCGGCGCCGACGCCACCTCTGGGCTACCTCACGCCAGGCCCAGGCCACTGGCCCAGCACGCAGCCAAAGGGGCGCCACCCGCGCTAGGCATCCTAGGAACCTGGCATATTGGTCCGGCTGCCGGCCTGCCGGCACTGCCCCGCAGCCTCCCAGCACCGTCTCACGACCTCCCAGCACCACCCCGCGGCCTGCCGGCGATAGCACAGACGGAGCAGCTCGACAGTGCCCGACCCGCAAGCGCACACTCCGCCGCCGCAAACCAGGGTGCCCCACCCACGGGGTGCCCCACGCACGGAACCCGCAGCAGCTCGACCGACAAGACCGCCCTACTCGCCCGATCTCGGTCAATAGCCTAAATGGTGTCCGATGTCCGACCATGCCGTTACCAATACCCCAGGGATGATCACTCCCCGTACTCACGTGAATAGGCTACGGTAGCCGCGTGACGAGACGTGCGGCCGAGATCCGCCTGGATGCCCTGCTGCGCACCGCCTGTGACGTGATCGTGGAACGAGGTCTGGCCAACACTCGCACCGCGGACGTCGCCCAGGCCGCCGGGGTGAGTCAGGCGCTGGTCTTCTATCACTTCGCCACCAAGGAGCGACTACTCGCGCAGGCGTTCGCGTACGCCGCCGAGCAGGATCTGGCCCGGCTGGACGCGGTGGCCCGGTCCAGCGCTCCCCCGCTGACCAAGCTGAAACGGCTGCTCAAGCTCTACGCCCACACCAGCCGACCGACCGCCTGGGCGATGTGGATCGACGGCTGGGCGGAGTCGTTGCGTACCCCCGAACTGGAGAAGGTCTCCCGCCGGCTCGACCTGCGCCGACGGGAGGACCTGGCGGCGGTCATCGCGGCCGGCGTGGCCGACGGGAGTTTCGACTGCGCGGACCCGGCCGGGGCCGCCTGGCGGATCAACGCCATCCTCGACGGCCTGGCCGTGCAACTGGCCGTGCACGAAAGGGTCATCTCCCGTCGCCAGTTCGCCGAGTGGGTACGCCTGACCACCGCCCGGGAGCTGGGCCTGGACCCGGGCCAACTGGACTGACCACGACCGACCCGCGACCGATGCCGGCTCCCGGGCGTAACCGGCCGATCGGCGGGAAGAACCGCCCCATGGACCTGATCGAGACGTACCGGCGCAGCCTGACCGAGTTCACCGACCGGGTCGGTCGGGTCAGGCCCGAGCAGTGGTCGGATCCGACCCCCTGCCCGGACTGGGACGTCCGTACCCTGGTGGGTCACGTGGTGGGCGAGGACCGCTGGGTGGTGCCGTTGTTCGCCGGGGAGACCGTCGAGTCGGTGGGGGACCGGTTCGCCGGTGACCAGCTCGGCGCCGACCCGGCCGGGGCGGCCCGGGACGCGGTGGCGCAGGCCGAGCAGGCGATGGCCGCACCCGGTGCGCTGGAGCGCACGGTCCACCTCTCCGCCGGGGACACCCCGGCCCGGGAGTACGTCCAGCAGCTCGTCGCCGAACACCTGATCCACGGCTGGGACCTCGCCGTGGCGATCGGCGCGGAACCCCGTCTGGACCCGGCGGTGGTCCAGGAGTGCGCCCGCTGGTTCGCCGAGCGGGTCAGCGACTACCAGGAGGGGAACCTGGTCCGCCCCGGGGTGGACGTGGCGGCCGACGCGGACGAGCAGGACCGGCTGATCGCCGCGTTCGGCCGGGACCCCGACTGGGCGCCGGGCGACTGACCACGGACGACGAATGACCACGGACGACGACTGACCCACCGGTCCGGCGGGCCACCCCGGAACGACGCGGGCCCGGCCGGGTCACCGGGCGGCGGAGGTCCCGAGGCGGGACCGCAGCCGGGGCAGCGCCCGGGGCGCGACGTTCGCCCGGTCCAGGTCGCCGTCGTAGTGCGTGAGCACCCGGTGGTCCATGACCCGTCGCCAGAGCGGCGGCACCAGCGCGCAGACCACCATGGTCGCGTACCCGGCGGGCAGTTGCGGGGACTCGTCGAAGGTACGCAGCGCCTGGTACCGCCGCAGCGGGTTGGCGTGGTGGTCGCTGTGCCGCTGCAACTGGAAGAGGAAGATGTTGGTGACGGTACGGTCGCTGTTCCAGCTGTGACGGGGGTCCACCTTCTCGTACCGGCCGGCGGCGGTCCGCTGCCGGGCCAGCCCGTAGTGCTCCAGGTAGTTGACCACCTCCAGCAGGGAGAACCCGGCAACCGCCTGGAGCAGCAGGAACGGCAGCACCGCCGGGCCGAAGGCGACGGTCAGCAGCGCGAACACCAGCACCGTCATCGCCCAGGCGTTGAGGATGTCGTTGTGGTACGTCCACGGGCTGCGGCCACGTAGCCGGAACCGGCCGGTCTCCAGCCGCCAGGCCGACCGCAGGCTGCCGATCACGGTACGCGGCCAGAACGCCCAGAAGCTCTCCCCCAGGCGGGCGCTGGCCGGGTCCTCGGGGGTGGCCACCCGGGTGTGGTGCCCCCGGTTGTGCTCGACGTAGAAGTGCCCGTACCCGGTCGGGGCGAGCGCCACCTTACTGAGCCACCGTTCCAGGCGCTCCCGCTTGTGGCCCAGCTCGTGGGCGGTGTTGATGGCGATGCCGTTGACCACCCCGAGGGTCGCCACCAGCCCGGCCACCCCGAACAGCGACAGGTCGGCGGTGGTGAACACGTGACAGCACAGCACCAGGGCGGCGTACTGCACGGGCAGGAAGAGGTAGGTGAGCCACCGGTAGTAGCCGTCGCGTTGCAGCGCGGGGACCGCCTCGTCGGGCGGGTTGTCCCGGTCGTCGCCGATCAGCAGGTCGACGACCGGGATCACCCCGAAGACCACCACCGGGGTGAGCCACCAGGCCCACACCGCGCCGGTGCCGCGCCAGGTGAGGAAGGCGAGGAACGGAAGCACCGGGACGAGCAGCGCCAGCGGCCAGAGCGGCCGGCGGGGGTCACGCCAGCCGGCCGTCGCCCGGGTCGGGGCAGGGTCCACAGCCATAGTCAACCTCCGATCGCTGGTCGATGTCCCGAGCCTGGCACGACCCACCTCTTTTTACAAGACAGAAGTTTTTGTAAAGGGAATGGCGGTGGTGGGCCGGCCCTGCGGCGCGCGGCCGGTGGCATACCGGGCAGAATCCGGCAGGTGTCCGACATCGCCACGGCCTTCGTTCGCCTGCACGCCCGCCTCGCCCCGGTCGCCTTCGTACCCGAGGTCCGCCTGCACCAGGCGGACGAGCCGATCGGCCTGTGGGAGCTGACCGAGGGCGAGTTCCGCAGCGAGCAGCCCCCGCCGTTCTGGGCGTTCGCCTGGGCCGGCGGTCAGGCGCTGGCCCGGTACCTCATCGACCATCCCGAGGTGGTCGCCGGCCGGCGGGTACTCGACCTCGCCTCCGGTTCCGGGCTGGTCGCCATCGCCGCCGCCCGGATCGGCGCGGCGTCGGTCCGGGCCGTCGAGGTCGACCCCCGGGCGGTCGCGGCCGTCAGGTTGAACGCCGACGCCAACGGGGTACGCGTCGACGCCGAACTGGCCGACCTGCTCGACGGTGCTGCCGGGGACGCCGAACTGGTCCTCGCCGGGGACGTCTTCTACAGCGAGGCGATGGCCAACCGGGTACTGCGTTTCCTGCTGCGCGCCGCCCGCGGTGGTGCCCGGGTGCTGGTCGGTGACCCGGGCCGGGCCTTCCTGCCCCGCAACCGGTTCACCGAGCTGGCGACCTACGACGTCCCGGTCCCACCGGCGCTGGAGAGCGTACGGGTGAAGCGGACCACCGTGTGGGAGTTGGTCGCCGGCCCCGGTCGGACCGCTGGGTAGCCTGACCGCCGTGCTCTTCTCCAGCTGGCGGGGCCCCGTCGCGGACCCGTGGCCGGACATTGCCACCGTCACCGACCACCTCGGGGTGCCGCACCTGGTGGTGACCCGGCACGCGCTGGTCCGTCAGGTGCTGGGCGATCCGGGGACCTGGCGACCGGAGAACGCCCTGGACGCGGTGACCCCCATCCCGGTGGCCGCCCTTCGGGTGCTGACCGGGCACCGGTTCCGGTTGCCGCCCACCCTGGCCAACAACGGCGGCGCGAGCCACCCCCGGATCCGGGCGATCGTCGCCGAGGCCCTGCACCCGGCCCGGGTCGCCGAGCAGCAGCCCTGGCTGACCGGTCTGGTCCGGGCGCGGGTCGACCGGCTCGCCACCGCCCTCGACGCCGGGGAGTCCGTCGACCTGCACGCCGGCCTCGCCGCCGACCTGCCGCTACGGGTACTGGCCCGGATGGTGGACCTGCCGGCGGCGGAGACGGCGACGGTGAAGGAGTTCTCCCGGGCCGCGCTGGAACTGTTCTGGGCGCCGCTGGATCACGACCGGCAGGTCGCCCTCGCGGCGACCGTCGGGCACTTCCACCGGGTGCTGCGGGACTTCGCGGCGACCGGTGCTGGCCTGGCCGCGCGGCTGCGCGCCGACGGGCACCCGGTCGACGTGGTGGTCGGCGCGCTGTTCTTCCTGCTGGTCGCCGGTCAGGAGACCACGTCGCAGTTCCTCACCCTGCTGCTGCACCGGTTGACCGGTGAGCCGACGGTACTGGCCGGGCTCCGGTCGGGCACCGTGCCGGTCGCCGACGTGGTCGAGGAGGGGTTGCGGCTGGAGCCGCCGATCGTGACCTGGCGCCGGGTGGCCGCCGAGGACACCACGCTGGCCGGTACGCCGGTGGCGCGCGGGACCAGCGTGGTGCTCTGGCTGGCCCGCGCCGGGCGGGATGCGGCGGTGGTGGCCGAGCCGGCGGCGTTCCGCCCGGGGCAGCCCGGCTCCCGCCGGCACCTCGCCTTCGGTGCCGGAGCCCACCGCTGCGTGGGGGCGCAACTGTCCAGGATGGAGGCGGCCGTGGTCGTGTCGGAGGCGGCTCCGCTGCTCACCGACGCGGTCGTGGTACGCCCACCGTGGTGCCCGGACAACCTCTCCTTCCGGATGCCGGACGCCTTCGTCATCCGGCGGGACGGTGCCGCGACCGTGGTCAGCCGGCGTTCCCCCGGCTGACCGTCGCCGCCCGGTGCCGATCAGACCGAGGCGATATCGTGCACCGTCGCGGTGACCACCACGCTTTTCGTCTTCTTCCCGGCGGCGTTGGTCACGGTCAGCAGGTAGGTGTGCCGCTGGATGTCGCCCGCCGCGCCGGAGCAGGGGAAGTTGAGCGTCTCGGTACCGGTGGGCGGGTAGTTATCCCCGTAGACGCCCGGCCCGTCCACCGAGAGGGCGACGGTGTCCACGTTGGTGACCTTCCACTCCAGCACCACCGGGGTACCCGGGATCGGGTTGACGTTCGTGCCGGCCGGGCAGGAGGGCTGCTGGCGTACCCGGAAGTAGCTGATCATCGGGCCGCTCGGGGCGGCGCTCGACGGCTTCGGCGCCGGCTGCCCACCGGAATGGCCGGTGCCGCCGTCGCCGCCACCGCTGTTACCGGTGCCGCTGCCACCGGAACTGCCGGTGCCCCCGGAGGCCGGGCTGGCCGCCGTCCCGCCGCCGTCCCCGACCTTGCTGTCGAACGACGGAGCCGGTCCCGTCCCACCGGAGCCGGCGGGGCTGGTCACGACGGTACAGCCGGTGGCGGCGAGCAGGCCGCCGACGGCGACGGCAACGGCACGGGGCAGGACTGGGACACGCATGGTCGCTCCTCGCCAGACGGGACCGCCGGCACGCACCGGACGGTACGTGTCACACGGTAGAGATCCCCGTCACCCCTCGAATCCTGGATTCGTGCCACCCGCGTGCGGGGCAGCGGTACCTGCCGAAAGTCAGGGTTCCGGCCGGTACCGTGGCCGGGCCACGGCGCCGGTCACTGCACGTCCTCGGCCCAGGCCCGCCAGTCGTCGAGGACGCCGTACAGCGCCGGGGTGAGCCAGCCGGGCGCGGATCGGCGGAACACCCCCGGGTCCATCCGGCCGGCACCGGTGGGCAGCGCGCCCATCAGGTTGGGGACCAGCTCGGTGAGGTTGGCCCAGTGCACCAGCTCGGGCTCGGCCGGCCAGGCGCCGACCACCACACCGGCCGGTACCGCACGGCGGTCCAGTGCCTCCAGGGTCAGCGCCGTGTGGTTGAGCGTGCCGAGACCGGCCCGGGCGACGACGACGGCCGGCGCACCGAGCGACACGGCCAGGTCGGCCAGGGTCCAGGCCTCCCCGGACGGTCGCAGCCCCATCGGTACCAGCAAGCCACCGGCCCCTTCGATGAGCACCAGGTCGTGTTTGTCAGCTTCGGCGCGTACCGCGTCGACGACCGTGTACAGCTCCAGCGGGGGCAGCTCGGCGACCCGGGCCGCAGCGAGCGGGGCGAGCGGGTCGGGGAAGCTGGCCAGGGTGCGGGTGGTGGTGGGCGCGGCCAGCCGGTCCACGGTGTCCGCGTCGGCCGGTTCCCCGGTGGCCGTACCGGTCTGGCCGGGCTTGACCACCGCGACCCGCAGCCCGGCGGCCTGGGCCGCCGCCGCGACCGCCGCCGTGGTGATGGTCTTGCCCACCCCGGTGTCGGTACCGGTGACCAGGACCGGTCCCCGCCACGCCGGGGCGCTCACGGCGCACACTCCACGATCACGTCCAACGCCCGCTCGAAGTCCATCCGTGCCACTCCCGCACTGATCGTCAGCCGCAACCGGGACCGGGTGTCCGGCGTAGACGGCGGCCGAAAGCAGCCCACCGCCACCCCCCGGTCTCGGCAGTCCGCCGCCCAGCTCACCGCCGCCTCCGGTCCGGGCGCGGTCACCGACACCACCGCCGCCGACGGCGTGGAGACCCGCAAACCTGCGGCGCGCAGCCGGGCCACCGCCAGGGCGGCGCGGCCGGCCAGTTCGTCCCGCAGCGGATCACCCTCCCGTGCCAGGCCGGTCGCCGTCAGCACCCCGGCTGCCACCGCCGGTGGCAGCGCGGTGTCGAAGATGAAGGTACGACCGGTGTCCACCAGGTGCCGGACCAGTTCCGCCGGCCCGGCCACCACACCCCCCGCCCCACCCAACGCCTTGGACAGGGTGGCGGTGACGACCACGTCCGGTTCCCCGGCCAGACCGGCCTCGACCACCCCACCGGCACCGGACGGCCCGCGGATGCCGAGTGCGTGCGCCTCGTCCACCAGCAGCAGGGCGCCGTGCCGGCGGGCCACCGCGTGCAGCTCCGCCAGCGGGGCGAGGTCACCGTCGACGGAGAAGACCGACTCGGTCACCACCACCGCCGGGCGGCCCGGCGCGGCGGCCAGGGCGGCCTGCACCGCCGCCGGGTCGGCGTGCGCGACGACCACCGTCTCGGCCCCGGAGATCCGGCACCCGTCGATCAGGGACGCGTGGTTGTGCGCGTCGGAGACGAGCAGGGTCCGGGGGGTCACCAGCGCGCGTACCGCGGCGAGGTTGGCCAGGTAGCCGGAGGAGAAGAGCAGCGCCCCGGCGGCGCCCAGCCAGTCGGCCAGGGCGTGCTCCAGCGCGTCGTGCAGGTCGGTGGAGCCCCGCACCAGCCGGGAGCCGGTGGCCCCGAGGCCGTACCCGGTCAGCGCCGTGGCGGCGGCGGCGGTGACCGCCGGGTGACCGGACAGACCGAGGTAGTCGTTGCCGGCGAGATCGACCATCCGCTCGTGCGCACCGCGCGAGCGGATGTGGCGGGTCAGCCCTGCCTTGGCGCGGAGCCGGGCACGCCGGTCCAGTGCCGCCAGCCAGTCCGCCACCGCATCTCCCCCGGGTCGCCGATCCCACCCCGCCCGCCGGCAGGGCCCCGTCTGCCGGGGGAAGTTACCACCCGGACCCCCGACCGGCGCACTCTCGCACCCCCGCCGGGGCCTTGTAGGGTACGAGCCATGCCAGAGATCCTCGACCAGGCCCGGACCCAGGTACTGGAGAACGGTGTCGGGCTTGATGAGGCAGGCGTCCTCGCGGTGCTCCGCCTGCCCGACGAGCACCTGCCCGCCGCCCTCCAACTCGCCCACGACGTACGGATGCGCTGGTGCGGGCCGGAGGTGGAGGTCGAGGGGATCGTGTCCCTCAAGACCGGCGGTTGCCCCGAGGACTGCCACTTCTGCTCGCAGTCCGGGCTGTTCGCCTCCCCGGTGCGCTCGGTGTGGCTGGACATCCCGTCCCTGGTCGAGGCCGCGAAGCAGACCGCGGCGACCGGTGCCACCGAGTTCTGCATCGTGGCCGCGGTCCGCGGTCCGGACGAGCGGCTGATGAAGCAGATGCGCGAGGGGGTCGCGGCGATCCGGGCCGAGGTGGACATCCAGGTCGCCGCCTCGCTCGGCATGCTCACCCAGGCCCAGGTCGACGAGCTGGTCGCCATGGGTGTGCACCGCTACAACCACAACCTGGAGACCTGCCGCTCCTACTTCCCGAACGTGGTCACCACGCACTCGTGGGAGGAGCGGTGGGAGACGCTGAACATGGTGCGGGCCTCCGGCATGGAGGTCTGCTGCGGTGGCATCCTCGGCCTCGGTGAGACCGTCGAACAGCGGGCCGAGTTCGCCGCACAGTTGGCCGAGCTGGACCCGCACGAGGTACCGCTGAACTTCCTCAACCCCCGGCCCGGCACCCCGCTCGGCGACCGGCCGGTGGTCGAGGGCAAGGACGCGCTGCGGGCGATCGCCGCGTTCCGGCTGGCGATGCCGCGGACGATCCTGCGGTACGCCGGTGGGCGGGAGATCACTCTCGGTGACCTCGGCACCCGGGACGGTCTGCTCGGTGGGATCAACGCGGTGATCGTGGGCAACTACCTCACCACCCTGGGCCGGCCGGCCGACGCGGATCTGGCCCTGCTGGCGGATCTGAAGATGCCGGTCAAGGCGCTCTCCGCGACCCTGTAGGTGCCCGATGACCACGACCGCGACCTGGTGTGACCGCTGTGGTGAGCCGGAGACGGGGACCGACCACGGCACCTGCCGTACGGCGCGGGAGTTGGAGCCGCCGCGCTTCTGCTCCCGGTGCCGGCGCCGGATGAAGGTGCAGATCCTGCCGGCCGGCTGGACGGCGACCTGCGTCGAGCACGGGCTGACCCGGTCCTGACCGGCGATGACCGAGTTACGCGGCCGGCGGGTGACACTGCGGCCGGCGACCCCGGCCGACGTCCCCGCGCTGGCCGCGATCCGGGCCCGGCCGGAGGTCCGGCGCTGGTGGCGGGGCGGGGACGACCTGGCGGCCGAGGTCGCGGAGGGTCTGACGGACCCGGCGACCCCGGTGCTGGCGGTCGGGTACGCGGGCCGGGTCGTCGGTGCTGTGCAGTGGTACGCCGAGGAGGACCCGGACTACCGGCACGCCGGCATCGACATCTACCTCGACCCGGCGGTACACGGCCGGGGGCTGGGTGGTGAGGTGGTCCACACCCTGGCCTGTTACCTGATCGAGGTGCACGGCCACCACCGGCTCACCATCGATCCGGCGGCGGACAACGCGGCGGCGATCCGGTGCTACCGGCGGGTCGGGTTCCGGCCGGTCGGGGTGCTGCGCCGGTACGAGCGGGGTGCCGACGGAAGCTGGCACGACGGGCTGCTGATGGACCTGCTCGCCGACGAGCTGACCGACCCGGCACCGGGGCACTGAGCCCCGCCAGGGCTGCTCCGTCACCCGGGGCGGCGGTGGCCGGGGCGCGGACCGGCCGGCCACCGCGGGTGCGGTGACCGGCCGGGGCGGTGCGGGGTGGGTCAGCCGATGGCGCAGGCCGATCCGTTGAGGGTGAACGCGGTGGGCTTCGGGTTGCTGCCGCTGTGCGTGCCGTTGAAGCCGAAGCTCGTCGACGCGCCCGGGGCGAGCGTCCCGTTGTAGGCGAGGTTGGTCGCGGTCACCGTGCTGCCGGTCTGGGTGACGTTGGCCGACCAGCCCTGGCCGGCCTGCTGCCCGGCGGTGTACGCGAACTGGAGGCTCCAGCCGTTGACCGTGCTGGTCCCGGTGTTGGCGATGGTGATGTTCGCGGTGAACCCGGTGGTCCAGTCGCTGGTCGTGTAGGTGACCGTGCAGGACGCGGTCGGGCTGTCCGGTGCGGTGGTCACCGCCACCGCCGCCGAGGGCGCCGAGGCGTTGCCGGCGGCGTCGACCGCGACCACGTAGAACTGGTACGCGGTCGCCGGGGTCAGTCCGGTGACCGGGTACGTGGTGCCGGTGACCGTGGCGAGCAGCGCGTCGGTGGCGCCGGCCTCCCGGTACACCCGGTAGCCGGTGACGCCGACGTTGTCGGTGGCCGGCCCCCAGGTCAGGGTGAGGCCGTTGGCGGTGACCGCCGAGGCGACTGGGGTGCCGGGGGCGGTCGGCGCGGTGGTGTCCGGGGTGGCCGGGCCGGGCTCGGTACCCCAGATCCGGGTGCCGTTGGCGTAGAGCGGCACCCTCGGGTTCGGGCCGGCGGTCGCCTGGTACGACGGGTCGTTGGTCGGGTCCCAGGTGCCGCCCTCCGGTACCCCGATCTTGAACTGCACCTCCATCCGGTGCGCGGACTGTGCGGCCGGGGCGATGGTGTGGCCGGTGCAGTCGACCTCGACGTACCAGATGTCGGCGGAGTGCTGCTTCGCCGTGCTCGGCGACGGGCAGCCCTGGGTGTAACCGGGGGTCACCTGGACCGGGGCGGTGCCGTCGGGGCGGAAGTAGTAGCGGAACTTCCCGGCGGTCAGCGCACGGGCCGGGAAGGCCGACCTGTTGTAGATGATCGCCTTCAGGCCGATCGCCCGGGGCTCGTTCTGCATGACCGTGGTCTCCATGGTCAGTTCGTCGATGTCGGGCTGCTCCGGCTGGGGGAAGTTCGTCAGCGGCGCGCCGCCGTACTCGCCGTGGAGCCGGGCCACCGCCGAGGTGAAGCCGGCGTTGTAGTCGGTGGCCACCTCGTTCATCACGTAGTCCGACCGGCTGTCGGTGTACGCGTCGTTCGCCGCGGACGGGCCGCCGACCAGCGCGCCGTAGAGCACGTGCCGGGTCTCGGTGGGCACGGTCTGACTGTCCCACCAGGAGCCGTGCGCGGTGCGGTGGTGCGGGTTGCGCGGGGAGTTGGCGCCGAAGCCGATCACGTAGCTGGAGTTGCGCGGGTTCTCGCCGAGCGCGTAGTTGATCTGCCGGACCGCGAAGTCGTGGTAGCGGGTCTTCCGGGTCGCATCGGTGGTCTTGTCGCTGTAGACCAGCGCCACGAACGCGGTGTTCGCGGCGTAGCGCAGCGCACCCCAGGAGTCGAGCACCGCCATCCCGCCGGGCGAGTACGGCACCCGCTGGCCGTTCACGCCGACGGTCCAGAAGTCCAGCCATCGGTTCGCGTCGTCGATGTACTTCTGTTTGCCGGTCAGGTTGGCCAGCAGCACGTACGTGCCGTACTGCTTGTTGTCCCAGGCGATGGTCCACTTATAGGACTTGGTGGTGGACTGGTTCTCGTTACCGAGGCTGTCGTAGAGCGCCTCGGCCTTCGTCAGGTAGGCGGCGTCACCGGTGGCCCGGTAGAGCCAGACCGTCCCCCAGACCAGTTCGTCGGTGTACCCGCTCCATGACCGGTAGAAGCTGGTCGCGTCGGTGATGCACTCGTGGTACGCCTTCCGTACCGTGTCGGCGAAGGTGTAGAGCTGCTTCGCGTGGGTGACCAGCGTGTTCGCGTAGGTGGGGTCGGTCGGCCGGAAGACGATCGAGGCCGCGGCCAGGTCCGCGCCGCCGCAGCTCGCATCGATCTTGTACGCGGGCCGCGCCATCGGCATCACCTCGGCCGGCCCCCACCACCTGTGGTCGTCGTCGCCCTTGCCGACCTGTCCGTAGAGGACGTTCGGGGCGGGGTGTGCCGTGATGAAGTAGTCGTTGACGAACCGCAGGTTGTTGAGCAGGTGCGGCAACTGCCCGGAATCGGCGTACGCCGAGCGGTACTCCACCGCACCCCACGCGAGCATGGTGGCGCTGAACGCCATCGGGAAGCCGAACTTCACGTGGTCCCCGGCGTCGTACCAGCCACCGGTGAGGTCGACGCCGACGTCGGCACCGTCGGTCAGCGCCGAGTCGTCCCGCCAGGAGACCCGGTTCCAGTCCGGCAGCCGGCCCGACTGCTGTGCCTCGTAGAAGAGGATGGACTTCTGCAACGCCTCGCCGTAGTTGAAGGCGGGTGCGGCGGTGGCCGGCGTGGGGGCGATCGCCGGGGCGATGACGCCCAGCGAGACCGTGGTGGCCAGGGCCGCGCCGAGGGCGGCGAGTTGCCGGCGCCAGCGCGGCGGGCGGGGTACGGGTGATCCGGGTCGGCCCTTCGGGCGGCCCGGCGGGGTCGGTTCGCGCACTACAATCGCTCCTGTCCGTGGAGCCGCTCGTGGCAACGCGTAGCGGAGGACGTCGGGGGAACGGATGTGGGCGCATCCGTTCCCCTATCTACGCGCCTGCGCGGCGGTGTGGTGAGGGGTGTTCCACAGCCGCGCGGGAGCGCTCCCATGGATTCCCAACAATGTAACCGGGTCATTGCCGCTTTGTGAAGGATCCAACAGAAACCCGTTCAGCCGATACAGGTTGAGCCGCACCTCAGCGATCATGTGCTGTCCCCTCGACCACGTTCCGTGGAGGCCCACCCATGCGACAGCGCCGCCGTACGATGCGCGCTCTTTTCTCGGCGACCGTCGCCGCGACCTGCCTTGCGCTGGCCACGCCAGCCTGGGCGTCGATGAACATCTCCATCAACAAGGACCACAAGGGCGCCACCGCCGGCACTTTCGGTACCCAGGACTGCAAGGACGAGCGGTTCGGCGACCTGCCGGACGGCTACGACGGCTGGCACTTCGTCCTGCCGGGCGGCAAGGAGGCGGGCGCCTTCGAGACGCTCACCCTGACCTTCACCAACGGCGTCATCATCAAGGTGCCGGACGCCAACGACGCCTACCCGGACGCGCTCTACCCGGCGGGCCAGGACGACACTCGGCTGATCCACGCCTACCTGTTCACCCCGGCCGGCTGGACGCTGGCTGACGGCACCGCCACGATCAGCGGCGAGGCCGCCAAGTTCAACCTCAGCCACACCTGCGCCGGCACGCCCGGGACCCCGGGCACTCCGACGCCCACCCCGTCGCCGAGCACCCCGGGTGGGACTGCCTCGCCGAGCCCGAGCGCCAGCGAGACCGGCCCGGGCACCCCGGGCGGGAGCGCCACCCCGACCCCCGGCACCGGAGGCGAGGGCGGGACCGATGGCGGCCTGCCGTTGACCGGCGCCGCCGCGACCACCATCGCCCTGCTGGGCGTCGCGCTGATCGGGGGTGGCGCCACCATGCTGGTGCTCCGCCGCCGCCGCAACGTCACGTTCATCAGCTGACTCCGGTTGACCGACCGGTGCGCACCCACCGGCCGGTCAACCGGCTCCACCCACCCGGCCACCGGCCGGATTCCATGAGGGCCGCCCGCCTACGCGGGCGGCCCTCATCGCGTCCCACCGAGCCATCCGGCCCGTCCGCAACCCGGCAGCCCGGCACCTCCGAACCCTCCACCCCGGCCGTTCCCGGTACCTTCGCCTTGGCCGCTGTCGGCCGCCTCTGTCACCCCGCCCGGCCGCTGCCGCGTCGCATCGGGCCGCGTAACAAGCACCCGCAGCACACCCCCTGGCCAACAGAGGCCAGGAAATCCCTTACCTGCTGCTGGAGCCGGAATCACATTATCGATAAAAATTAATATGCTGGGAACAAATGAGCAGCTCACCGCCGCTACGCTCGGCCTGCGACGGTGGTTGACGGGTCGTTGAGCCGTCGGCCGCATCCTGGCATACGAGCGTACTGTTGCCGGCCGGTATTCGACCGGGAGACAGTACGCCCCACCAGCGGTGCCATCGACGCCGCCGCTCCACTGGCCACCCGAGGAGACCGCGATGGCTCTACGTATCGCTGACGGCACCGCCTGGACCGATGTACTCGCCCGGGCCGTCACCGCCACCCCCGACGCGTTCGACCCGGTCGCCGCCGACGGCACCACCACCCTGCGCAACCTGGTCGAGGGTGGCTGGCAGTCGGTCGGTGCGCCGGCACCGGTACGCACCCCGGTGGACAACACCGTGCTGGTCAACATCCCCCGCCTGGACGCCGCCACCGCCCGGACCGCCGTACTCGCCGCCGCCGCCGAGCACCGCGAGTGGGCGACCACCCCGATCGCCGAGCGGAAGGCCCGGGTGAACGCAGCCCTCGACGCGCTGACCGAGCACCGTGACCTGCTGGCTCTGCTGCTGGTCTGGGAGATCGGCAAGCCGTGGCGGCTGGCCTGCGCCGACGTGGACCGGGCGCTGGACGGCGTGCGCTGGTACGTCGAGGAGATCGACCGGATGCTCGCCGACGGCCGCGAGCCGCTACCCGGGCCGGTCAGCAACATCGCCAGCTGGAACTACCCGATGAGCGTGCTGGTGCACGCCGAACTGGTGCAGCTACTCGCCGGCAACGCGGTGATCGCCAAGACCCCGTCCCAGGGCGGCGCGGTCTGCCTCACCGTCGCGCACGCGCTGATGCGCCGCGCCGGACTGCCGGCCACCCTGGTCTCCGGCAGCGGCGAGGAACTGTCCGAGGTGCTGGTCCGGGCCCCGGAGATCGGCGCGGTGGCCTTCGTCGGTGGTCGCTCCAACGGGGGCAAGGTGGCTGCCGCCCTGCTGGACAGCGACAAGCGGCACTTCATCGAGCAGGAGGGCCTCAACGCCTGGGGCATCTGGGACTTCTCCCAGTGGGACCTGCTCGCCGCCCACCTCAAGAAGGGCTTCGAGTACGGCAAGCAGCGCTGCACCGCGTACCCGCGCTTCGTGGTGCAGCGGGACCTGGTCGACGCGTTCCTCGACATGTACCTGCCGGTGGTCCGGTCGGTACGCTTCGGCCACCCGCTCGCGGTCGGCGACGACTGGACCACCGGTGACCCGCTGCCCGAGCTGGACTTCGGTCCGCTGATCAGCGGCACCAAGGCCGACGAGCTGCGCCGTAAGGTCGACGAGGCGGTACGTGGCGGCGCGATCCCGCTGTACCGGGGCAAGCTGGACGGTGCGCCGTTCCTCGACGGGCAGGACACCTCGGCGTACGTCGCCCCGTCGGTGCTGCTCGCCCCGCCCGGCCGGTCCCGGCTGATGCACGCCGAGCCGTTCGGTCCGGTCGACACCATCGTGGTGGTCGACACCACCGACGAGCTGCTGGCCGCGATGAACGCCTCCAACGGCGCCCTGGTCGCCTCGCTGGCCTGCGACGACGAGGAACTCGCCGGCAAGCTCGCGGTCGATCTTCAGGCGTTCAAGGTCGGCATCAACAAGCCGCGCTCCCGGGGCGACCGGGCCGAGCCGTTCGGCGGTCGGGGTGCCTCCTGGAAGGGCGCCTTCGTCGGCGGCGACCTGCTGGTGCAGGCGGTCACCGTGGGCGGCGAGGGGCGGCTCTACGGCAACTTCCCCGACTACAGCAGCTACCCGACCACCTGACGGTGGTAAGGAAGGGCCCCTTCTTAACGCTTTCGGTAGAGGAAGGGGCCCTTCTTAACACCTCAGTGCCTGTCGACGGCCGCCGGGCTGAGCGCCACGGTCGCGGTCAGCAGCGCCCCGTCGAGCTGCATCGGGGCCGGCCGGTCCAGCCGGCGCAGGGTCCGTAGCATCGCCGCGTTGTCCGCCTGGGTGTGCAGCAGCAGCGCCGCGTACCCGGCCCGCTCGGCGTACGCCACCAGCCGGCGGAACAGGGCGGCCCCCACTCCGCGCCGCTGCCAGTCGTCGCGGACCAGGAACGCCACCTCGGCCTCGTCGCCCTCACCAAGCAGGTTGGCCATCGCGACCACCTGGTCCGATCCGTCCGCACCGACGGTCACCGCGAGCAGGGTCAGGCCGCACACCGGGTCAAGCAGCCGCCGCAGCCGGGCCGGCGTCGGCGCCGCCCCGGCACTGAGATAGCGCCGCTGCCGGCTAATCGGCGAGCAGAGTTCGTGCAGTTCGAGTACGCCCGGCAGGTCGTCGACCGAGGCGGGCCGTACGCTGAGCTCCGCGCCGTCGGGGAGCACCAGGGTGACCTGCTCGGCGAGCCGGCGCGCGGCGGTGCCGGCCAGTTCGACGAGGGCCTGCGCGCGGGCGTACTCGGCCGGGGTGAACGTCGGGGCGACACGGTGCAGGATGAAACACCCACCGGCCGGCTCGGCCAGGTGCAGCGTGTCCGTACCCACCCCGGAGCGTTCCGGTGCGGGCGCCGGCCGCCAGGTGACCGTGTCGGCGGCGAGCAACGCCCGCAGCACCTCGCCCAACGCGTCCGGGTCACGGACCAGGCGGGTCGCCAGACTGAGTACCCGGGTCGGCTGGTCCGCCAGGCCACGCGCCTCGCTGCGCGTGATCCAGCAGTCCCGGCCCCGGCCGCGCTCCACCGCGGCCAGCAGCTCCGCCTCCCCGACGGTGTCCGGTGCGTCGACGAGGAAGTCGTCGACGGCACCCGCCTCGGTGGTGTGCACCTGGACCGCCAGGATGTTGACTCCGCGCAGTGCCAGGCTGGCGGTCAGCACCGAAAGGTAGCCGGGCCGGTCGTCAACCGTGGCCCGGATCCGCCACAGCGCCATCCCTCACTCCTCTCCGCCCATCCGGCGGTTCTCCTGAGAGGTGTTAAGAAGGGCCCCTTCCTCTACCGAAAGCGATAAGAGGGGGCCCTTCCTTACACCTAGAACGTGGCGGTGGCCGGCGGTGTGCCGACCAGGTCGAGCCGGTCACCGAGGATCACCGCGGCGGCCCGGACGAGCTGGGCCAACCGGTCCACCTCGGTGGCGTGGAAGGCTGCGGCGGTGAGCGGTGCCACGTCCGCGCGGGACACCACCAGGACCAGTCCGGCCCGACCGAAGGGCGCCACCGCGTAGTGTTCGCCGGTCGGTCCGGTCAGCGCACGGGCCCGCAGCGGGGTGATCTCCGGCAACCGGGCCGGTACCGGTGCCCGCCAACTGGCGTACGCCAGGGTGGCCGTGCCGGTGCCGCCGCGTTCCGCCCAGTCGACCGGTACGACGGCGGCGGCGGCCCAGTCGGCGGCGAGCAGTCCCGGTACCGCGTCGACCAGGGTGGCCAGCCCGTCGTTCGGGTTCGCCGCCACCTGGGCCAGCAGTTCGGCGTCCTGACCACCGACGATGGGGCTGCCGATCGCCCGCCACACGCCGTCGACCCGTACGCCGGGGATCGCGGCAAGGCCGGCGAGCAATCGGTCGACGCGGGCGGTGCCCGGCCAGACCACGGTGAAGTCGTCGACCGCCCGCCCGCCAAGGCGTTCCAGGACGACGACCTGGACGATGTCGGCGCCGGCGACACCGAGGGTGCGGGCCACCTGGCCGAGCGTCCCGGGTCGGTCCGGCAGGGTCACCCGAACTCTGAGCAACATCGCGCTCCCTCCGCTCGGTGGGCCGGCCTCTCACCGGCGTGTGAGGAACAGCCTGCGGGGTGACAGTTTCGTAACCGTTGCCTGGCCATGTCCCGGCGGGAACAATCCACACCACGGTTCATCAGGGAGCCGGCGGCCAGTGGGTGACGGCCCATCGGCCGGGCGGGCACGGCTCGGCCGCCGGCAGGGACGGACCCGATGGTTACCCGTCGGTATCCGAGCCTTGACAAGGCAGGCGGCCTGCCATCAACTAGTCGGATGACCGACCCGGCCAGCCACCCGCCCCGGCCGGGTAGCACCTCCCCCGCCGGCCTGGATCTCGACCGGCTCACCGCCCATCTCGCCCGGCACCGGCCCGAGCTGACCGATGCCGGCCCGCTGCGGGCCCACCTGATCGCCGGGGGAAAGTCGAACCTGACCTACGTGGTACGCGCCGGCGACCGGGAGTTCGTGCTGCGCCGGCCACCACTGGGGCACGTCCTGGCCACCGCGCACGACATGGCCCGCGAGTACCGGGTGATCTCCGCACTCGCCCCGACCGACGTACCGGTCCCGGCGGCGTTGCTGCTCTGCACCGATCCGGAGGTGCTCGGCGCGCCGTTCTACCTGATGGAGCGGGTGCCCGGGGTGGTGTACCGCAGCCGGGCACAGACCGACCCGCTGGGTGCCGGGCGGCGTCACGAGCTGGCGATGGCGATGATGGACACGCTCGCGGCGCTGCACACGGTGGAACCGGCCAGCGTCGGGCTGGCCGACTTCGGGCGCCCGGACGGTTTCCTCGCCCGGCAGGTACGCCGCTGGGCCGGGCAGCTCGACCGGTCCCGCAGCCGGGAGTTGCCCGGCATCGACGAGCTGCGCGACCGCCTGGCCGCGAGTGTGCCGGAGGGGGCGAACGCCGGGCGGATCGTGCACGGCGACTACCGCCTGGACAACCTGCTGGCCGAGGTGACCGACCGGGCCGGGGTGACGGTCCGGTCGGTACTGGACTGGGAGATGGCCACCGTCGGTGATCCGCTGACCGACCTGGGGCTGCTGCTGACGTACTGGGACGTGCTCGGGGACAGCGACGCGGCCGAGGGCAACCCGGTGGCCGACGGGCTGGGTCCGCGCGCCGGTTTCCCAGCCGGGACGACGCTGATCGACCGGTACGCCGGCCGCAGCGGCATCGACGTGGGACCGCTGCACTGGCACGTCGCCCTGGGCTGCTTCAAGCTCGCGGTGATCTGTGAGGGCATCCACTACCGGCACACCCTGGGGCAGACCCTCGGTGCGGGCTTCGACCGGATCGGCGAGCTGGTGGCACCGCTGGTCGGGTACGGGCTGACCGCCGCCAGGGAGAGATGATGGACTTCAGCTTCGACGCCCGGACCACCGAGTTGCAGGAGGCCCTGCAGGACTTCCTCGTCGAGCGGGTCTATCCGGCCGAGCCGGTGCACGCCGCACAGGTGGCCGCCGCAGGTGATCCGTGGGCCCGGCCACCGGTGCTCGGCGAGCTGAAGGCCGAGGCCCGGCGGCGTGGCCTGTGGAACCTCTTCCTCCCCGACCCGCGCTACGGCGCCGGACTGACCAACCTCCAGTACGCGCCGCTGGCCGAGCTGACCGGACGCAGCCCGCACCTGGCCCCGGAGGCGTTGAACTGCGCCGCGCCGGACACCGGCAACATGGAACTGCTCGCCGAGTTCGGCTCCCCCGGGCAGCGGGAACGCTGGCTGCACCCGCTGCTGGAGGGGACGATCCGGTCCGCGTTCTGCATGACCGAGCCGGACGTCGCCTCTTCCGACGCGACCAACATCGCCACCCGGATCGAGCGCCACGGCGACGACTACGTGATCAACGGCCGCAAGTGGTGGTCGTCCGGGGCGATGGACCCGGCCTGCGCAATCCTCATCGTGATGGGCAAGACCGACCCGGACGCCGACCGGCACCGGCAGCAGAGCATGGTGCTGGTGCCCAGGGACACCCCGGGTGTGACGGTCCGCCGGGGGATGACCGTCTTCGGGTACTCCGACGCCCCGCACGGCGGGCACGCGGAGATCGACTTCACCGATGTTCGGGTCCCGGCGGACCACCTGATCGGTACCGAGGGCGGCGGGTTCGCGATCGCCCAGGCGCGGCTCGGTCCGGGCCGGATCCACCACTGCATGCGGCTGATCGGGATGGCCGAGCGGGCCCTGGAACTGCTCTGCCGCCGGGTGTCCGACCGGGTCGCGTTCGGTCGGCCGCTGGCCGAGCAGGGCGTGGTCCGGGACTGGATCGCCGAGGCCCGGGTCCGTATCGAGCAGGCCCGGCTGCTGGTCCTCAAGACCGCCTGGTTGATGGACACCGTGGGCAACCGGGGTGCCCACCGGGAGATCCAGGCCATCAAGATCGTCACGCCGGCGATGGCGGAGTGGGTGATCGACAAGGCGATCCAGGCGTACGGCGGAGCCGGTGTCAGCCAGGACACTCCGCTGGCCGCCCTCTGGGCGCAGGCCCGTACCCTCCGGCTCGCCGACGGGCCGGACGAGGTGCACCGTGCCTCGCTGGCCCGACATGAACTGCGTCGCCAGACCAACTCCCCGCCCCGCTGACCCACCCCCCACGGCCCAAGCGCGTCGACTCACCCCCAAGCGCGTCGATCATGGAGTTGTGGCGCCCCACAGAAGCCGCTAATCACCACCAATCGCCCACCACAACTCCATGATCCACGGGGCGGGGCGGGCGGGGCGTTCGGCGGGGCGGGCGTTCGGCCGGACGTTCGGCGGGGCGGGGGCGGGGGCGCGGGGCGGGTCAGGCGGATTCGCGGTGGATGAGCTTGGTGTCCAGCAGCACCGACGGGGAGACGACCTCCCCCCGGATCCGGTCGACCAGCAACCGGGCCATCTGCCGGCCCATCTCCTCCACCGGCTGGAAGACCGTGGTCAGCGGCGGCTCGGCCTGCCGGGCGATCGGGGCGTCGTCGAAACCGATCACCGCGACGTCCTCGGGTACTCGCCGGCCGGCCTCGCGCAGTGCCCGGAGCGCCCCGAACGCCATCAGGTCGGAGGCGACGAAGACCGCGTCGAGGTGCGGGCAGAGTTCCAGCAGCCGGCGCATACAGGCCGTACCGCTGCCCTCACTGAAGTCACCGTACGCGATGAGGTCCGGGTTGATCGGCTGCCCGGTCGCCTTGACCGCTGCCCGGTAGCCGCTGAGCCGGGCCAGACCGGCCCCCATGTCCTGGGTACCGGCGATGTGCGCAACGGTCCGTCGGCCCCGCTCGAAGAGGTACTCCACGGCCTGCCGGGCACCGCCGACGTTGTCCACGTCGACGTAGTAGGCGGGTTGGGCACCGGGTTGCAGCATCCGGGCCGGCCGACCGCCGAGCACGGTGGGCAGGCCGCGCTCCTCGAGCAGGGTGGGCAGCGGGTCGGCGTCGTGCAGTGACAGCAGCAGGACGCCGTCCACGTGCTGGTTGGTCAGGTGGTGCTCGACCCGTTCCCGCTCGACCGGCGACTGGGCCATGGCCAGCCAGAGCTGCATCGGGGTCTCCAGCAGCCCGGAGCTGATGCCCCGCACGATCGCGGCGAAGAACGGCTCGGTGAAGACCCGCTCACCGGACTCGGAGACGACCAGTGCCACCGAGTCGGTACGTTGGGTCACCAGGGCCCGGGCGGCCCGGTTCGGTACGTACCCCAGTTCGGCGATGGCCTGCTGCACGGCGGCCCGGGCCTCCGGGCTGACCTGGGGCGAGCCGTTGACGACACGGGACACCGTGCCACGTCCGACGCCTGCGCGGGCCGCGACCGCATCGAGAGTGGGGCGCCCGAGCGATCGGCTGCGCTGGGTTGTCATCGTCTGCTCCTCCGACGTCGGGCGGACCGGCACCGGCCCGGTGGAGGCCGGCGCCGGGGCCGACCTCCGTCAAAGATCGGCACCGGGCCCGGTTACTGGCTGGCCGTGAGCCTATTGTGCGGCCAGACCGTTACGTCGGATCACCTCGGCGTACCACCTGGCGCTCGACTTGGGAATGCGGAGCTGGCTGTCGTAGTCGACGTAGATCATCCCGAACCGCTTGGTGTACCCCCACGCCCACTCGTAATTATCCATCAGTGACCAGGCGAAGTACCCCCTGAGCGGTACCCCGGAACTGATCGCCGTGTGCGCGGCGCGCAGGTGGGCGTCGAAGTAGGCCAGCCGGTCGGTGTCGTCCACCTGACCGTCGATCACGGCGTCGACGAAGGCCGACCCGTTCTCGGTGATGTACAGCGGCAGGTCGGTGTACTCCCGGTGCACCCGCTGCAGGGTCTCGACCAGTCCGGGAGCGTCGATCTCCCAGTTCATGTCGGTCACCGGCACGCCCCGGGTGACGAACCGGACCTGCTCGCTGCCGGGCCAGCAGGACGGCGCCCGCCAGTACGGCTCGGCAGGGGCGCCGCCGACCGGCGCGGCGACCACGTGCCGGCTGTAGTAGTTGATCCCGACCATGGACAGCGGGGTGGAGATGGTGGCCAGGTCACCGTCGTGCACGTGCCCGAAGTCGGTGATCCCGCTCAGATCGTTGCGCAGGTCCTCCGGGTAGTCCCCGCGCAGGATCGGGTCGAGGAAGAACCGGTTGGCCAGCCCGTCGATCCGGCGGGCCGCGTCCGCGTCGGCCGGGTCCTGGGTCTGCGGGGTGACCGGGTAGAGGTTGAGCGTGACCCCGAACTCGTGGTCCGCCCGGGCCGCCCGCAGCGCCTGCACGGCCAGGCCGTGCCCGAGCATCAGGTGGTGCCCGGCCCGGACCGCGTCACCGGGGTCGGAGCGGCCGGGGGCGTGCGCACCCGAGCCGTAGCCCAGGAAGGCCGAGCACCACGGCTCGTTGAGCGTGGTCCAGTAGCGCACCCGGTCACCGAGTGCCGCGTGGGTGAGCTGGGCGTAGTCGGCGAACCGGGCGGCGGTGTCCCGGGCCGGCCAGCCGCCCGCATCCTCCAGCGGCTGGGGCAGGTCCCAGTGGTAGAGCGTCACCCAGGGCTCGATGCCGTGGGCCAGCAGCTCGTCGACCAGTTCCCGGTAGAAGTCCAGGCCGGTCTGGTTGGCCGGGCCGGAACCGCCGGGCTGCACGCGGGGCCAGGAGACCGAGAACCGGTACGACCTCAGACCGAGGTCGGCCATCAGCTTGATGTCGTCGCGGAACCGGTGGTAGTGGTCGCATGCCACGTCACCGGTGTGACCGGCGACCACCTTGCCCGGGGTGTGGCTGAAGGTGTCCCAGATGGACGGGGTGCGTCCACCCTCGCGGGCCGCTCCCTCGATCTGGTAGGCCGCGGTGGCGGCACCCCAGAGGAAGTCGGACGGGAAGGTGAGTTCCTGATCGGTCACGACTTGACGGCACCTTCCATGATTCCGCCGATGATCTGGCGGCCGAAGAGAATGAACACGATGAAGAGCGGAAGCGTTGCGATCAACGTACCCGCGAAGATCTGCGAGTTGTCGGCGAAGTACGCGGTGTTGAGGCTCCGCAGGGAGATCTGCACGGTCGGGTTGGCCGGGTCGGCGAGTACCACGAAGGGCCAGAAGAACTGGTTCCACTGCTCCATGAAGGTGAGCAGACCGAGCACGGCCGCGGCCGGGCGCAGGGCGGGCGCCACGACGTGCCAGTAGATGCGCCAGGTGGAGCAGCCGTCGACGCGGGCCGCCTCGATCAGCTCGTTCGGCACGGCCTGTTCGGCGTACTGGCGCATCATGAAGATGCCGAAGCCGCCGATCAGGAACGGCACGGTGACCGACGGCATGGTGTTGAGCCACTCCAGCTTGGCCATCAGGATGTACAACGGCAGCACGCCGAGCTGGATCGGCACCATCATCGAGGCGAGGATGATCAGCAGCAGGGCGTTCTTGCCCCTGAACCGCAGCTTGGCGAAGGCGAAGCCGGCCAGCGAGCCGAAGAAGACGGTCGCGATGGTGATCGTGCCGGAGACCAGGAACGAGTTGATCAGGCCCTTCACCACGTTGGCGTCGCCGTTGGCGAGTACCCGCTCGATGTTCTCGCCGAGCTTGCCGCCGGGCAGGAACGGCGGCGGCCAGGAGTTGGCCGCGTCGTTGGTCCGCGACGCGATGACGATCATCCAGTAGAACGGGAAGAGCGAGAGGATCACACCGAGGACGAGGCCCACCCAGGTCAGCGGGCTGGCCTTCCAGAGCGTTTCGGCGCGGTGCCGTTCGCGGCGGTTACGCCGCGAGGGGGCGGCCGGTGCGGGGGGACGGAGCGTCGTGGTCGTCATCTGGCGCAACCCTCACTTTTCGGAACTGATGCGGCGGGCCAGCAGGTAGTTCACGACCGACATGCCGGCGATCAGGAGGAAGAGCACGAGCGCGACCGCGCCGGCGTACCCCCAGCGGAAGCGCTGGTTCATCACGTCGAGCAGGTACATCGTGATGGTCTGGAACTGCCCCTCGGAACCACCGGAGATGCCCCCGGAACCGCTGGTGAACAGCAGCGGCTCGGTGAAGAGCTGGAGCCCACCGATGGTGGAGATGATCAGCGTGAAGATGATCGTCGGACGGAGCTGCGGGATGGTGATCGACCAGAACTGGCGCCAGCGGGCGGCGCCGTCCAGGGACGCGGCCTCGTACATGTCCTTGCTGATCGACTGCATGGCAGCGAGGTAGATCAGCGCGTTGTAGCCGATCCAGCGCCAGTCGACCATGGTGGAGATGGCGAACCAGGAGGCGAACCGGTTGGCTCGCCAGTCGATGGGATCGATGCCGACCAGGTCGAGGGCCCAGTTGACCAGGCCGAAGTCCCGGGAGTAGATCATCGAGAAGATCAGCGCGACCACCGCGGTGGAGGTGATGATCGGCATGGCGATGGCCATCCGGAAGAACGTCTGCGCCGGCAGTCGCCGGTTGAGCGCGTTGGCCAGCATCAGGGCCAGCAGCAGCTGCGGCACGGTGGAGAGCACGAACATGCCGAAGGTGTTGACGACCGCGTTCCAGAACTGCGGGTCCTCGGTGAGCAGCTCGACGAAGTTGTCCAGCCCGACGAAGCTGATGGTGGCGTTGAGCGGCGAGCGGTCGGTGAGCGCGATCCAGACCGTGTACGCGATCGGGTACGCCCCGAAGACGGCGAAGAGGGCGAAGAACGGCAGGACGTAGAGGTACGGCGAGTACGTCAGGTCGATCCGGGTCAGCGACGGGCGGCGGCTGGCACGGTGGGTGGTGGAGCCGGCGCGGGGTGGTCCGCCCGGTCCGGGCGGCGCGGCGGTGTCGAGATCCAGGCTCATCGTGGTCCTTTGACTAGACGGCGTCCATCCGGCGGCGGGCGGCACCACGGATGGCGGTCAGACGTGGCGACCCGGCGACAGCGGTGGGGCACCGGGCCGGTCAGGCGGGGCGACCCGACGGCGACGGCGGGGCTGGGGCGAGGAGGACGGAGCAGGGGCGGCCGGCGGAGCGCCCACGGGCTCCGGTGGCGGCGACAGTCCGGGGACTGCCGCCGCCACCGGTGGTGTCACGGCCGGGTCACTTGCCGGCTGCGGCACCGTTCTTCAGCGCTGCCTGCCACTGCTCGTCGGCGGACTTGCCCTGCTCGACGGCGCGGAGGGTGTTCTCCACGGCGGTACGCACCGCGTTGTTCTTCGGGCCGAGGTAGACCGGCTTCAGCTCGCTGGCACCGGCGGCGAAGATCTTGCCGACCGGGGCCTTGCTGAAGTACTCGTTGCTGGACTCGGCCACCGCCGGGTCGGCGAGCGCCTGCGGCGAGGACGGCAGGTTACCGACCTTCTTGAACGCCTCGACCTGGCCCTTGGCGCTGGTCAGGAACTTGACCAGCTCGGCGGCCTCCTTGGCGTGCTTACTGGACTTCGGCACGGCGAGGAAGGAACCGCCCCAGTTACCGCCGTTGCCCGGCGCCTTGGCGACGTCCCACTTGCCGGCCGCCGCGTCGCCGGCCTGGCCCTTGATGACACCGGTCATCCAGGCGGGGCAGGCGATGGTGGCGAAGGTGCCGTTCTTGAAGCCGGCGTTCCACTCGTTCGAGAACGACTGGAGGTTGTTCGACAGACCGGCCGCGATCATCTTGGCGGTCAGCTCGTAGGCGGTCCGGACGTCCGGGTTGCTGTCGATGACCAGCTTGTTGCTCTTGTCGTAGTACGTGTAGCCGCTGCCCTGGCCGGCGGTCTGCATCAGCACGACGTTGTAGAAGTTGGTCGCCGAGTCGACGAACTTGTTCTTCTTGTCGGCGGCGGCGAACTTCTTGCCCTGCTCGATGAAGGCGTCCCAGGTGGGCCAGAGCGCGCCGACCTGCTCGCGGTCGGTGGGCAGCCCGGCGGCCTTGAACAGGTCGCTGCGGTAGCACAGGGCCATCGAGCCGACGTCGGTGCCGAGGCCCAGCACCTTGCCGTCCGGGGTGGTGCCCTGCTCCCACTTCCACGGCAGGAAGTTGCCCTTGAGGTCGTTCGCGCCGTGGTCGGCGAGGTTCACGAACCTGTCGGCCTGCGCGTAGAACTGCACGATCGTGCCCTCTTCGAGGGCGACGAC
Source organism: Micromonospora sp. CPCC 206060 (assembly GCF_036906895.1). Lineage (NCBI taxonomy): Bacteria > Bacillati > Actinomycetota > Actinomycetes > Micromonosporales > Micromonosporaceae > Micromonospora > Micromonospora sp. CPCC 206060. The sequence goes on from NZ_JBAKHU010000006.1 coordinate 87,960, forward strand.
GTCACCGGCACCGAACCCGGCGGTGATCTGCTGGGTCAACCGGGTGTTGTAGTCACCGAGACCGAGGCCCTTGCCCCGCTCCTGGATCTTGACGTTCGGGTGTTCCGCCTCGTACTGCTTGTAGAGCTCCTCGTAGCCGAAGCCCTGGTCGCCGAAGACGTCGACGACGAGGGTGATCGGCTCGTTCGAGTTGCCGGAGTCCGTCGAATCGGAGCTGTCGCCACAGGCGCCCACGGCGAGCACCGCGACGGAAGCGAGCGCGATGGCCGCGAACCGCCGACGGCGGAGCGTGACGCTCATCCTGACCCCTCTCAGGTCGGTTTGCATATGTGGTGGGGGGTGCGGTGCGCTCCGTGGGGACCCGGGTTCGTCCTGGTCGCGAAGGTCGGATCACCGCGTTGCCGCCGTGACCCGAGGGGCCCTTCAGTGACCTACGCCACCACATCCCGGGAGCGCTCCCACGAGCGTGCCCGCGAGGCTGCAAGGTGTCAATAGACCCTTGGGAGCGTTCCCATTTCGTTACCGGTTGATTGCGCCCGGCGTACCGGACGGCGAAAGTGCCGGCGCACCGTGCCCGCCCCGCTCCGGCGGCTTAGGCTGCGAAGATGATCTGCCGAGCCTGCCGGGAGCGGCGGCACGAGGACTGCCCGGGCCGGAGCTGGTGCGACTGCCAGCACCGCACGCCCGAACCGACGCCGCCGGTCACCGGGCCGGCCGGCGAATGACCGGCCGCACCGCGATCACCCGGGTCTGGCCGCCCGCCACCGGGGGGCCGCTGGACGACGCGGCGATCGCCGACTGCTATCCCCGCGCCGGGCAGCCGAGCCTGCGGGTCAACTTCGTGACCAGCATCGACGGCGCGGTCAGCGTGGACGGCTACTCGGCCGGGCTCTCCGGCGAACCGGACAAGCGAGTCTTCGGGGCCCTGCGGATGCTCTGCGACGCGCTGCTGGTGGCCGCCGGCACGCTGCGGCACGAGGCGTACCGGGCGCTACGCATGGACGCCCGGCGACGGGCCTGGCGGCAGGCGCACGGCCTGCCCGACCACCCCACCCTGGTGGTCGTCTCCGGCTCACTGGACCTGGACCCGGCGCTCGCGGCGTTCGCCGACGCCCCGGTACGGCCGCTGGTGCTCACCCACGGCGGGGCCACCGCGCCACCCGGCCTGGACTCCGTCGCCGACCTGCTGCGCTTCGGCACCGACCGGGTGGATCTCGCCGCCGGGCTGGCCGAGCTGCGCCGCCGGGGACTGGGCCAGGTGCTCTGCGAGGGCGGCCCGCACCTGTTCGGCGCGCTCACCGCCGCCGACCTGGTCGACGAGGTCTGCCTGACCGTGGCGCCGCTGCTCGCCGGGGCCGGCGCCAGCCGGATCACCGCCGGCCCGCCGGGAATGCCGCGCACCATGCGGCTGCGGCACACGCTGGCCGCCGCCGACGGCACGCTGATGCTGCGGTACGCCCGGACGGACTGACCCCACGCCGGGCGTCCGGTACCTTCCGACCCCTTCAGAGGATTACGCGAATGCCCTGTCGGGGGGCCGGCGTCACGCCGACCCCCCGGGGCGTTCCGGATCGGATCAGTTCACGCCCACCGCCGACCAGGCGGCGGCGACCGTGGCGTACTCGGTGCTGCCGGCGCCGTAGAGGTCGGTGGCGGCGGAGAGGGTGGCGGTCCGCGCGCCGGCGTAGTTGGTGTTGGAGGTCATGTAGCGGGTCAGGGCGCGGTACCAGATGGCACCGGCGTTGGCGTTGCCGATCCCGGCGACCGTGCTGCCGTTGCAGGTCGGGCTGTTGCCGTACGACGAGGAGCCGCTACCCACCGCGAGCAGGTAGAAGAAGTGGTTGCCCACCCCGGAGGAGTAGTGCACGTCGATGCTGCCGATGCCGCTGTACCAGCAGTCCTTCGACGACCCGTCCCTGGACGGCTGGTCCATGTAGCGCAGCGGCGTCCCGTTGGTGCGCAGCTTCTCACCGATCAGGAAGTCACCCGGGTCGTTCGGGTTGGCGGCGTGGAACTCGACCAGGGTGCCGAAGATGTCGCTGGTGGCCTCGTTGAGGCCGCCGGACTCACCGCTGTAGACCAGGCGGGCGGTGTTGCTGGTGACCCCGTGGGTCATCTCGTGCCCGGCGACGTCCAGCGAGGTGAGCGGTCGCCAGCCCTGGGCGGCGTCACCGTCGCCGTAGGTCATGCAGAAGCAGCTGTCGCTCCAGAACGCGTTGACGTAGTTGCTGCCGTAGTGCACCCGGCTGTACGCGGCGACCCCGTCGTTGCGGATGCCGTTACGGCCGTGCACGTTCTTGAAGTAGTCCCAGGTCACCGCCGCCCCGTAGTGGGCGTCGGCGGCGACGGTGGCCCGGTTGGCCAGCGTGCCGTCGCCGAAGATGTTGCTGGCCGAGGAGACGATCGTGCCGGTGCCGAAACGGCGACCGTTCAGGTCGTACGTCTTGTGCGCGCCCCGGGCGCCGTCGTTAAGCTGGTAGGTGCCGCTGACCAGCGTGGTACCCACCGGGACCTGCCCGGAATGGAGGGTGTTGCCCACCCCGTCGCGGTGCACCCCCTCCCAGGACCGGCGCACCACCCCGGTGGTCGCGTCCACCAGGACGTGCAGCTCACTGGGGGTCTGGTCGGCGTGCACCCCGCCCACGACCACCTCGTAGGCCAGCGTCGGCGTGTCGCCGTGGGCGTCCACGACCAACTGGGTGCCGTCCACCCGGGGGCCGGTGGCGGTGGAGGCGGCCAGCGCCACCGCGCCTGCGGTCGCGGCGTCGATCCGGGCCTGACGGGACAGCCGGGGGGCGGTCCGCAGCGTCTGGCTGGCGCCGCGCCAGGTGCTGCCCTTGCCCAGGTGCACGACGAGATCGCCACCGAGCACCGGCAGACCGCCGTAGTAGCGGTGCAGCCGGACGTGCTCGGTGCCGTCCGGGTCGGTGAGGACGTTCTGCAGGGTGAACGTCTGCTCGGCGCCGACGCGGGCGTGGTCGGCGTGCGCCCGCAGTTGCCCGACCGCGCGGGTGAGGGCGTCCGTGGGCGGCGCGGCGGAGGCGACCGGCGCGTTGGTGAGGACGAGGGCGGCGGTGACCAACCCGCCGAGGATGGTGCGTCGACGCATGGAACATCCCTTCATCAGGACGGCCCGCCGGAGGATCGGCGGGCGACGGCCGGCGGTGCGGAGCAGCGCCGACCGGGGTGACCGCCACGGATGGCAGATCATCGCGATCGTATCGACTGTTAGACATATGTCTATGAGATTGGGGATCTCCAGTGCGCCGCCCCGGCGACACCCGGGCAGCTCATGACGGGACGGTGAACATCGTCTTTAAATTTAAGTTCATAAATTAGTGAACGAATTTCGACCGGCCATCGCCATGCCGCCCACCGCCATGCTGGGCACCGCCATGCCGGACACCGCCATGCCGGGCACCGCCACCCCGGGTCGCCCACCGTCACCCGGGGTCGCCTCCGACGCACGGTCGGTCAGTGGTACGCACCGGTTTGGTGTCCTGCGCCGCGTCGCGTGGCAACCTGTCGTACGGCTCGGGCAGGATGCAGGGCGTGCACCATGACCTGACCCCACCCTGGAGCGGGGTGACCCGATGACGACCGAGCTGACCGGGCCGGGCGGGCTGGCCGACGCAGGCGACCCGGACGGGACCGGCGAGCAGGTCGGGCGGGTGCTGGGTACCGCCGACGCCACCCCGCTGACCTTCTGGACGGCCGTCTCCCCCGACAGCTACCTCCAACTCGACGACGTGGTGGTCACCCGCCGGGAGCTGCCCGACCGGGAGCCGGTCACCATCGCCGGCGTGGTCACCGGGGTCCGCGCCCGGCACGAGGGCGCCCAGTTCGACTCGGACGTCTTCGCCATCGCCGACGGCACCCTGCCAGCCCAGGTGCAGGAGGCCGCCGAAATCACCACCACCCGGGTCGACCCGGAGCTGTACGTGCCCCCCACCCCCGGGGCGGTGGTCTACCGGGCCGCCGGGGACGCCCGCGCCCGCGCCCTGCACTTCGACCGGATGGAACGGCGCATCCCGATGGGCATGGGGCGCGACGGGGTACCGGTCTACCTCAACGCCGACTTCCTCGACGGCAGCCGGGGCGCGCACGTCAGCATCTCCGGCATTTCCGGGGTCGCCACCAAGACCAGCTTCGCCACCTTCCTGCTGTACTCCGTGTTCCGCTCCGGCGTGCTCGGCGGGGACGCGGTCAACGCCAAGGCGCTGATCTTCAACGTCAAGGGCGAGGACCTGCTCTTCCTCGACCATCCCAACGCCCGGCTGGACGAGGCGACCACCGCCGCGTACGCGAAACTCGGCCTCACCGCCGGGGCCTTCCCGGACGTGCGGGTCTACGCCCCGCCCCGGCCCGGTGACTCGTCCGGCACGCCGGACGTGAGCAGCCGACTCGCCGGGGTGGACAGCTTCTACTGGACGCTGACCGAGTTCTGCGCCGACCGGCTCCTGCCGTACGTCTTCGCCGACGCCGACGACGAGCGCCAGCAGTACACGATGGTGGTCCACTCGGTCGCCGCCCACCTGGCCCGGTACGCCCAGCCCGCCGACGGCGGGGTGAGCATCGACGGGGTCCGCCTCGGCTCCTACCCCGACCTGGTCGACCACATCGTCGAGCAGCTCAACGACGACGAGACCCGGTCCGACTGGGCGGGCAGCGCGGTCGGCCTCGGCACGGTCAACGCGTTCGCCCGCCGCCTGATCGGCAGCAAGAAGGACCTCAGCCGGCTGATCCGGGGCGACCTGGCCACCCGCCGCCCGCACTCGATCAACACCGCGGAGAGCGCCCAGGTCACCGTGGTCGACCTGCACAACCTGCCGGACCGGGCGCAGCGCTTCGTGGTGGGCGTGACGCTCAAGAGCGAGTTCGAGCGCAAGGAGAAGGCCGGCACCGCGAAACCGCTGCTCTTCGTCGTGCTCGACGAGCTCAACAAGTACGCCCCGCGCGAGGGCTCCTCGCCGATCAAGGAGGTGCTGCTCGACATCGCCGAGCGCGGGCGGTCCCTCGGGGTGATCCTGATCGGGGCCCAGCAGACCGCCAGCGAGGTGGAACGGCGGATCGTCACCAACTCGGCGATCCGGGTGGTCGGCCGGCTCGACCCGGCCGAGGCGTCCCGCCCGGAGTACGGTTTCCTCCCGCCCGCCCAGCGGCAGCGCGCCCTGCTCGCCAAGCCGGGCACCATGTTCGTCAACCAGCCGGACATCCCGGTGCCGCTCTGCCTGGAGTTCCCCTTCCCGGCCTGGGCCACCCGGGTCTCCGAGGCGGGCCGGGCCCCGTCGGAGACGCTGCGCTCGATCACCCAGGCGGCCGACCCGTTCGCGGTGATCGGCTCCGGCGCGCCGGGCGACGACGACATCCCCTTCTAGGGAGAGTGGGCACGGTGAAGATCCTGCACACCTCGGACTGGCACGTCGGCAAGGTGCTCAAGGGCCAGTCCCGCTACGAGGAGCACAAGCGGGTCCTCGGCCAGGTGGTGGACATCGCCCGCGCCGAACGCCCCGACCTGGTGATCGTCGCCGGGGACCTCTATGACACCGCCGCCCCCACCCCGGACGCCACCCGGCTGGTCACCCGGGCCCTGACCGCGCTGCGGGGCAGCGGCGCGGCGGTGGTGGCGATCGGCGGCAACCACGACAACGGTCCGGCGCTGGACGCCCTGCGGCCCTGGGCCGAGGCGGCCGGGATCGTGCTGCGCGGCAGCGTCCGGGACAACCCGGCCGAACACATCGTCGACGGGGTCACCTCCGGTGGGGAGCGCTGGCAGCTGGTCGCCCTGCCCTTCCTGTCCCAGCGGTACGCGGTCCGCGCGGTGGAGATGTACGAACTCACCGCCGCCGAGGCCCACCAGACCTACGCCGACCACCTGGGCCGGTTGATCGGCCGGCTCGCCGAGGGGTTCACCGAACCGGACCGGGTGCACCTGCTCACCGCGCACCTGACCGTGGTCGGCGCGGCGGTCGGCGGCGGCGAACGCGAGGCGCACACCGTCCTCGGTTACGCCGTACCGGCCACGGTCTTCCCGGGCACCGCGCACTACGTGGCGCTGGGCCACCTGCACCGGTCGCAGAAGGTGCACGGCCCCTGCCCGATCCGCTACTCCGGCAGCCCACTCGCGGTGGACTTCGGCGAGGAGGAGAACGTCCCCTCGGTGACCCTGGTCGAGGTGACCGCCACCACCGCCGCCCGGGTCCGGGAGGTACCGGTCGCGACGGCGGTGCCGCTGCGTACCGTCCGGGGCACCCTGTCCGAGCTGGCCGCGATCGACCCGGGCGACGCCTGGCTGCGGGTGATCGTCCGGGAGCCGCCCCGGGCCGGGCTGCGCGAGGAGGTGCAGGACCTGCTCCCCCGGGCCCTCGATGTCCGGGTCGACCCGAGCATGCTGCCCACCCCGGCCAGCCGGGCCCGGGCCGCCCAGCGGGCCGGCCGCTCCCCCGCCGAACTGTTCGGTGACTACCTGACCAGCCGGGGCCAGGCCGACGACGGGGTACGCGACCTCTTCGGTGAGCTGATCGAGGAGGTGGACGCCTGATGCGTCCGCTGCGGCTGGACATGGCGGGCTTCGCGGCGTTCCGCGAGGAGACCACCATCGACTTCACCGACGCGGACTTCTTCGCGCTGGTCGGCCCGACCGGCTCCGGCAAGTCGACGGTGCTGGACGCGATCTGCTTCGCGCTCTACGGCACGGTGCCCCGCTGGGCGAGCAGCCGGGGCATCGCCAACGCGCTCGCCCCGTCGGCCACCGAGGCCCGGGTCCGGCTGGTCTTCGAGTCCGCCGGGGACCGGTACGTGGCCACCCGCGTGGTCCGCCGGGACGGCCGGGGCAACGTGAAGACCGGTAACGCCGGGCTCCAGCTCATGCCGCCCGGGTTCGACGTCACCAAACTGGACACCGGGATGAGCCCGGAGGACCTGGGCGAGGTGCTGGCCGGCACCCCGGCCGAGATGGAACAGGCGGTGCTCGACGCGGTCGGGCTGCCGTACGAACAGTTCACCAGCTGCGTGGTGCTGCCGCAGGGGCAGTTCGCGGACTTCCTGCACGCCAAGCCGGCCACCCGGCAGCAGATCCTGGTCAACCTGCTCGGCCTCGGCGTCTACGAGGAGGTGCAGAAGAAGGCGACCGCCCGGGCCGCCGAGGCCGAGGCCCGGCTCGGCGTCATCGACCAGGAACTCAACCGGCTCAGCGACGCCGACGACGCATCCCTGGCCGCCGCCGAGGCCGAGATGGCGGCGATGCACCGGCTCGCGGCGGCGGTCGATGCCGCCGTACCGGATCTGGAGCGGACGCTGGCGGCGGTGACCGCCGCCGAGGCGGAGCTGGCCGCGCTCGACGCGGAACTGGCCGAGCTGGACCGGCTACGCCCGCCAGCCGGGGTCGGTGAGATCGCCCGGGCGGTGGCCGACGCCCGCGCCGCAGCCGCCGATGCGGGCGCGGCGGTCACCCAGGCCGAGGAACGCGAGGAGAAGCTCCGGGGCGAGCTGGCCGCAGCCGGTGATCCGGCCGCGTTGAGCCTGCTGCTGGGCGCCCACACCGACGCCGACCGGCTCACCGCCGAGGCGGCCACCGGCCGGGACGCCCTGCGCCGGGCCGACGCCGCCCACGCGACGGCCCAGGCCGCACTGACCGCCGCCCGGGACGCACGGGCCACCGCCGACGCCGAACTGGAGGCCGCCCGCCGGGCGTACCAGGAGGCCCAGGCCGCCGACCGGGCCGCCGCCCTGCGCGCCCACCTCACCGCCGGGGCGCCCTGCCCGGTCTGCACCCAGCCGGTGACCGCGGTACCACCGCTGCCGGCCGGGTCGGCGGTACCGGCCGCCGAGGCCGCCGGACACGCCGCCCGGGCCGCCGCCGAGGCAGCCGCCCGACTGGTCGACGAACGGGACCGGGTCGCCCGGGACGCCGAGCGGACCCGGGACCGGGCCCGTAACCGGACCGAGCAGCTCGACGAGCAGCTCCGCGAGCTGACCGCCCGGCTCGCCGACTCCCCCGGGCCGGCCGCACTGCGCCGGGAGCTGGACGCCCACCGCGCGCTCCGCGACGAGCTGGAGACCGCCGGGACGGCCGTGCGTGCCGCCCGGGAGGCCACCCGCCGGGCCCGCGCCGCAGTGGAGAGCACCGAGGAGCGGCTGCGCACCGCCTGGCGGACCTTCGACTCCGCCCGGGACGGGGTCGCCCGGCTCGGCCCGCCCGCCGTCGACCGGGACGACCTGACCGCCGCCTGGGCCGCCCTCGCCGACTGGGCCACCGGCGCAGCCGACCGGCGCCGCGCCGACCGCACCGCCCGGGCGGCTGCGGTCGCCGAGTCCCGGGCGGCCAGCGGGACCGCCCGGGCCCGCATCGCCGACCTGTTCACCGCCGTCGGGCTCACCCCCGACGACGATCCGGTACGCGCCGCCACGATCGCCGTGGAACGCGCCGGCTCGGCCCACCGGCGGCTGGTGGAGCGGCGGGCCGAGGCGGACCGGCTGCACGAACAGCGCGGCGAACACGAACGGGCGGCCCGGGTCGCCCGGGCGCTCGCCGGTCACCTGCGGGCCAACAACTTCGAACGCTGGCTGCTCGCCGAGGCGCTGGATCTGCTGGTCGACGGGGCGTCGACGATCCTGCGGGAACTCTCCGGCGGCCAGTACGAGCTGGTGCACGACAAGGGCGAGTTCTTCGTCGTCGACCACCACGACGCGGGGCTGCGCCGGGGGGTGCGGACGCTGTCCGGTGGGGAGACGTTCCAGGCGTCGCTGGCCCTGGCCCTGGCCCTCTCCGAGCAGTTGGCCGGGATGTCCACTGCGGCGGCGAGCCTGGAGTCGATCGTGCTGGACGAGGGTTTCGGCACCCTCGACGCGGCCACCCTGGACGTGGTCGCGGCCACCCTGGAGAATCTGGCCGCCCGGGGTGACCGGATGGTCGGGGTGGTCACCCACGTACCGGCGCTGGCCGAGCGGGTGCCGGTGCGCTTCCAGGTACACAAGGACGCCCGCACCGCCCGCGTGGAACGGACCGGGTTGTGAGCGCGAGGAGCGAGCTTGCGAGCCCCGCAGCCGCGAACGGAAGGCCGGCGCGGTGAGCGAGGAGACGCAGCTCTTCGTCGACTCCTGGGACCCGTCCTACGGTGCCTCGTTCGAGGCGGCCGGCGGCGGCCCGGCCACCCCGAGCAGCACCCCGGTCGACCCGTCGGTGGAGATCCCGGCAGCCGAGTGGCGGCCGGTCGACCCGACACCGGGCGTACCGGCCCCGGACGTGGTGCTGCTCGTCGACGGGGTACGCCGGATCGACGCCAGCCTCTGGACGGCGGAACCGGACGGCGCCTCGTACCCGGGGGTGGCCGCCTCGTACGCGGCCGGTGTGGTCCGCTGCGACCTGGGCCGGGGTGCCGCCGCGCTGGCCGGTGCCCGGGTCGGCCGGGGGTTGTTCACCGCCAGCCCGTCCGCCGGGGACGTGGTCGCCGGACAGATCCGCTACCCGGTGCACCGGGTCAGCGGCACCGGTGAACTGGCCCGGCTCCAGGCGGCGGTGCAGGGGCCGCTGACCGAACTGGAGGTGGCGGTCTCCGGGGCTGCCCGTACCGATGGTGACCTGCTGGTGGTGGACGGGCCGCTGCGCAACCGCCGACGGCTGCCGCGCGCCATCGGGTACATCAAGACCCAGCACTCGCAGTACCTCGACGCCCGGCTGACCTCGGTGGTGACCCGGATGGCGCCGGGACAGCGGTCCCCGGTGTTCGCCCTGCGTACCTCGTGGGGCGGCTGGTCGTGGTACCTGCGGCTGCCGGTGTCCACCGGCGCCCCGTGGGCCGGCATCGTCCGGGTCGAGTGCTCCCCCGACCTGACCGCCGAGGAGGCGATCGGGTTGGCCGACCTGTCCCTGGTGACGCTGCCCCGGTTCGCCTCCACCCCCTACAAGGACCCCCGCGCCCCGCAGAACCTCGTCCCGATCGCCGGTCTGGAACGCCGGCTCCGCGCGATGCTCGGCGACGGCCGGCTGCTGCACCGGGTGCTCACCTCGACGGTCCGTCGGGGCGGACGGCGGTAGCTGACGGTGGGACGGAAACGGGGTACCGAACGGACAACCGCCCAGGTGGACACCGGATGCGCCGAGCTGGTGCCGGACCCGGACCGCCCGGGGGCGTACACCCTGCTGCTCGACGGGGCGCCGCAGTCGCACGTGGACCTGACCGATCCGACGCACCTGGAGTTCGAGTACGTCCGGCGGATGGCTGCCGCGATCGACCTGATCGCCCCACCGGGTGCCCCGTTGCGGGTGCTGCACCTCGGCGGCGGCGCGTTGACCCTGCCCCGGTACGTCGCGGTCACCCGGCCCGGCTCGACCCAGCGGGCGGTGGAGGTCGACGGCGCGCTGGTGGAGCTGGTCCGGCAGGCGCTGCCCTGGCCCACGGACGCCCGGCTCCGGGTCCGGGTGGGTGACGCCCGGCAGGTGGTGGAGTCGACCAGGGACGCCACGGTCGACCTGGTGGTCGCCGACGTGTTCGCCGGTGCGCGTACGCCGGCGCACCTGACCTCGGTGGAGTTCGCCGCGCAGGTGGCCCGGGTGCTGGCCCCGGGCGGGCACTACCTGCTGAACGTGGCGGACGGCCCGCCGCTGCGGCACGCCCGCGCCCAGGTGGCCACCGTCCGGTCGGTGCTGCCCCGGGCGGCGCTGGTGGTCGACGCGGCGGTGCTGCGCGGCCGGCGGTACGGCAACCTGGTGCTGCTCGCCGGGCGGACCGACCTGCCGGTGACGGCACTGACCCGGCGCGCCGCCGGGGACTGGTTCCCAGGGCGGGTGGTCGCCGACGACGAGCTGGACCGGTTCGTCGGCGGGGCGACGCCGGTGCCGGACAGCACCGCCACCGCCTCCGTTCCCCCGCCGGAAGGTATCTTCCGCAGGTGACCGGGACCGGACCGGCGGTGAGCCGGGTACTTCACCCGCCGGCCGGCTACGACTTCGCCGGCACGGTGCGGGCCCTCGCGATGGGCGCGCACGACCCGTGCGTCCGGGTCGACGCCGGCACCTGCTGGTTCGCCACGCGTACCCCGGACGGGCCGGCGACCCTGGCCCTGTACCGGCAGGGCGCCGACCTGGTCGCCGACGGCTACGGCCCCGGGGCGGGCTGGCTGGTCGACCGGGCCGACGGGATCGCCGGGCTGCGCGACGACCTGACCGGCTTCGCCGCGCTGGCCGGGGCACATCCCGTGGTGGCCCGCCTCGCCCACCGGCACGCCGGGTTGCGGATGCCGGCCACCGGGCAGGTCTTCCCCCGGCTACTGCGGGCGATCCTGGAGCAGAAGGTCACCGGGAAGGAGGCGTTCCGGGCGTACTCGGCGACGGTGCGCCGCCTCGGCGAACCGGCACCCGGTCCGCTGCACCCGCTGTGGGTACCGCCCGAGCCGGCGGTGGTCGCCGCTCAGCCGTACTGGGTCTTCCACCCGTTCGGGGTGGAGCAGCGGCGCGCGGAGACACTGCGCCGGGCCGCCGCCGTCGCCGACCGGCTGGAACGCTGCGCGGATGCGGCCGAGGCGACCCGCCGGTTGACCTCGATCGTCGGCATCGGGCCGTGGACCGCCGCCGAGGTGGTCCGGATCGCGTACGGCGACCCGGACGCGGTGAGCGTCGGCGACTACCACGTGCCGAACACGGTGACCTGGGCGCTGGCCGGCGAGGCGCGCGGCGACGACGCCCGGATGCTGGCTCTGCTGGAACCGTTCCGGGGGCACCGGGGGCGGGTCTGCGTGCTGCTGGCCGCCGGTGGGGTGCAGGCACCCCGGTTCGGGCCGAGAATGCCGATCCGCTCCTTCGCCCGCTACTGACCACCCGTCCCGGCAGCCCGGCCCTGCGGGGATCTGATCGCCCACGGCTGGCCGCCGCGTCGACATACCGGGATCCGGGCCACCCCGGTCGACCAGACGTCCTCAGCCGACCGCGCCCGCACAGAGCCGGCGCAGGGTGCGCCCGAGCCACCAGGCGTACCCGAACTGGAACGCCCGGACGACGGGCCCGCCGGCCCGGGTGAACCAGCGGTCCGGGACGCTGAACGCCCGGACGGTGAACCAGACCGCGCCCCGGTCGTCCTGCTCCACCAGGAACGCCTCCTCGCCCCGCTCCGGGTGACCGGGCAGCGTGCCGTACCCGAAACCGACCTGCCGGTCGTCGGCGACCGACCAGACCACCCGGCACGGCCCCCACAGCCGCAACGGACCCACCCCCACCCCGACGGTGACCGCCACCCCGGGCTCAGCGCGGGGCCCGGCGGCATCGATCCGCACCCCGGCGGCCCGGTGCAGTCGCCAGGTGAGCACCGCCTCCCCGGCGGCGACGAGGCTGCCGTCCGGCAGCCGCACCCGGTGCCGCAGATGGCGGTAGCCCGCCGGCAACGCCGCGTCGCTCCGGGTGGCGCCGACCTCGGCGTACGCCACTTCAGCCACCGCTTAAGTGTAAGGAAGGGCCCCTTCTTATCGCTTTTGGTAGAGGAAGGGCCCCCTATTAACACCTCCGGCCGACGGCCCGCCCGACAACGGTCGGGGCAGGATGTGGTGGGCTGGCCGGGTGACCGACGATGCAACGATCACCCGGGCCGGAGTCGATGACGCGGGCGAGATCCTGACCGTGCAACGGGCCGCCTATGTCACCGAGGCGCAGCTCTACCGCGATCCGCACCTGCCGCCGCTGACCGAGACCCTGGCCGAGGTACGCGCCGCACTCGTCGACGCCGGGACCGTGGTGCTGGCAGCCCGGCTCGGCAACCGCCTCGTCGGCTCGGTACGCGCCAGGACGGTGGACGGCACCTGCCACATCGCCCGCCTCGCCGTCGCCCCCGACCAGCAAGGGCTCGGCCTCGGCGGCCGGTTGCTCAGCGCCGCAGAGCAGGCCGGCCGTGCCGCCGGGGCGACCCGCTTCGAACTCTTCACCGGTACGCACAGCGAAGCGAACCTGCGGCTCTACCGGCGGCACGGTTTCGTGGCGTACGACCACCGCCCGTCCGGGGCCGGTCCGGGCCTGACCTGGCTGGAGAAGCGGGCCACCGGTTAATAGGGGGCCCTTCCTTACACCTCCAGCAGCCGGCTGTCGCGTTGCACACACTGTCGAATGTCCAGCACTCTTGGCTCACGTCACCGACCAGGGTGGTGGGGACACCATCAAACGACGGGGGCGAGATGGCCGTTACCGCAACCTCCCACAGTGCGACAGTCAGGGATTCCGGTTCCATCCGGCCCGGTCCGGTGACCGGGTTCATCCGGCTGGCCCGGCTCCGGTTCCTGCTCTACAACCTGCTACCGGTGGGGCTCGGCGCCGCCGTGGCCGTCCACCAGGGACACGACCTCGATCTCACCTGGTACGCCGTCGCGCAGCTCTTCGCGTGGACGGTTCACGTGATGACGCACTACTGCAACGAGTACTTCGACCTGGACGCCGACCGGGCGAACGTCTACTTCACCCCGTGGACCGGGGGCAGCCGGGCCCTGGTCGACGGGTCGGTCCGCCCGATCGTCGCGCTCGGTACGGCGTTCGTACTGTGGAGCGTGGCGCAGCTGATGGTGGCGGCGATGCCGTCCTGGCCGGCCCGGATCCTCGGTACGGTGACCGTGGTGCTGGCCTGGTTCTACACCGCGCCGCCGGGAAAGCTGAACTACCGGGGCGCCGGGGAGCTGACGGTCGCCGCCATCCTCAACGGACTCTGGCCGGCTGTGGCGGTGGTGCTCCAGACCGGCAGCGTGCCCGTCCTGCTGGTGGCGATCCTGCTGCCCACCGCACTGCTCCAGGTGGTCCGGATGATGGTGATGAACCTCGGGGACCGGCGCTCGGACGCCACGGTGGGTAAACGCACCCTGCCGGTGATCATCGGCTACCGGCGGGCAGTCACCGTGATCGTGCTGGCCCAGCCGGTGGCGTACGCGATGCTCACCGGCTTCGCCCTGCTCGGCTGGGTACCGTGGCTGGTCTGGGCGCCGATGATGGCCACCGCGCCGTTGTCCGTCTGGCTCGCCGTCCAGCTCCGGCGCGGCGCCATGGCCGATCTGGACCCGACGCGGATGACCCCGGTGGTCTTCTGGGCCTCCAACCACGTCTCGCTGATCGTCGCCGCCGCGATGCTCGGGGTACTCGTCGACGCGGCGGTGCGGCCGGGCAGCGGCAGCGGCAGCGGCCTCGTCGTACTCAGCCTGGTGCTCGCCGGTTACGGGCTGCTCTTCGGTCACCGGCTCTGGCTGGCCCGACGGCGGTAAGCCCGGAACAGGCCAGCCGGGAACAGGTCGGCCAGGGCCGGATCAGCCGGGAACAGGCCAGCCGAGGACTGGTCAGCCGGGGCCGGGTCAGCTTCCACCAGGAGCCGGGGGCCGGATCGACCAGTCCTCGGCAACCCGGTCCGCCCCGCATGAGCGGGCCGGACCCGACGGTCGGACGAGTCGCCCGGCGGCCGAGAGGAGTTCCGCATTGCCGTCCGCGCTCGTCCCCTCGTCCTCCAACAGGGCGAGCAGAAGCAGGCTCTGCGCGGTGACGAGTGCACCGGTGCTCACCGGCACCGCACCGTCGACAAGGACCGCCTCATCAACTGGCACGGCATCGACAACCGGTGGCGGATCGTCGAGCAGCGCGGCGCGGACCAGTTCCTCCGCGAACGCCGGGTCGAGGGTGACACCGGTCGGGTCGTACCGCTCCCGGGCCGTCGCCACGAACCGGATGACCCGGGCCTGATCCGGCCCGGGGGCGAACCGGCGCCGCACGGCGAGCAGGAACGCACCGGCGAGCAGATCGGCGTACCGCTGCCAGTCCGGGTCGGTGAAGCCACGCAGCCGGCGACCATGATCGCGCAGTTGGCCGTCGAGCAGGTCACGCAGGGCGAGCATCGGATCGTTCACCAGGCAAACTCCTCACGTACCCGTTGTCGTACCGTCCGCCAGAAGCCGGGCCGCACCCGCCGCCGCCGCGCGGTGACCAGCCGGCAGGCCGCCCGGACACCGAGGGCGATCTCCTCGGCGGGAGCGGTACACCGTGACGGTGGCCGGGGTGGTGCCGGTTCGCTGACCCCGGCCAGGCTGTCCGCGTACCTCTGGATGGCCCGACTGCCGACGGCGAGCCGGGCGGCGACCAGGTCGAGCCGGCGGACCGCCGCGCCCCAGCGCCGGGCCGCGAGCAGGCCCGCCGGTGATCCGGTACGCCGGAGCCGGTCCTCGGCGACGATCAGGCGCAACCGGACGGCGGCGGCCAGCGCGGCAGCCCGGTCGGCGTCGGCGCGGGCGGCGTGCAGCCCAGCCAGGAGTTCGCCGGCCGAGCCGCCCGGGGTCGCCGGGTCACGGCGGGCCTCGGTGAGCCCGGAGTAGACCAGCCCGAGCGCCTGCCAACACTCGGTGAGCGCACCCTGCCAGGGGGCGAGTCGGCGGGTCAGCCCGCTACCGTGAGCCTGCGCACCGGCCCGGTCGCTGGCCACGATGATGGTCGCCCACGCGGTCCGCAGGTCGTCGAGGCTCTCCGCGACGGACTGCACGGCATCCTCGGGTGACGGGCCGGTCCCTGCGTAGCGGGCCAGCTTTCGCCGCGCGGCGCGCTGCTCGTCGCAGGGTCCGGGCCGTCCGCAGACGACGCAGATCCCGGTGTACGCCTGCGTCGAGTGCGCGGCGATCGTCTGCCACGCCTCGGCGACCCGGGCGGCGGCGTGGTCGTGATAGTCGGCGGTGGAGAGCCCGGTCACCGGTGCTCCTCCCGGGGTGTCAGCCCTTTGACGATCAGCGCGAAGCGGACCTCGGAGCACGGGTAGTCCTCGCCGCAGGCGCACCGCCAGCGGGTGACCGTCCGGGGTGGGTGGTGGAACAGGATGTCGTCGGCGTCGTCGATGTCAGCCGGAGAGACGAAGTCGGGTGGAGAGACGAAGTCGGGTGGGTCGGACAAAGGGGCCTCCCGTCGGGTACGCCACTGGCACACCCGGCCGGCCGGGGGAGCCAACCGGCCGGGTGCAGTGGTGGTGCGGTGGGGAAGGACCAACTCCAGGCTGCTGACCAGGGAGGTTGGCCAAACGAGAGCCTACGATAGGAGGGTATCGGAGTCGAGGAGGCAGTCAAGGGATCGCTTGCGATCGTAGGTCCGGGGTGATCGAATGGCAGTGCTGACCAGGGAGTACTGCCATGCCAACTGCAAAGTGGGTCGGACTCGCCGACCACATCCGGAAACAGGTCGCCTCGGGCGAACTGTCACCAGGCGACAAGCTGCCGTCGACCGCGCAGCTCTGCAAGATCCACGGCGTCTCCGAAATCGTCGTGCGGAACGCGATGCTGACACTCAAAGCCGAAGGTCTTGTCGTCGGCGTCCCCGGTGTGGGCGTCTTCGTCGCCGAACGATGATCGCCACTGCGCGGCGATAGCCGGTCGCGCGTGCTGTAACGCAGCGCCGCGATGACGGCGGGCTCGATGCAGGTCAGGGTCGGTACAGGTGTCGGGCCTGTCGAACAAAGGGGCCTCCCGTCGGGTACGCCACTGGCACACCCGGCCGGCCGGGGGAGCCAACCGGCCGGGCGCAGTGGTGGTGCGGTGGGGAAGGACCAACTCCAGGCTGCCGACCAGGGAGGTTGGCTGTACGTAGCTTTACATGGGCGCCGATACAAAGCAAGCCATGAGCACCCATTCGTTGCGATGCAAAGCTCGCACGTGATCAAATGGCGGTGCTGACCAGGGAGTTGATATGCCCGCCAAACCCAAGTGGGAGCGGCTTGCCGACCATCTGCGATCGCAGATCGAGTCAGGCGAGCTGGCCCCCGGAGACAAGTTGCCATCCACGACACAGCTCTGCCAGGAGCATGGCGTGTCCGCCATCGTGGTGCGACAGGCAATCTTCAAGTTGCGGACCGAGGGGTTGATCGAAGGCGTGCAAGGTGTAGGCGTCTTCGTCGCGGAGCGGTGATCATCGCTGTCGTGGACCGGTCACGGGATAGCTCCGGTGCGTGTTGATCGTCTAGCCTTCAGCAGGGATCAAGCCGGCGTGTCGTACGGCTGATGTGCAGACGATCAAGGGGGAGACGCGCGTGAGCGCAGCGGAGATGATCGCCCGGTTGGCGGCAGCCACCCAGAAGCTCAACGAGTCCAAGGCCAAGGCGATGGCGGCCGCCCAGGACGCCGTCGAGGCACGGACCCTGGTCGCCGGAGCACTGGAGGGCATCGCAGCCGGCCCGCTGATCGGCGTCATCGACCAGTACCGGCAGGCCCTCGGCCAAGCGGTCGACGCGAACGCCCCCGCCACGCACCACGTACAGGAAACGATCGCCAGGGTGCAGGCACTGGGAAACTAGGCGCGGGTGGTGGCAGCGCAACCCGCCAGCCGCCCGCCTACCGAACACTCCCACTGCGACCAGCCGCCCCCGAGCCGGACGACAACAGCGCAGCCAATGCGCAGATCGCCGTCCGCCCCACCAGAAGGCGTCGGCAAAACACCCGACGTGATCGGCCCAACCCGCCGGCCGAACCACGTGAGGGGATCAGCAGCGAGCAGATCGGCTGGTGGACGTCTGCTTCGGTCGCGGCATACGCAACCTTCCAGGAGTTCCTGCCCGCGATGCCAAAAACAGTCGCTGGAACCCTGTTGGCAACGGCAGGAGCCATAGGCGCATACAAGGCATATCGCGCAAAGCACAAGAAGCGAGGATCTACAGGTGAAGATCGATAATGAGGTCGAGCCGCTGGTCAGGGCAACGCTGGACGCGGCGGTGAACCGGGACACACCCAGATTCGAGTCTGCCCTGTCGGTCTTCATCAGCAGGGACCTCACCCAACGCGGCGTGGAAATTGCGGTCGCTGTCTGCGCTTACGTGCTCTTTGACATCCACGAAGGAAAGCCGAGCGAGTCAGAGATCGACGAACTCGCCCGAGACATAGCCCGACAGGAACAGTGGATGGATGTCGACAGCGGAGAAGCGGCCGATCTCCTGCGGGCGCTGGTCCACCATCAGCCCCTGAAGAACGTGCTGCCAGAGGAGAGCGTGGTCGTCCTCCCATACCTCGTAGCCGCCAACCTCCTTGCCACCACCGCCTCTTCCGAAGACGGCGAGTGGTGGTTCAACTACCTGGACAAGGTAGAGGCAGCCATCGAGGCTGCGGGCTGACCGCTCCGACTCCAACATCACGCAATTTCTGGTAAGTAGGGGCCTCAGCCGTGCCAGGAGGCCCCTACTTCCCGGAAATTGCGTAGGAACGCCCCGCGAGCACAAGAGTCGATCTTCACCAGAGCCGTAAACCCGATAATCAGCCGACTGGCTCTCCGGTCACCACATATCACCGCTGAGCAGGGAAAACACGAGCATCCTGCACACCACTGACCGGATTTGGCGATAGTTCAGACGTAGCCACTTTCACAGCCGGTCGATATCCTGACCGTTCGCTGTCGACTATGGACGTGGAGAGTCGTGGATCCTCGACAGGTGCGGCGTCTGGCGGAACGTTCCGCCAACTTCGGGTTTATCCGGGACCATCCCCTGCTGGTCTACGCCGATGCCCAGTCGGCGATGGTCAAGACCCGTTGTTTCGGTGAGGTGCTGGCCCGTGACCTGGTCCGGCGTACCGGCGCGCGGGCCCCGAGCACGAAGTTCGCTGCTGCCGCCCGAGGTGATCGTGCAGGAGATCGTGGAGGACCTTCAGGCGGCGCTCCGCAAGTTCGCCGCCATCGCCGATGCCCTCGCGCCGCGCCAGCCACCGGAGTGAACACGTGTCCTCGGTAACGTTCAAGATCGGTGATCACATCGTCACGCAGTGGCGGCCGGGCCGGACGCTGAAGGTCAACGCCCGGCTCTACGAGGCGACGACCCGGATGCGTTCGGCGCTGATCGTCGCGGCGAAGCGGCGCTCCACCCTGACCTACGGCGAGTTGGCCGCCGCGATCGACCAGTTGTACACCAAGCGCAATCTGTCCCGGCCGCTCGATCTTCTGGCCCACGACTGCATCCAGCGAGGTGAGCCGTCGCTGGCCAGCCTGGTGGTCACCAAAGCAGGTGGCGAGGTGTCGACCGGCTTCGTCGGAAAAGCCGGTCCGGAGCGGGAGCGCTGCTACGAGCACCACCGGTAGCAGGCGATCTTGGTGGCAAAAGGCCCTTGGAAGGGCCGGTTGTCGCCAAGATCTACCGGGTCGGCGGGCGGTCGCCGGGGCACTCGCGCTGCTGAGCGTGCTCTCGCTCTGGTCGGGCGTGCAGCCGCCCACTCTCACCGGCGCCGCCCGACAGGCGGCGATCGACCGGCTGGCCAGACTGTCCCAGGTCATCAACGGCACTCCAGGGCAGCGCAGCGCCGGGGAGATCCTGCTGTACCACGCGTACCAGGATCCGGTCCGGGACTGTCTGGCCCGGACCGGCTTGTCCTATCCGACGCTACCCTTCGCCGATCCGTACGCGGGGTCGAAGAGTCTCCCGGTGGACGGTGGGCTCTGGTTGACCCCGCTGACCCCGCAGACCCTGGGCCTGGCCGACCCGGAGCGGTTCGCCCTGTCCGCAGCTCAGCAGGCGGAACAGGACGCGATCAGCTCGGCCTACGAACGGCTCGACCCGGCGGCCCGGCGGCGGTACGACGAGGCGGTGATCGCCTGTCCGGCACCGCACGGCGTCGGAGAAATCCACTTTCCGCCGAGTTGGGTTCCGCTCAACAGCGCGTACCAGGAAGTGCTGACCCGGGTGGCGAAGGACTGGCGGGTCCGGGCGGCCGGCCGGTCGTACCCGGACTGTATGCGGGCCGACGGTTTCCCGGTGTCGACCTACGGTGAGCTGATCGAGCTGATCGGCGCCCGGATCGGCCCGGCGTCGCTGCCGGGCTACGGCGGGGTGGGTGGACCGGCCTGGTCCGCGGTGGTCGAGCAGGAGCGCGCGGCAGCCAGGGCGGACGCCCGGTGCCGGCGGACGGCGTACGAGGTGGCGCTCGCGGTGGTCGCCCCGGAGTTGGTCCGGTTCGAGCGGCGGTACGCCAACGGGCTGGCCCGGGTGGCCGGGGAGTGGGCGGCCATGGTGGACCGGGCGCGGGCGTACCCGGAAGGTCGGTGTTGCCTCCGCTGAAGCAGAGCAAAGGGGGCGGAGGGCTACCTCGTGCCCGCGCCGACCCAGGCGAATTATCGCCCTTTTTGCCTAATTAGCCCACTACGGGGCTATCGTGACTGGTGAGGTGACCCGGCTGGGAAGAGGCGGAGGAGTATGCAGCGCGCCGCGCCGAACTGGCTGCGCCGTACCCGACTGCCCGTCCAGCCGGGTCATCACCGTTCACGGGGGTCGAGCATCTAGCTGGAGACCACCGCCGGGTGACGCGACGGTGGCCGGATGGGTGGGGCGGTGCCGTGGGAGATCGTGGTCGCCGGGTTGTTCGCGGTGGTGGCGGGGATGAACGACGGGGGCGCGCTGCTGGCCACCGGGCTCAAACTGCCGAGCGTACGACCACTGACCGGGATCCTCACCCTGGTGGTCCTGGTGGCCCTGGTCCCGCTGGTCACCCACCAGGTGGCGCTGACCTTCGTGACCCGACTGGCCACGTTCGACTCGCCCGACGGCGGGCCGGCGATGACCGTGGCGGTGGTCGCCGCCCTGGCGGTGGTGACGGTACTCAGCTCCCGGGGCTGGCCGACCAGCCTGACCCTGGCCATCGTGGGCGGGCTGACCGGGGCCGGGCTGGGCTGGGGCCTGCCGGTCTCCCCCGGCTGGGTGGCGCTGGTGCTGCTGGTCGGGGTGGCCTCGCCGTTCGTCGGCGGGTCGGCCGCCTGGTTGGCGGTCCGGCTGCTGGTCGGGGTCACCCGCAACGGCGGGCTGCCGCACTGGCACGTGGCGGCCTTCGCCGTGCAGTCGGTGGCGTACGCGGCGAACGACGGGCAGAAGATGCTCGCCCTCTTCATGATCGCGCTGGGTTTCTCCGACGCGCCGCTGACGTACACAGCCCTGGTCGCCGGACTGTTCGCGGTCGGCGCGCTGTACGGCATGCCGAAGGCCGGTCGGGTGCTCTCCTACGGGATCATCGCCTCCCGCCCGTTGCACGGGGTGGCGGCCGAGGTGGGTGCCGGCCTGACCGTGATCACCTGCGCGGCGATCGGTACGCCGGTGTCGATGACCCAGGCCATCGCGGGTGGACTGATCGGCGCCGGCATCGCGCAGAGCAGCGGCCGGGTGCGCTGGTACGCCGCCGCCCGGATCGTGCTGGCCTGGCTGGTGACCCTGCCGGTGACCCTGGTCGTCGCCGCCCTCGCCGCCCTGGTCGGTCGGGAGTTGACGGGATGAGCCGGGCTGATCGCATGACCGGACAGGCGGGTACGTGAAACGGTTACGGCGGATCCGGGACCTGTTGACCGGTCGGATGGACGGCGCGCTGACCGCCGCCCTGCTCGGCCAGCTCGGCGCGACCCGGGAGGGCGCGCGGCTGGCGATGGCGATGATCGGCGGCGAGGTGGGCCGGACCGGCGCACACGAGCAGATGCGCGCCATCGAGCACCTGGGGGATGCGGAGCGCCGCCGGCTGGTCGACGAACTACGGGACGCCCTGGTCACCCCGATCGACCGGGAGGACCTGTTCCGGTTGTCCCGCTCGATCGACGACGTACTCGATTCGTTGCGGGATTTCGTCCGCGAGTCGCACCTCTACCGGGTACCCGACCAGATCCGTTTCGCTCCCCTGCTCGACCAGGTCCTCGTCGGAATCGACGCGCTGGAGGAGGCGGTGCGTGACCTGGCCGCCGGTCCGTCCGCAGTGGTGCGGGACGCCTTCGAGGCGAAGAAGGCCGGTGGCGCGATCCGGCGGATGTACCAGTACGAGATCTCCCGGATCTTCTCCGGCGAGTGCCCGGTGGACGCGATGAAGCTGAAGGAACGGGAGCTGGTCCGGCGCCTGGAGATCGTGGGCGTGGCGATCGGCGAGGCCGCCGACGCGATCGCCGACGGGGCGATGAAACGGTGACGCCACCGCCGGGCGGGCAGGCAGGCTCCCGGGTCAGCCGGGCAGGTTTGGGTCCCGGGTCAGCCGGCTTCGCGCAGGTCGGCCAGGGTGAGCGGGGTACGGGTGCGCAGCAGTGTCTCCAGTGCCGCCACCGAGTTCACCTCACCGAGCACGTTCCGGCCGCCGCCCACCTCGGCGCGGTACCGGTGCGCCAGCCGGTAGCGGTAGCGACCCCGGATCAGCTCGACGGTCACCTCCCACCGGCCACAGCACTCGCAGACCCACCCCCGCATCCCGCGACGGTAGCGCTGAGCTGCGAAAACTCCGCCACGACTGGGACCGGTGCGACGGGTGGGACGGTGATCTGCACCACGACGTCGGTCCGGTCTGGTTGACTGGTCGCCGTGAAGCTGCCGATCAACCCGCCGGTCGAACCGATGCTGGCCAAGAGCGTGTCGGAGCTGCCCACCGGCGACGGCATGACGTACGAGCCGAAGTGGGACGGCTTCCGGTGCATCATCTTCCGCGACGGCGACGAGGTGGAGCTGGCCAACCGGGGCGGCAAGACGCTGACCCGGTACTTCCCGGAGGTGGTGGAGCAGGCCCGCCGGCAGTTGCCCGAGCGGTGCGCGGTCGACGGAGAGCTGATCGTGATCCGGCGGGACGGTCCGGACGGGCAGCCCCGGCTCGACTTCGACCAGCTCAACCAGCGCATCCACCCCGCCGCGTCCCGGGTGAAGCTGCTCGCCGAGACCACCCCGGCGGACTTCGTCGCCTTCGACCTGCTGGCGTGGGGCGACGAGTCGCTGCTGGAGCTGCCGTACCCGCAGCGCCGGGCGAAACTGGAGGCGGCCCTGGCGCACGTACGGCCACCGGTCCACGTCACGCAGATCAGCACGGATGCGGCGACCGCGCGACGCTGGTTCGAGGTGTTCGAGGGTGCCGGACTGGACGGTCTGATCGCCAAGCCGGCGGACCTGCCGTACGAGCCGGGCAAACGGTTGATGCTCAAGGTCAAGCACGCGCGCACGGCCGACGTGGTGATCGCCGGGTTCCGCTGGCACAAGTCCGGCCCGGTGGTCGGCTCGCTGCTGCTCGGCCTCTACGACGACGCGGGCGTACTGCACCACGTCGGCGCGTCGGCGTCGTTCACCATGACCCGCCGGCAGGAACTGCTGGACGAGTTGGCGCCGTACCGCACCGGGGTGGAGGGCCACCCGTGGACGCACGGGGACCACGAGTCGGGGCAGCGGATTCCGGGCGCGCCGAGCCGGTGGAGCGGCAAGAAGAGCCTGGACTGGGAGCCGCTGCTCCCGGAGCTGGTGGCCGAGGTGGCGTACGACGCGATGGAGGGTGACCGGTTCCGGCACACCGCCCGCTTCCTGCGCTGGCGGCCGGACCGTGACCCGCGTTCGTGCGGGTACGACCAGTTGGACCGGCCGGTCCGCTACGACGTGGACCAGGTACTGCACGGCGATCCGGCGGCCACCGCGTGACCGGGCGCCGGACCGACGGCCACCGCGTGCGCGTCCGGACCAGGCTGGCCTGGCTGATGGCGGTGGTGGTGGCCAGCGCCGGTTGCACGCTGCCGGCCTTCGCGCCGCGTACCGACGGGGAGGAGAACCGGGCCGCCCCGGTCGGCGGCGAACCGGACTGGCGGCCCTGCCCGGAGATCCCGCGTGAGCTGGCCGGCCGGACCGCGCCGGACATGCGCTACGACTGCGCGACGATCGCCGTACCCCGGAACTGGGCTGCACCACCGGCGCCGGGTGCGAGCCCGACGGCTGGCGCGAGCGCGCTGCCCGGTACCGGGGAGACCTTCGGGATCTCCCTGCTGCGGGCCCGGTCGACCAGGCAGCGGGACCGGATCGGCTCGCTGGTGATCAACCCGGGCGGTCCGGGTGGTTCGGGCGTCGACACGGCCGTGTACCTGTCCTTCCCGGCGAACCTGGGTGGGCTGCCGGAGCGGGTGACCGAGCGGTTCGACATCGTCGGTTTCGATCCGCGCGGGGTGGCCCGGTCCAGCCCGGTGAAGTGCATCTCCGACGGCGACCTGGACGCCACCTTCGGGGCCGACCCGGACCCGGTGGACCAGGCCGCCTTCGACGGCCTGGTGGCGCTCAACCAGCGGATCGGTGCCGCCTGCGGGGCGAAGTACGGCGCGCAGCTGCCGCTCTACGCCACCGTGCAGGCGGCCCGGGACATGGACGCGGTCCGGGCCGCGGTCGGTGACGAGAAGCTGACCTACCTGGGGTACTCGTACGGGACCCTGCTCGGGGCGACGTACGCCCAACTCTATCCGCGCAACGTACGGGCGTTCGTGCTGGACGGTGCGATCGACCCGGAGCAGGACTACATCGCCGGGTCGGAGAGCCAGGCGAAGGGGTTCGAGCGGGCGTTCGACACCTTCACCCGCTGGTGCGCGGCGGACACCGGTTCCTGCCCGATCGCCCCGGACGCCCGTCGGGCGTTGACCGACGCGCTGGCCAAGGCCGAGGTGTCCCCGGTACGCGGGGCGGACGGCCGGACCGCCACCCCGGGTTGGATCTTCTACGCGGTGATTTCGTCGCTCTACTCAGAGGCGCAGTGGCCGCAGTTGGCCCAGGCGCTCGACCGCCTCGCCGCGGGTGATCCGCAGGGCGTGTTCCGGTTGGCCGACGCGTACGCCGGCCGGGACGCCGACGGCGACTATTCCAACCTGTTCGACGCCAATCTGGCGGTGAACTGCGCCGACACCGAGGACCGGCCGGACGTGGCCCGGGTCCGCGCGTTGCAGTCGCAGTGGCGGCAGCGGTACCCGCTCTTCGGCCCGGCGCTGGCGGTGGGGCTGCTGAGCTGCACGACGTGGCCGGCCCGACCGGACCCGTACCCGACCGGCCCGGCGACCGGCGCGCCGCCGATCCTGGTGGTCGGCACCACCGGTGACCCGGCGACGCCGTACGAGCAGACTCCGAAGCTGGCCGCGATGCTCGGGGTCGGTCAGGTGCTGACCTGGGAGGGCGAGGGGCACACCGCCTACCCGCAGACCTCCTGCATCACCACAGCCGTCGACGCCTACCTGATCGGGTTGACGGTTCCTCCGGCCGGGCAGCGCTGCCCGGCCCGCTGACGGGGGCCGACCCGGTGCTCCGGCCCACGCCGCGAAACGGATCGACCTTGACGGTCGGGCCGGCCTCGATCGTGCCGGCCAGGTCGTCCGGGGTGAGGCCCTCCCGGGCAGCCAACTGCTCCAGCAGGGCCCGTACCGCGCGCAGGTTGGCCTTGAGTTCCTCCTGCTCGTCGTGCCGGAAGGCGTCCTCGTCGACGATCAGCTTGCTCGCGAAGTGCGCGGTGATCAGCGGGATGACCAGCAGCACCATGGTGGAGATGAGCAGCGCGGCCAGGGTCCGCCCCTGCCAGGTGGTCGGCGAGATGTCGCCGTAGCCCACGGTGGAGGCGGTGACCACCGCCCACCAGACCGCGTCACCGGCACTGCGGTTCTCGACCTGACCGTAGATGATGCCGGAGACCACGATCATCAGGAGATAGGAAAGGATCAACGTCCGGGGCGAGTTGGCGAACCAGACCGTGACCCGGTAGATCTTGCGGAACGGCAGCAGCAGTGCGTCCATGAGGCATTATGGTGCCCCATGGGTGACGTGGTCTTCCGCGAGGCACAACGGTCCGACGTACCCGCCATCGTGGCGCTGCTCGCCGACGACCGGTTCGGCGTCAGTCGCGAGGTGGTCGGCGAGGATGTGGACGCGGCCTACTGGGCGGCGTTCGACGCGATCGACGCCGACCCGCGCAACGTTCTGGTGGTTGCCGACGTCGACGGCGACGTGGTCGGCACGCTCCAGCTCACCTTCATCCCGTCACTCACCCGCCGTGGTGGCGAGCGCGCCCAGATCGAAGGGGTACGTGTCCGCACCGACCGCCGGGGCGGCGGGCTCGGCCGGACGATGATCACCTGGGCGATCGACCAGGCCCGGGAGCGCGGCTGCGGACTGGTGCAGTTGACCACCGACAAGCGCCGCTCCGACGCGAGGCGGTTCTACGCCGCACTCGGCTTCGAGGCCAGTCACGAGGGGATGAAACTGGTCCTCTGACCGGCGGTGTCATCGCGGCATCGGCGACGCTGTCGAGCTGCCTGCACAGACGGAGCAGACGGACGGACGCAGCGAACGGGACGCAGCGAACAGGGCGAACGGGGCGGACGCAGCGAACGGGGCAGACGGGGCAGACGGGGCAGACACAGCGAACGGGGCGGACGGGGCAGGCGGAGCGGATGGGCACCGCCGGCACCGATAGCACAACCGGAGCAGCTCGACAGCGTCTCCGCCGCTCGTCGTCCTCCGCCGGGCCGCCGCCGGGCCGCCCCGGGCCGCCGCCACACCCGCGAGCTGATCCGGGCGTGGGCACCCGGTGAACCCACAGGTCGGGC
Organism: Micromonospora sp. CPCC 206060; assembly: GCF_036906895.1. Taxonomy (NCBI): domain Bacteria; kingdom Bacillati; phylum Actinomycetota; class Actinomycetes; order Micromonosporales; family Micromonosporaceae; genus Micromonospora; species Micromonospora sp. CPCC 206060. The sequence continues at coordinate 114,250 of NZ_JBAKHU010000006.1, forward strand.
CCACCGGGTGCCCACGCCCGGCATCCCGCCGTCAGTCGTCGACGAGTCGGCCGTCGCGCAGGGTGAGGGTACGGTCCGCCAGCTCGATCAGGTTCGGGTCGTGCGTCGCGACCAGCGCGGTCATGCCCCGCGCGTGTACCACCGCACGCAGCAGGTCCATGATCGAGCGGCCGGTCTCCGAGTCGAGCTGGCCGGTCGGCTCGTCGGCGATCAGCAGGTCCGGTTCGTTGGCCAGGGCCCGGGCCACCGCCACCCGCTGCTGCTGGCCGCCGGAGAGTTCGTACGGCCGCTGCGCCGCGTGCCCCCCGAGGCCGACCAGTTCCAGCAGTACGGCCACCCGCTCCTCCCGCTCGGCCGCCGGCACCCGGGCCAGCCGCAGCGGTACGCCCACGTTCTCGGCGGCCGAGAGGATCGGGATCAGGCCGAAGGTCTGGAACACGAAGCCGATGGTGCCCCGGCGCAGCCCCAGCAGTTCCCGCTCACCCGCGGCGGTCACGTCCTGCCCGGCGACCACGGCCCGACCGGCACTCGGCCGGTCCAGGCCACCGATCAGGTTCAGCAGGGTGGTCTTCCCGGCACCGGACCGGCCCCGGATCGCCACCAGTTCCCCGCGCAGCGCGGTGAAGGAGACGTCCCGTACCGCGTGCACCGCATGCTCACCCCGGCCGAAGACCCGGCTGAGCCCTTCGGCCCGGACGACCTCCTCCGTGGTCACCCCGGCCAGCACCGCTGTGCTCCGCTCGCTCATTCCCCACTCCCCCCATTTGACTGACTCTGTTCCTGACCGGGGCGGACCTGCACGTGGTCCGGCTCCAGGGTGAGCCGGACCCGCTCCCGCAGCGCCAGGGCGTCCACGAACGCCGCCGGCAACTGCATCCGTCCGGTCCGGTCCAGTACCGCGTACTCCTCACTGACCAGCTCGGTGCTGCCGTCGTCACCGATCCGGGCGGTCCGGCGTACCTCGGAAGCGGTCCGGCCGTCGCGGATCGCGACCGTCCGGCGCACCTGGTCGGCCACGGCGTGGTCGTGGGTGACGACCACGATGGTGACCCCGAGTTCGGCGTTGATGGTGCGCAGCGCCCCGAACACGTCCGCGCCGGTGGCCTCGTCGAGTTCACCGGTCGGCTCGTCGGCGAAGAGCACCTCCGGGTCGTTGGCCACCGCCACCGCCACCGCGCACCGCTGCTGTTCACCGCCGCTGAGCTGGGCCGGTCGCCGGCCGGCCAGGTGGGCCACCCCGACCATCTCCAGCAAGTCCATCGCCCGGCGACGGCCGGCCCGGCCGCGCAGCCGCCCGGCCAGGCGCATCGGCAGCTCGACGTTCTCCCGGGCGGTCAGGTACGGCAGCAGGTTCCGGCCGGTCTGCTGCCAGACGAAGCCGACCACCTTCCGCCGGTAACTGAGCCGACGACGCGCGGAGAGGGCGAGCAGGTCGTAGTCGGCGACCCGGGCGATCCCGGCGGTCGGGGTGTCCAGCCCGGAGAGGATGTTCAACAGGGTCGACTTGCCCGAGCCGGAGGCGCCGACGATGGCCAGCAGCTCCCCCCGGTCGATCACCAGGTCGAGGCCCTGCAACGCGACCACCTCGACCCCTTCGGTCTTGAAGATCCGGACCAGCCCGTCGCAGACGATGTGCCCGCGCAGCCGGTCACTGCCCCCGGCGCGTTCCGCCGCCCGCTGCGCGGCGCGCTGCTGGAGGGTGGCGAGATCCGGTACGGCGGAAGCCTCAGCGGTAGCCGTCATGTCAGCTCTCCTCTCCGAGCCGGAGCACCTCACCGAGACGCATCCGGCGGTTGTTCAGGGCCTCCACCACGACGGCGAAGCCGAGGGCCAATGCCCCGAGCCCGACGATGCCGCCGACGAGACCGGGTTCGAATTGCACCCGTACCGGGGCGCCGCCGGTGAACTCCGCCAGGCCGAGGACCGGGTTGAGCAGCACCGGCAGGAGTGCGCCGACCACCGCGCCGGTGAGCACGGCGGCCCCGACCAGCGGCGCGAGTTCCAGTGCCAGCAACCCCCGCCACTGCCGGCGGGACAGGCCGAGGGTGCGCAGCCGGGAGAGCACCTGGCCCCGGCTGCGGGCCCCGGCCAGTACGGCGAAGGCGATGGCGAGCAGCCCGAGCAGCACCGCCCCGCCGGTACCGGCGACGAAGGCGAAGCTGAGCAGCCCGTTGACGCCCCGCCCACCCAGGTCGGCGCGGGCCTGCGCCCAGGTGGTCACCACGCTGGGCCGATCCGGTGCGCCGCCGGTGACCAGACCCGTCTCGTGGTACCGGCGCTGGCCGTCGTCGCCGAGCCGTTGCAGCGCCGCCGGATCCGACGGCGTACCGGCGAGCAGGAAACCGGTCGGGGTCAGGGGACGTTCGGCGAACGCCGGGCGGGCCGGCCAGGCGAGCACCACGAACCGGTCACCGGCCCCGGTCAGCAGCGGGAAGTCGTCGACCGTGCCGGCGGGCCGGAAGGCGTACCGGCTGCCCTGCACCTGGACGAACGGGTCGGTGAGCCCGGCGGCGGACAGGTCTGCGGCGACCGCCGGGGAGACCAGCGCCGGCACCGGCCCGTCCGCCGGGACCGGCCCGGTCAACGCGCCCGGCAGGTCGACCGCCACCTGCGCGTCGGCGACCACCCGGGCGAACGCGGGACCGTCCACCATCAGCACCGACACGTTCGACACGTCGGCCGCCTGGCGGGCCGTGTCGGGGAAGATCGGTTGACCGGTCTGGGCGAGCAGCGGCATGACCGCCCGGACCCCGGGCAGCCCGGCGAGTTGGTCCCGGGTGTCCGGGGCGAAGCCCTCGGCGGTGAGCAGTGCGTCCCCGGGTACGGCCCGGGTGGCGGCCTGGTCCCGGCCGTCGCCGATACCGGTGGCCACCACCCCGCAGAAGGCGGCGGTGGCGACCGCGATCACCACGACGACCAGGGGCGCGGTGGCCGATCCGCGACCCGCGCGGGCCAGGCCGAGGAAGGCGACGCTGCCCCGGGACCGGGCCGCCAGGTTGCCGGCCAGCCGCACCGGCCACGGGTACGCGCGCAGCGCCACCAGCGCGGCGGCCACCGCCAGCAGCACCGGCACCGACACCAGCAGCGGATCGATGGTCCCGTCGTCGGCCAGGCCGCGCCGGCGCAGCAGATACGCCGCCAGCACCGCCACCACCAGCACGGTGACCTCGGCGGTAAGCCGGCGTACCGAGGGACGGGCCGAGGTCACGTCCTGACGGCCGGCCGGGCCACCCCGGCTGGCCAGGGTCAGTACCGGCAGGGCCAGCGTGATCAGCAGTGCGACGACGGCCACCGGCCAGGTGGCCCCGGCCGACGAGCCGGGAAGCAGCAGCCCGGCGGACCAGCCGGCCGCCACGGCGAGCGGGATCACCAGCAGGGCCTCGACGAGGCTCCGGCCGGCGACCGTACCGGATGACCCGCCACGGGCGCGGAGCAGGACGAACTCGGCCCGGCGGCGGCGTACTGCCAGGGCGGCGGCGAGCCCGACCAGTCCGGCCAGGGTGGCCAGCACCCCGGCGGAGATGACGGCCAGCAGGGTACGGCTGGCGGTCAGCGAGTCGACGAAGTCGTCGAGCAGCAGGTCCACGCCCTGGGACAGGCGCAGCTCCGGCGGCCGGTTGCGGGTGATCTCGGCGGCGGCGGCGGTCACCGCGGCCAGGTCCCGGGCGTCGATCCGCCCGTTGTCGACCCGGTACCGCCAGCTGTAGGTGACCGGCCAGCGCACCGCGTCGATGTGCGCGTCGCTGGTCACCGCGACCGCCAGGAACGGGCCGTCCCCGATCGGTGGGGCCACCCGCAGCGGGGTGGGCAGCGAGTCCCAGATCCCACCGGCCTGGTCGGCGGCGGCGAAGATGCCGGTCACCACCACGGCGGTGCGGCTCACCTCGGTCTCGCCATCCGGGCCGAGTACCGACATCCACAGCCTGCTGCCCACCTTCAGGCCGAGCTGCCGGGCCACGTCGACCGCGAGCGCCACCTCGATCGGGCTGCGGGGCTCACGGTCGTCGGTCGGCCACCGCCCCCCGGTCAGGGTGGCCGCCTCGCGTACCCCGCTCACCGTCCGCAGACCCAGCTCCACCCGGAGCCGGGCGGCGGTGAGGTCGGCCCCCTTGGTCGTGAGGAAGCCGGTCTGCGCGGCGTACCACTGCTCGCCGATCACCCGGCGCAGCGGTTCGGGCATCGCCTGGTGCAGCTCGGCGAGCTTGCCGGCCCGGGCGGGCGCGTTGGTCATCGACAGTCCGGAGCCGCCGGGGTCGGCGGTGTAGAGGATGTCCCGCTGGGTGGCCGGCTGGGCGGCGAGGTACTGGCGCAGCCCTTCCTCGGTGAGCCGGTCGGCGATCCGGGGTACCCCGGTGACCAGCAGGGCGGTCACCATCGCCAGGACCGCCAGCAGGGTGAACTGTCCGCCGTAGGCGCGTACCCGGCGCAGGGCGCTCAACGGGCTCATCGGTCTCCCCCGATCCGGAGCTGGGCCGCCGCCACCCGCTGGCGGATGCCGACGGCGACCATGGCACTGAACGTCAGGGCCGCCAGCAGCAGCCCGGCGGCGGTACCGCCGGTCGCCAGCCAGGGCAGTTCGAAGGCGGCCGGCGGTACGGGCCGTCCGGCGGCCCGGTTGAGGATCACCAGCGGGGCCATGGTGGCGCCCACTCCGGCACCGACCAGCAGGCCGACACCGACGCCGATCCCGGCGAGGAACGCCTGCTCGGCGAGCAGCGCCCGGACCAGTAGCCGGGGGGTGGCGCCGAGGGTGTGCAGGACGGCCAGTTCACTGATCCGGCGCCGGGCGGTGGCCCAGACGTCGACGGCGAGGCCGACCAGGGCGAGCAGCACCGCGCCGAACGCGGCGGCCAGCAGGCCGGTACGCGCACCGAGCCAGTACGGGTCGCGGGCGGCGGTGTCGGCAACCGCCTGGCGGTCCAGGACACCGACTCCGGTCAGGGCCGCAGCGGCGGTGGCGGTGGCGGTGTGCTGGCCGGGGTCGACCTGGAGCCACCACTCCGGCTGGGGCCGGATCGCGCCCCGGTCCTGGATCAGCCAGTGCACCGCCGAGGGCAGGTCCAGCAGGATGGCGGCCGGGGTGGTGGTGGCCGGTACCGCGTCGAGCACCCCCACCACCTGGATCGGCAGGGTCACCCCGGAGAGCTGGAACGGGGTGCGGTCCCCGACGCCCAGGTCGAGGGCGTCGAGCACCTGCGGGGTGACCAGGGCCGGTACCGCCTCAACCGGGGCGTTCCGGACGACGGCGTAGCGGACGAAGACCTGGTCGAAGAAGTCCGAGGGCCGGGGTGCGGTGTAGCGCACCTCGACGGAGCCACCACCGGCTGCGGAGCCGGCGGTCGCCGGGGCCGGGGAGCCGCCCCGGCCGTCCGACGCGCCCCATTCCCCGCCGGCGGCGAGGTCCACCGGTTGGCTGGTGCCGTCCGCGCCGACGGTCCGCAGTCCGGTCACCGACATCCCGTAGACGGTGCCGGCGAGCGGTCCACCGATCAGCTCGAAGCCTTCCAACCGCAGCTCCCGGCCGCCCGCGTCGGGCAGGGCCACGTCGAAGGCGCGGGGTGCGCCGGTGCTCGGGGTGGTGGGCAGCGGGGTACGCCAGGCCAGCCCGTCGGCGGTGGTGAAGAGGGCGTTGACGGTGATGTCGCGCTGGGAGAACGTCCCTTCCACCGGGGTACGGACGGTGCCGGTGAGCCGCTGCGCCCCGGCCGTTACCGGAACACCGGCCGGTTGCGGGCGGGCCCGGGCCAGTCCGTCGAGGAGCTGCCGGGGCGGGTCGGCGGTGAGGGTGTCGCTGAGGCGTACCAGCTGGGTCGCGGCGACCGCGTCGACCGCCACGACGGTGGCGGCGGTGTTGTCCGGGCCGATCCGGATGTCGTCCCGCCAGCCGGGGACGGCCTGCCGTACCCCGGGCAGCGCTGCGAGCTGGGCGGCCCGCCCGGCCGGGGCGGCACCGTCGGACTCGACCAGGCGCAGATCGGCGCCAACCTCGTGGTTGGCCTGGTCGACCTGCGAGCGTTCCCAGGTGGTGACCAGTGACCAGGCGAGGGTGCTACCCCCGACGGCGAGGGCGAGCAGCAGTACCGGCCCGGCGTGCGGGCGGCGGCCCGCCTGCCACATGCCGAACATGGTGGCGGTCCAGGGTCGCCGGTTGACGAACCGTTCGGCGAACCGGGTGGTCGGTGGCAGCAGTCGCAGGGCGATCACCCCGCCGGCCAGTACGCCGAGGATGGGTGCGGCGGCGAGCAGCGGGTCGATGCCGAGCCGGCCGTTCGCGCCGGCCAGCGGGGAGGAGTACTGGCGTAGCTGGAACCAGGCGAGCCCGGCCAGCCCGACCAGGGCCAGGTCCAGGCCGATGCGCTGGGCGGCGGCGGACCGGGCGGGGCGGGACCGGGCGGCCATGTCGGCGACGTAGGTGCCGCCGTGCCGCAGCGCCGGGGAGAGCATGGCCAGCAGGCAACCGGCGGCGACCGCGACGGCGACCGTCCAGGTCAGCGGGGAGCCGCCGAGGTCGAGCCCGGTGTCGGTGGGTGTGCCGACGGCACTGTGCCGCAGGGCCTGGGCGGCCAGTGGGGGCGCCAGCAGCGCGGCGGGCAGCACCACCAGGGTCGCCTCCCGGGCGGCCAGGCCGGCGAGTTGCCACCGGGCGGCACCCCGGGCACGCAGCAGGGCACTCTGCCCGCGCCGGTCCTCGCTGAGCAGCACGGCGACCAGGGTCAGCGCGTACCCGGCCAGCACGACGATCAGCAGCAGTGGGGTGAGCAGCGCGGACCGGCCGACCAGGTCGGCCCGGACCAGCCGGTCGATGAGCCGGTCCACCTGGGTGATGCTCTGCGCCGAGCTGCCCAGTTGCGCCCGTTCCGGCAGGGCGGCGGCGATCCCGGCGATCGCGTCCTTGACCCCGACCAGGTCGGCCGGCGCCCGGGCGGCCAGGTCCGGTTCGACGAGCCAGCTCGCCGAGAAGCCGCCCGGGAAGGTGGCGGCGAAGTCGTCGGCGTGCAGCACGAACGGCCCGTACGAGGTGGTCGATCCGGCGCTGCCCTCGCCGACGCCCGGGGCGAGCCGCCAGTACGGGTCGGTCGGGTCGCGGGGGCGCCAGGTGCCGACCAGCGTCACCTCGCTGGTCTTCTCGGTGCTGCGGTCGGTCAACGGGATCCGTTCCCCCACCGTCAGCCCCAGCGTGGTGGCGACCTTCTCGGGCAGGGTGACCCGCAGCGGCGCACCGCCGGGCGCGGGCCACTCGCCGTCGACGAGTTCGGCCCGGTTGGCCAGGTCGTCCAGGGTGACCAGGGCGGCGAAGACCGGATCGCCGCCGGTGGGGGCGGCCGGGCCGAGGTCACCGGTTAGTTGCCGACCGGTGCCGTACCGGGCACCGGCGACGGTCACCGGGACCCCCTCGACCCCGGCGGCGAACTCGGTGCGGACGGCCCGGTCCCGGGCGGCGAATTCGGCGGCGTCCCGGCCACCGGCGCCGCTGACCAGAAGGCTGCGTTCCTCGGCCGTGGCGGCCCGCAGCACGGCCCGCTGTCCGGCGTCGGTGGCCCGACGGTTGTATTCGGACAGACCGGTGACCAGTGCGGTGGCGACCAGTGCCGCGACAGCGGCGGCGAGCAGCAGCCCGCGTGCCTCGCGTGCCCGTCTCAAGACCAGCTTCATGCCACGCCCTTCCCGGCCCCCGGTGGGACCGATGCCCAGACAGACTCGGCGTGGGCCGGGAAAGGTTCGCGCCCGTTACTTGATCGTTATCCGATGTCCGTGATCGGACGCGCAGAGTAGCCGCTGCGCGGCGGTGCCGCGTACCTTGCTGACCAGGTACGCCAGCTCGCCACGGAGCCCACCGGATGGTTACCGATGGCAGCCACCCATCTGCGGTGCGCGTCGTACGCGGTCCGGCTAGGAACCGGCGGTCCGGTCCCGGTCCCGGTCCTTGGACGGTTGAACCCGTTTCGGTTCGCCGGGCATCTTCGGGGAGTCCTAGCCCACGCGCTGTGCCACACCAGGGAAAACGCAGGTCACCGACGAGCGTAGACGGGGAGGTTATCGGGCGGATTCATCTGCCCTTAGACGCCCCCGGAACGGAGCTCTGACCCTCCGCCCGGGGACTTGATCAGACTATGGAGGTCTGACCCGTGTCCATCATTCCAGCCATCCTGGCCACGCGCGAACAGGCGTTCGCTCTCGTCATGGCCGGCATCATGTCCAGCCTGCCCATCCCCACCGACATCCGCATCGGCCACGACCACACCCTGGTCTTGCACCTGGGCAACGACTTCCCCGGCGGCGTGTGGGCCTGGACCCGGTACCTGTCCCTGCCGGACCCGGCGGCCGGCGGCAAGCCGATCCTGGGTGCCGACCGGTGGTTCGACTCGTTCGGCGCCGAGGTAAGCCGCGCGAGCCAGCATCAGGCGTTGCCGGGCTGGTCGGTGCGGGTGGTCACGTACATCACTGTCAACGCTCCCGCCGAGCAGGTGACCCGGTGAGCGCCCGGACTCCCCGCCGGAAGCGGTGGGAGCAGCCGAGCACCCGGCCCGGCACCCGGGCGCTGGCCAGCCGGTTCCGCCGGGAGCGGTACACCAGCACCGACTTGGACGCGGTCATCGACACCTCTATGGACGCGGGGATGCACGCTGGCCGTCGCGATGGCGCCCGGGACGCTTTCGAGTTCCTCGCCGAGTTCATCGATGACCCGACCGAACTCGTCTACCAGGTTGGCCGGCGGGTGCTGCACGACGAGATCCAGGAGTTCCTGGATGCCGAACTGGTTCGCCGGGCCCGGGACGCGAACCCGGAGAAGTTCGGCCGGCTGGCGGACATCATCCGGGCCCACGACAGCGGGGACGTGCCGTACGAGCAGTTCCGCGACGACCTGGAGGCGCTCGCCCGGGAAGTCGGGGTGTTCCCGCCCGACGAGCCGCTGCCGGTCGCCGGCCTGGCCCGGGCGGCGGAGGAAGCCGAGTGGTGGGCCGACCCGCCGCCGGTCGACGGGGCCGACGAACTGCTCGACGAGGTGGAGGCGTTCCTCACCTGCCCGCCGTGGTGCACGGTCAGCCACGCCGACCCGGCCGAGCTGCGCAACGACAGCATCTGTGACCTGCGGCAGCACACCCGGACCGTGGCGGTCGTCGAGCGGGACGGTCAGCGGGTGGCCCAGGTGGACATCGTGGCGTGCGACAACCTGTCCACCGGGGAGCGCGGTGCGGCCGAGGTGATGATCGTCGAGTTGCGGGACGGGTACAGCCCGGAGGAAGCGGAGCAGATCGCGGCGGGCCTGGTCGAGGCGGCCCGGATCGTGCGGGACAGCCGGTAGCAGTTCCTGCCGTAACAGCGGTAACAGCAGGGGGTGTCACCACTGATGACACCCCCTGCGCTCACTACTGATGAGGGCAGGGCCTCCACTGCCGTAACAGCAGTGCAGATCCCGGGGTGTTGATGGGAGCAACACCCTCCGAGGGGGTACGGATTGTGTACGCCCCCTTGCAAGGGAGCGAATCGCTCCCCTTGCGGTGAGCAGCGGGAACGGGCATCGCTAACCTAAACCGGACATCGGCTTGCAACCGTGGGGATAGGCCCACGGTTGATGGGGACAGGCTGTCCCTATCAACCACCTCTGTTACGGCGGTGGTTGACTCCGTCGCGGTGACGGAGTTGTGGGCAATCGTTGGCCTCTGCCCAACGGTTGGCGAAGGGGGTACGCACTGCGTACCCCCTTCCTGCCGTCATCAGTAATGACGGCAGCCGGTCTACACCTGCTGGGCGGGTTGCCAGGTACAGCCGTTGGACACCTTGAAGCCGCGGTCGTCCTGCAGAACGGTCACCTGGACGGTCTGCCCGGGTTCGGGGTTGCCTTCGGCGATCACGGAGCCGGGCTGGCCGAAGCTGCGCAGTCTGGCCCAGTAGCAGGGGTGGCCGTGGTCGGCGGGCACGGTGGTGGTGTAGATGCCGGGCCGCATCTCGGTGCCGACCAGGTAGATCCAGTCCCGGAGTCCCGGCGCCGGTCCGGGGTCGGTGCTGGCCGGGGGTGCGGCGGCGGTGGTCGGGGTGCCGGCCGGCGTCCGGTCGGCGGCGGGGCCGGGCTGGCTACCGGTGGAGCAGCCGGCGGCGGCCAGGGCGACGATGACGGCGGCGACGATGACGCGACGTCCCATCAGCTCACGGTATCGGCGCCCGGCAATGCCGACTGTCGGGTCGGTGACGGGCAGCATCACCGGGTCCAGCGCAGCATCCGGTAGAACAGCTCCCCCGGGTCGACGGACTCCCCCAGGTCGGCGACAGCGGCGGTCAGGATCGTCGCCATCGTGATGGACAGGTTGACCCGGTCGGGGGCGGCAGCACCGATGGTGGCCCGGGCGACCGGGCACGGCCACGGTTCGCCACAGCCGGGCGCGGCGCACTCCCAGTCCGGGCGGTGGGGTACGTGCTCGCCGATGCCGGGCGTCCGGCAGATGGCCTGTACGGCGGTGGGTGCGCCGAGCAGGGCGGCGTGTTCGCTGATCATGTGGTGACCCTCCGGGGTTGTGGGGTGACCACAACAGCCTCACTTGCCACTTCGACCCCGTCAAGTCGGCAAGTGCCGGACCGGCAACCGTCTACCTGCCTACGGTCGCGGCGTGAGACTCGCTGCCCTGGCCGATGTCGCCGAGATGCTCGGCGGGGTGTCGCGTACCCGGGCGACGGAGATCGTCCGGCGGCCCGGTTTCCCGGAGCCGGTCGACGTGGTCGGCAACGGCCGGATGCGGATCTGGAATCGCGATGAGGTGCTCGCGTGGATCCGCGAGCACAGGACCCACCAGCGCGTCGACGAGCAGTAGCCGGAGTTGAGAGTGACAGGCCGTCACTCTCAACTCCGGTGGGGCACAGAGGGACAGGTCGTCCCCCTGTGCCCGGTCAGCGTCCGCGTGGTGGTGCCGGTGGCCGGGGCCCGGCCGGACCGGTCGGCCTGGTCGTGCGGACCGGTTCCGGCTTCGGTGGTGGCGTCGGCTTCGGCTTGCTCACCGGCCGGCGGTCCGGTTCGGTACGGCGTACACCACACCGAGGGTGCCCAGGGCGGCCAGGGCGGCCAGGGCCACGGCGATCCACTCGACCGGGGTCACCTGGTTGTCGGCCAGGGCGGTACCCAGCGCGGTGAGTCCGGCGACCAGGGCGCCGACGGTGGCCTTCGCGTAGGGGCGGAGCTTCTTCACGGGTTCCTCACTTCGTCAGGATGGGCAGCAGGGCCACGCCGAGCGCGGCCAGGCCGATGAGCAGAGACGCGGCCGGCAACGGCCACCGGCCGGCCTCCAGCGCGCGGAGCCGGGTTTCGTGGTCGCGGATGTCCTCCCCGTGCCCGTCGCCCTGGTTGACGAGCCGGTCGACGGAGGCGGCCACCTTCATGACCGCGTCGTACACCTCCCGGGCGGTGATGGTGACCGGGCCGAGCGGGTCGGTCATGACGCGAGCCTGTCGGCCAGCTCGGCGGCGACCCGCTCGGCCAGGTCGTGGGGCAGGGCGGCGGCGAACGCGGCCGGGTCGAGGGCGGCGACGACTCCGGCGGTGATGGTCGGCTCGTCGACGGCCCGGTCGACCAGCGCGGTGACGTAGTCGCGGACCTGCCGGCCGGTGGCCGTGGGTTCCCCGGCGGTCTCCATGCCGGCAGCGGCGGCGGCCTCCTTCAGCAGGCCGTGGACGCCCTTGCGGACGGCGGCAACGATCTGCGCTTCGGTCATCTCCTCTTCCTCCTGGTCGTCGAGCCACGGCCGGCGGTCCTGCTCGGCGGTGCGGGTCTGTCGGATGCTGACGTGCATGTGCTTGTCGTGCGGGTTGCGGCCGGTGTACTCCCGGGGGCGCCATCCGTCGTCGGCGTCGGCGATGGTGCGTTGCCAGATCCAGTAGTGCGCGGACGGGTGCCGCTGCACGGCCGCAATGATGGTCGGCATGTGGACGCCGTCGGCGTCGATGTCCAGGGCGTCGACCGACCCCCGCGAGTTGGGGTTGTGGTCGGACGGCTCGGCCTGGTGGGCGGTGTCGCCGATCCAGCCGTCCGACGTCCGGTCCCGGTGCGGCCAGCGCCGGTTGATCTCGTCCCGAAGCGTGGCCAGGGCGGGAGCCAGGTAGTAGCCGCTCATGCCGGCGGCTCCGGGGTGAGGTCCTCGTCGCGGCGGCCGTGGTAGGTGCGCAGCAGCCGCAGGGACGGCTCGCTCGATGCCGCCACCACCTCGGCGAGCAGCGCCTCCATGTGCGGACGGAGCAGGGCGTCCGCCTCGTCGGGCTCCATCGTGTTCTCGCCGTTGATGGTGATGTCGAGGGTGATCAGGTCGCGCGCCATCGGGTTCGGGTTGTGGACGTGGTAGGTGACCCGGTCGGGGACGTACCCGTTCGTGGGGATGACCATCGGTGTCCTCTCAGGCGAAGCGGAGCAGTTCGAGGAAGCTGCCGGCCTTGACGGTGGTGTCGCTAACGTTGGGCGTGTTCTGTGCCCACTGGACGGTGAAGCTGCCGCCGGACGCGCCGATCGCGACGATGCCCCAGGCGTTCAGCGGGGAGTCCGCGCCGATGCCGTTGACGCCGGTCACCCCGCCCAACGGGGCGATGATGGTGGTCCAGTTGGCGGTGTTGCCGGACATGAACGTCCAGTTCGTGAGGGTGGTGCCGGCCGGGGCCGAGAACTGGTACTTGAAGTCGGCGGTGGTGTTGCTGTTCTGGACGATGTACAGGTGGGCCTTGTAGAGGGCGTTCGCTTCTACCGGCACGCTCAGCGCGGTGTCGTTGACGAATGTGGCCGAGTTGTTGACCACCTGTGAGGCCGTCTTACGGGCCACTTTCGGCGCCAGGCGGTTGAGGCGGGCCGGGGTGAGTCGCATCCCCGACGCAATGGTGATCGACATGCTCTGCTCCTCACAGGGCTGCTACGGCGGGGGTCCAGACGTCAACCTCGGTGCCGGCGGGCCACGCCCTCTGCACCCCGTTGACACCTCGGGCGGTGATGGTGGCGGCCTGCGGACTGCCCGCCCCGGTGATGGCCGAGACGGTGATCCGTTCCCCACCGACGCGGACGTCCAGGGGGAAGTCGGCCGGGTCGGTGGTCCACGGCCCGTTTTCGGCGGTGCTGGCCAGGGACAGGGACAGCCCCAGCGCGGTGAGGCCGGCGGCCAGCGTGGACCCGTCGGCGGGTGCCCGGGGGTCACCGTCGGCGGTCGCGACCTGCTCGTACGGGGTGTATGGGGTGGCGTTGACGGTGATGGTCCGGCCGTGGGAGGGGATCGTCTCGGTGTAGCCGGGGACGAGTAGCTCCACCTCGCCGGGGGCGACGTCGACGGGCAGACCGGTCACGGTGACCCGGTCGCCGACGTCCACCGACGCCGCGGCGTCGAGCAGCTCCGGGCTGGCGACCAGGTCCACGGTCAGGCTGGCGAAGCGGACCTCATCGACGGTGCCCAGGTGCAGGGCCCAGCCGGCGTAGTCGGGCAGGCGGGTGTCGTCGGCCGGGTTCACGTCGACCTGCGTGGTGACCCGCCCTACCCCGGCCGGGGGCGGCAGCACCGACATGCGGCCGGACTCCAGCACGGCGCGGGCGGTGCCGCCGGTGGCCGTGGACCGGGCGGTGACGTCGTTGCGGGTGTTCTGGTCGTCGAGAACCGGCGCCAACGGGGGCGCCACCTGCTCGGCGGCGTAGTCGACGGTGAGGGCGGCGTCCTGGTCGGCGAGGCTCGCCCCGGTGCGCAGGACCAGGCCCAGCCAGTCACGCGGTTCGTACACCATCCCGCCGTCGGTGCGCTCGATCTCGGCGAGCAGGTCGGCGAAGGTGGCGATGCGCTGGGCACCCATCGTCGGGGCCTCGGCCGGGTTGCCGACGACGATGGCGTCGACGTCCTGCTCGGCGCACAGCCGGGTGAACCGGGCGGCGGTGGTCTCGCCGGCGTGACCGTGCATCGCCGCGGTGGTGTCGGGCGGAAACGTCGGGTACGGGTTCCACACGGCAATGTGGCCGATGATCGGCATGGAGTCGGTGCCGTTGACCTCCTCCAGCGGGTTGACCACCACCGACCGGATGCTGCCCGGCGTACCGGTCATGGGCGGCACGAACGCCCCGTAGGAGGCGACCGGGGTGCCGTCGATGTACAGGTCGGCGGAGGTGATCCCGCCGATCACCACGGCCTCGATCATGTAGTGGTGCGGCAGGCCGTCGAAGATGCCGAACGAGGCGGTCGCCGACCCGGCGGCGGTGAGTCCGGTGCCGAACGTGCCGAAGATGCCGGTGGACTCAACCTGGAAATCCCAGGTGTCCCACGTGCCATCGGTGGTCCATCGGATAGGGATGCGGGCGGCGGCCTTGTCGCGGGGGCAGACCATCACCCACTCGATGCGCCACGAGGTGCCGTCACCGGCCGGCGGGTAGCCGACCAGCACCCCGCCCTCGGCCAGGTCAACGACCGGGGCCGAGCCGGGGATGCCCGACCCGCTGCCGAACTTCGGTAGGCCGGCGGCCGGCTCGGGTACGGCGGTGCCGGGGGCGGTGAACCTGGAGTACCCGAACGGGCGCATGTCGTCGACACCAGCAACGGCGGACTGGCCGGCCTGGGCTCCGTCGAGATCCTCCAGGGGCCAGTACGCGGACGGTGTGGCGGCGGTCAGGGCCCGGCGCAGCGGCGAAGCGAGCGGGTCAGCGCCCTGACCGAGCCGGCGGAGGATCCCGGCGGCCTCGATGGCGGCCCAGGCGTCACCCCGGCCGGTGTCCGGATCGAAGTCGACGGTCCGGCCCGGCTTCCACGAGGCGACCTCGCCGTAGTAGCGCCGGTCGGTCAGGACCAGGTCGTCGTACCGGAACTCGACCGGCTTGGTGTTGGTGTTGCCGGACGCGACCCCGGACCGGAGGCCGACCGCGCCGGGGGCGGTGATCGCCGAGTCGTACGCCTGGACATGCCAGCCGGCCGGCTCGGTGCCGGTGGCCGGATCCCACGCGGCGGCCGACAGCACCTGCCCGACGATCGAGGCCCGTACCCGCAGCGGCTGACCGGTCCACACCAGGGCCAGCGACGTCCAGGCGAGCATGCCGGACGGCCCGTACAGGGCGAGGATGACGGTCTCGGCGGGGCTGATCTCCAGCCGGGCCATGTAGTACGTGCCGATCGACTGCATCCGCAGCAGCAGCCCGGCCGGCTCGACCGCACCGCCGGTGACATCGGAGATGAACGTGTCGACCGTGACGGCCAGCTCGACGTCGCGCAGCGACACGGACGGTATCCAGGTGCCCCGGTAGGCGTTGGTGACGGGCACCCAGTGCCGGCCCTGCCCGCCGCTCACCGTGGTGTCAGCAGCGGCGACCGTGCCGCCGGCCCCGAACCAGAGCCAGGCGCCGGCCGGGCCGGTGCCCCACCCGGCGACCTCGGTGCGGGCGAAGTCATCCTCGGCGAGGGTCATGCCGACCCGGATCGGCGTGTTCCGGCCGATCAGCCCAAACAGGCTGGACAGCGGGTTACGCGGGTTGTAGTCGCCCGTCCGGTTGGCGATGGCGCAGGTCATGGTGGCCGGGGTCGGCCCGCTGGCCTCGTCGGCCCGGCCCCGGACGATGGTGATCGGATCCCGCACGTACACCGGGACGGCGTGCCAGCCACCGGAGTAGTACAGCTCCACCTGCACGGGCTGCTTCGTCACGCCTTCACCAACCTCATGCCGCTACGGCGCATCAGACCCTGCAACCAGGTCAGGAACATCGCGTCGAGGCCTGCGCCGGACGGCATCCGCAGATCGTCCGGGCCGATCCCCCGGTCCTGACCGACCTGGTTGGCCGCGGTGATCCGCTCCCCGCCCTCCAGGATCGCCAGACCCTCCTGCCCGGGCGCGCCGGGCATGATCCCGCCGTTGTGGAAGACGGGCAGCTTTGGCGCGGCGATGGACGCTCCGCCGACCGGCCCGGGTACCCACGAGGGCACCGACCACGACAGCTGACCCACCGTGGAGTTCCACGCGTGGGAGATGGCGTTGAAGGCGGCCCGGAACGGTGCCGAGATGAAGTCGGCGACCTTCGAGAAGACGCCCTTCAGCTTGCCGGGCAGGTCCGACAGCCACTTCCACGCGGCCTTACCGCCGTCGATGATGCCGTTCCACGCGCCCATGATCCAATCCCGCCACAGGGTGTCCCGGAACCACCTGCCGACGGCCAGGGCGGCGTCCTTGATGCCACCCCACGCCCACTTCCACAGGTCCTGAAACCAGGTGGTCTGCGTGGCGATGTAGATGATGGCGGCGACGAGCACACCGATCGCCAGCACGATCAGACCGATCGGGTTCGCCGACATGGCGATGTTCCACGCCCACTGCACGGCGGTAACCAGACCGATCACCCCGGCCAACCCGCCGATCACGGCGGACGCCATGCCCGCGTAGTCCCCGACCTTCCGCAGCGCCGACGACTGCTCAGCAACCTCCCGCTGGCTCTTGCCGAGTTGGTTCTGCGCGTCCTTCTGGTCCAGGGCGGCCTGCGCGGCGTCGAGGTTCGCCTGCTTCAGATCCTGGTTGGCCTGCTTGGAATCCTCGGCCGCCTGCTTCGCGTCGATGTCGGCCTGCTTCAGGTCCAACTTCGCCTGCCTCGCCTGCGCCGAGTTCGGGCCGAACTCCTTCACCGCGGCGTTGTACTCCCGCTGCGCGGTCGCCTGGTCCAACAGCGCCTGCTCCAGGTCCACCTGTGCCTGTTCGGCGTCGATGCCGGCCTGCGCCACGTCACGCAGGGCCTGTTCCATGTCGGCGACGGCCTGCTTCGCGTCCTGGGCGGCCTGGGCGACGTCCTGATGCGCCTGGGCGAGCTCTTCGGCCTTGCGCTCCGAGTAGCTCATCATGTCGGCCGTGGCCGTCGCGGCGTCACCGATCCCGCCGAGCCCGTCGGCGACCTGCCCGGAGAACCCGGCCATGGTGTCCAGGGCGGCACCGAAACGGCCCGTGCTGCGCGCGGCGGTGTCGAACGCGGACTCGGTGGTGCCGACCTGCTGGCCCATCCGCGTAGCGGCGGCGCCGACCTGGTCCAGAGCGCGGGACAGCTGGTCGCCGTCACCGGCCAGGGTGAGCGTGACCGTGTTGCCGGACATCAGTCGACCTCCACCCCGGCGGCGGCCACCACCGACAACAGGGCCCGCTCCAGGGCGGCGGCGACCTCGTCACGCCGGTCCCCGTACGACGACCAGAGGTACCGGCCTTCCTTGATGAACTCCCGCTTCGCCGGGCGGCCCTTGATCCGGCCCTCGCCGCCGAAGTCAAGCCAGGGGAAGTAGCCGACCCGCTTCGACCCGGCCGACACCCGGACGGCGGTGCGGGTCGACCGGGCCTTCACCGACCGGGCAGCAGCACCGGTGACCCGGGGGATCCGGGGTACGGCCTCGTCGACGACGATCTCGGCGCCCTCGTTCATCGCGATCCGCAGCGCCTTCGGCAGCTCGTTGTCGAGCTTGCGCAGGTTGCGCGAGAACTGCGCCAGCCCGTCGACCCTGATCGGTTCGATCAGCGCCACCCCGTCACCCCCTCCTGGCCTTCAACGCCTCCAGCTCGGCGCGCTGCGCCTTGCGCTGGTAGTAGACGCCCCACCGGACGAACTCGTCGTTGGGCATCTCCGCCCGCATCCGGGCCACCGTCATCCCCAGCTCGGCGGCCAGGAAGAACTCGAACTCCAGGCCGTTACTCGTCTCGAACGTCTCGTAGGCCGCTTTTCTGGGCACCCTCCAGCACGCCGGACAGCTCACCGATCCGACGGGAAACGGCCTCCATCTCGCCGGCCGGGGACGCCTCCGCCCACCGCTGCACGTCGGTCACCGGCATCGGCGGGTCCACCATGCCGAGCGCGATCATGTGCGCGTCCCGCTCGGCCTTGCCCAGCCGCTGCACCTTCAGCACCTCGGCCCGGGACAGGCCCCGTACCCGCACCGTGCCCACACCCGGGATCTCGACGTCGTCTTCCGGCAGACGCGGAGCGAACAGCGCCTCCTTGCTGACCTTCCCCATGCCCGTTCCTTCCCTTACGCCTGGGTGGTGTCGGCGACGTCGCCGGACACGGTGAACTCCGCTGACCAGGCCACGTAGTCCGCGACCGGGTTCGTCTCCACGTACGACACGAGCAGCCCGTCGAACGTCTGCTCGGGCTTGCCGGTGCCGGTGCCCTCCGGCCGGCGGATGATCTCCACCGTCGTGCCCACCAGCGGGTTGAGCACCGCCCGGGTACCGGTGACGGCGGTGGTGTCGTACCGGCCGCCGCAGGTGAACTTGCCGTTCTTCAACCCGCCGCCGTGGACCTCGCTGTTAGCGCCGTACATCGTCAGGTCGTGCGACTGGGCGCCCCGGGTCAGCTCACTGGTGTTGGTCCAGGGCGAGATGTCGTCACCGCCCACCGACACGTACGTCTTGCTGCCGTGCTGAAACGCCATCGGTCTATGCCCCCTTGCCAGTGATGGCGACCGTGAAGATCGCCGCCAGGTACTTCACGTCGACGTACGTGACCACGTCGAACTCCGCCGACGTGACCCGTGGCTGATCGCAGGCGGTGTAGGTGCCGGCCTCGATCGCCTGCTTGACCGAGGTCGGGCCGGACCCGGCCGCGTACCCGGCGATGGTCCGGCGGGACTCCGGCCGTGTCGGGTTGGCGACCAGCACGATGACCTGCCACTCCGGCACCTCGTCGGCTCCCCGCCCGTACGTCTTGTCGTACTCGACCCGGCCCGGCAGGGTCACCACGGCGGCCGGCGGGTGGACCCGCTGCACACCCCACTGCGGCACCGACAGACCGTCGATGGCGCGCAGTGCGTTGCCCAGCTCGGTGGCCACCTGCTCCAGGTTCACGCGAACACCCACCTGGGTCGGGTGTACGGGGCGAGCATCACGGCCACGTCCGGGTCGACCCGGGCCAGCAGCCGCAGCTCCGACCCGTCCGAGGGCGACCCGGCGATGCCGTACGGCGAGTCCCGGCGGTGGATGAACCGGTTCGCCTGCAACAGGGTCGCCTGTTTCACCGCCGGTGGTACGGCCGTCCAGCCCCACCGGGCGGTGACGCTCACCTCGTTCGGTGCGCCGGTGGGTCCGCTGGTGATGGCCAGGCGGGTCCACGGGCGCCCGTCGGCGACGGCGTTGACCGGCTCCAGGTCGAACGAGGTGATCGGGCCCGCCGGCACGGTCACGGCCAGGCCGGTGGTGGACATCAGGTCGTCGATGTCCACCACCCACCGGCCGCACTCGTCGTGCGCCGTGTACCGGCGCTCCACCGGAGTGTCGACCGTCCCGAACTGCCGGCGGCACTGCTGGTCGACTGCCCGTGAGGCAGCCTCGGCGGCAGCGGCCAGCAGCGGTTCGTCGACGGCCTCGGTGGAGTGCACGAAGGCTTGCAACTCCTCCGTGGTCACGTACGCCGGGGTCCACGCCATGTCAGCCTGCCTGTCAGGCGGCGGTGATCGCGACGCGCTTCGACGACGACCCGGCGTACCGGACCAGCACCGCCGTGTACGCCCACACGCCCAGCTCCACCGACTCCGGCCCGCTGCGCTCCTCGTAGCGGAACCGCATCATGTTCGACTCGAACAGCAGGGTGTCCGAGCCGCGGAGCACGAGGAAGTTGTCCGGGTAGGCGCCGATGGCGGTGCTCTCGGTGACCACGACGGCCAGGCCCTCGATCACCCCGGCGGCGCGGACGTCGCCGACGCCGGCCACGTTCACCGGCCCGGCCGACTCGGTGGGGATCAGCGGCCGGCCGGTGGTGTCGCGCAGCTTCTTGAACTTGCCCCACCGGTTGATCGACATGGCGAGCACGTCGGCGGGTGCCTTACGGGCGTTCCACACGGCCACGGCCGCGTCGATGACGGCGTCCTGCGCGGGCACCGCCGGTGGGACGCCGGTGAACGCGGCCTCGGTGGCGAACGTTGCGACGGCGGCACCGGACGCGGTGACCACCGCCGCGCCGACCTTCGCCTCCACCTGCCGGTTGTACTCGGCGAGCAGGTCGCCGTAGATCAGCAGGTCGATCGCCGGGCTGGACATGTCGAGCATCTGCCGGGCGATGACCTGCTTGCCCCGGGTCGGCTTCGGCACCACCGTGTCAACGTTGGATGCCCACTTGTCGGTCGACGGGGTCGCGTCGTTCTCGGCGGCCTGCTCGGCGGGGTTGGTCCCGTCGGCGCCGGTGGTCTGCTTCGGCAGGGTCAGCGGCCGGGGGTCGGCGCCGAGCGGGATGTTGCGGACCGCGTTCGCCAGCGCGCGGCCCTGCCGGGCCATCGCCGCGTACTCGTCGGTCAGCCACTTCGGCGGCACCACGCCGGCACCGGCACCGCCGGTGGTCAGGGCCCGGTTGTGCTCCACCAGCCGGCGGGCCGCGTCCTCGTCGTCCATGGCCCTGCTGCGGTACATGTCGGCGAAGAACGAGAACTCCCCGCCCTGGGTGTAGTGGCCGGGGTCCCGGTCGCGGGTGGTCGCACCGCCGGACGCGCGGGTCTGCTCGCCGGAGGTGGCGGCGGTGATCCGGCCGGCCATGTCGGCGACCTGCGCGTTGCGGGTCTCGATGTCGGTGAGGTCTTCGATCTGCTTGGCGAGGGTCTTGGCCTGCTCGCCCTGCTCCCGGACCGAGCGGAGTTCATCCTCGGTCAGGTCGCGGTTCTCGTCGGCGGCGCGGGTCTGCAACCCCTCGATGCCGGAGCGCAGGCCCTCGTACTGCTCACGCAGTCGCTTCAGGTACGGGTTCACGGTTCGGTCCTTCGGTCACGAGGAAACGGTTCCTGCGAGTGACCGGGGTGCCGCCCTACCGGGCCGGCCGGGTGTCCGCGTCAGGTGAGAGGCGGAGGTGCGGCCGGGTGTAGCCGGGGTGCCGGTGTCGTTCTGAACCCACTGTAGCGCATACCCCCACCGGGTACCGGTGAGGTTCAGGCGGCGGGTGGGAGCACCGGCAGGCCGGCGAGCACCTGCGCCGCGACGTCCAGCCGGCGGGCGGCCGTGCACGAGCAGGTCGGCTCGGCGGAACGCACACCGGCGGCGGTGGCCAGATCCCCGTACGCGCCGGCCATGACCACGGCCACCTCGAACAGGTCGGCGGTGACCCGCTCCAGGATGCCGCCGGACAGGCGCCGGTTCTGGCGCTCCCGGAACCCGATCGACAGGTCCCGTAGTGCCCCGTCGCGCACCAGCTCCAGCGTCTCGTCCCCCACGGGGGTACGGCTGACCCGCAGTTCCACGTACAGGCCGGCGGTGTCGTCACGCATCGCCTGCATCGCCCCGATGAGCGTGCCACCGAGGGTGACGTGCTCCCGGGCGACCCGCACCCGGTTCGCCGCCCGCAACTGGTGGTTGAACGCGCCCCGGGCGAACTGCTCGGTGAGGGTGTCGTCGATGCGCTGCGGAGCTTCCCACGGCACGGCGATGCCGAAGATGGTGCGGCCGTCCCCACCGGAACGGACCTCCAGGTCGGGGGTGAACGACCGGTGCAGAAGCGGGGACATCACTGCTCCTTCGGGGTGGCCAGGCCACGATGGGTGTCGTAGTGCGGGTCGCACAGGCCCCGCCGGGTCGGTTCGGTCTTGCAGTCGGGCACGGCGCATTCGGCCGGCCGGGTGGTGCTCTTCGTGGTCCTGGTCCTGGCGGTCACAGCGGCGGCTCCTCGCCCTCGGGGTTCGGGTCGGTGCTCGGCTCGTCGACGACCGGCGGCGGCGACGGCTTCTCGGGTTCGGGCAGCGGCGGCCGGTTCTCCAGGGCCCGCACCTCATCCTTGGTCAGGAAGCCCTTGTCCAGGCCAATCGCGTGCGCCTGGTAGCGGGTCAGGGTGTCCGCGCGCAGGATCGCGTCGAGGTTCGCCTTCACCGTCGTACCGCGCGGGAACACCAGCGACAGGGTCTGCTCGAAGCGGGCCAGGTGCCCACCCAGGGTGAACTTCAGCAGGTTCACCGCGTCCTGCTCGATGTTCGAGTACTGGCGTGCGCTGTTCATGCCGCCGAGCCACCCCACCGGCAGGCCGAAGATCAGCTCGAAGTCGGTCAGGCCGAACCGGCGGGCCTCCACCAGTTGCAGCTCTTCCGGGTTCCACGACAGCGGCACGAACGAGGTCGTCGAGTTCAGCACCGCGATGGTGCGCTCCCGCTGCGACTCCATCCACCGGGCCTTGAGCTTCCTCGCCTCCGCCTCGTCGAGTTCCACGTTGTCTGACTTCAGGACACCCGTCGGCACACCATGCCGGGACAGGGCCCGGGCCTGCCGGTTCTGCTCCTGGGCCAGGTTCAGGGTCGACAGGTGCACCTCGAGAACGCCCATGCCACGCAGGGCACCCGGCTCACACGGCCCCTTGATGTGGATCACGTCGTACGCGGCCAGGCGCATCGTGCCGACCGCGTACTCCAGCTCACCGATCGGGATCTGCGACGACATGCCCGGCCCGGTGATCCGCCGTACCCCCACCATCGACGCCGGCACCGGTACCACCGCGGTCGGCCAGCCCTGCGCGTTGCGGGCCGCGATCACCCCGAAGGCGTTGCCCTCCCACAGCAGGTCCAGCGCCCACGACGAGAACGTCGTCATCCGGGAGTCCGGCGGGTTCGGCTGCTCCAGCAGCGGCGGCGTCGGCTCCAGCAGCTCCAGCGGCTTTCCGCCGTACTGCCGGTAGGCGTGCCACGGCACCGACCCGAGCAGGTCGGAGATCAGCACAGCGGCACGCCACCCGCCCGGGATCGACATGCCACCCCGGTAGCCCGACGTCGACCAGTCCGGGGCGATGTTGTCGACCACGGTGAACGTCTGTGACTCACCGGTCACCGTGTCCGTCGCCGTGTACCGCGTCGACCGGGTCAGCAGCTTCCCCAGCCACGCCATCGGGTTCCTCACGGGCTCTCCATCTCAGAACACCGCCGAACGCGGCTTCGGCTTCTCCACGGGCAGGGTCAACGCCAGGTACACCGACCCGGCGGCGGCGTACACCGCGTTGCAGTGGCCGGCACCGCGACGACCGAACCGCCACCCGTCGCCCTGGTGGAGCTTCTGCGCCCCGGTCACATGGGCATCGAGCAGCGGGTCACCGGGGTGCACGATCCGACGCGACGCGACCAGCTCGGCGAACGATTGGCACGCCTCGCCCACCGCGCCGCCCTTGATCTCGACGGCGCCGAGACCACGCAGGATCGGGCCGAGCGCGGCGGCCGGCCCGGACGGGAACCAACCCACCGCGGCGGCCTTCACCCGCTCCAGCATCGGACCCAGCTCGAACCGGGCCGCGTCCGTTGACGGCCAGGCGGCCACGACCTCCACCCGTACCCGGCCGTCGGCGAGCACCGCAGCGGCGGTCAACGCGACGTGCCGGCCGTCCGGGGCGACGTCGACGACCGCGACGATCCGCTCCCGCACCGACTCCAGGTTGCCGACCGGGTCACGGCAGTCCTTCCACGCGGTCAGGTCGATCGCCGAGTCGAGGGCGTCGACGCGCTGGCACAGCACCTCCGTACGGAACACCGCCGGCGGATCCGTGCCGAGCGCAGAGCGGATCGCCTGCTCGCTGACCGTGTGCCCCAACCCCGGGTTGGCCTGCGCCCACGCCTGCGGGTCGTCCAGGTCGCACCCGTCCGGCCCGGACCACTCCAGCAGCCCGATCGACGGGTCCGCGCCGGCCAGCGCCGCCTCACGCAGGTGGTTGAGCACCACCGACTCACTGTCACCGGCGTTGCTGATGCACCAGATCTGCGCCGACGGCCGGGCGTTGGTCGTCTTACTCAGCGCCGACCAGGCATCCCAGGCGCGCTGCTGGCGGATCTCGTCGAAGTTGAGGTGATCCACCGACATGCCCCGACCGGCAGACCGGTTCGCCGCCGAGATCTTGTACCGGGCGCCGGAGATCAGCCGGAACCACTCGTCACCGTTGCGGGCACTGACCTTGTCCAGCTCGGCGGCCAGCTCCGGCACCTCACCGATCGTTTCCTGGCAGGCCGTCCACACCTCACGGGCCAGCGACACGTCCTGACCCACACCGAGGATCAACCGGACCCCGTCGACGTACAGCTTCCACAGGGAGATCACCCGGGACAGGTGGGTCTTGCCGTTCTGCCGGGCCACGAGGATCAGCACCACCCGGAACCGGTACGTGCCGTCCGGGTTCAACTCCAGGCCCCGGATGACCGCCTCTTCCTGCCACGGCAGCAGCGGCTCGCCGAGCACCTCACGGGCGAAGTCGATGACCTCATAGCCGCGCGACGTCCGGCGGGTCAACGGGCGCAGCGGCTCCGTCACCAGGCGCGGCTCACGCCGGCCGACGAGCCTCTCGGATCGCGGCGAGCTTCCCTCGGCCCGGGCCACTGGCACCCCCCTTCCGGGCGGCACGGGAACGCGGCGTCGCACCGAGCGCCTCCAGGGCGGCGAGCAGCTTCGGACCGAGCTTGTCGAGCACCTCGGCGGCGGCCTCCGGGTCGGCCTCGTCGATGGCGGCGGCGTACCGGCGGGCCAACTTCACCGCGGCGGCGTCAGCCGGAGTCAGGTCGGGCAACTTCGCCACGGTCTCCGCGACATCCGGAGAGATCAGCGCATCCGCAGAGCGAAGTCGACCCGACCCGGCCACCCCACCACCTCCCACCCCACCATCATACCCCCACCGGGTACCCGTACCCGCCCGCCAGTCGGCGGCACCAGCGGGGAGAAAAAGACAGGACGCGGGTGTTCCCCATGGAGGGGGTCGGCCGGAAAAAACGCGCTCACCAGCGGGTTCTTGGCTGCGGCGCGGGATCTGCGGTGGGCTGGCCGGTCTTCAGGTTGCAGTGGGCGCACGCGGCGAGCAGGTGCGCCGGGTCGTCGCCTGCGGCTTTGCCGAGGGTGTGGTGGACGTGCGTGGCCACGGTGGTGCAGCCGGGCAGTTCGATCCGGCACCGGTATCCGTCGCGGTGCAGTACCCGGGCGCGGAGTTTGCGCCACGCCCGAGTGCTGCCGCCCTGCCATGACCTGCTCACCGGCGGCGTAGGCCGAGCAGCACGGTGACGATGATGATGACGAGGGCGAGGTTGCCGCCGATCTCGATGGTCACTGGTCACGCTCCAGTTGGTCGGTTCGGTCGGTGTCGTTCTTCCTGGCCAGCTTGCCTGCGTGGCGCCGTTGCAGGCCGTGGGCCCGTGCGGCGTCGAACTGTGCGCGTGCGTCCCGGCGTGCCTTCCGTCGGCGTACCGACTCGGCAACGGCGGCCTGGAGGCGTTCCTCCCAATGGGCGCGTTCCTGCTCGGTCACCACTCCTCCGGGGGTGGCTCGGTGACGTTCGACCAGAAGTCGTCGGGGGTGCCACTTTGGCCGCTGTCCCCTGCCACTACTGCCACTTTCGCCACTTTGCCACTCTCCAAAGTGGCAGTGGTGGCATCTCTACCTCTATCTCTATCTATATGAGTGTGTGTGTGAGCAGGGAAGGTGGCAGAAGTGGCAGAAGTGGCAGCGTCTCTATGGGTCCTGGCCGAAGTGGCGGAAGTGGCAGTGGCACCGACGGAAGTGGCAGGAACGTTCCTGGCCGGCTGCGAGGCCGGTACGCGGTGCCCGGCGGTGCGGGCGTAGTTGAAGGTGATCGCGTAGTGACCCCGGGTCGGTTGGTAGAGCACGTCCCGCTCGACCAGGCGGCGAAGCTCCTTCTTCACGGTGCCATCAGCGAAGTCGGGTAGGGCCGCGACCACCTCACTGGTGGTCGACGGGTGCCGCTGCGCGCTGACCATGTTCACGATGGCCTGCCCGGTGTCGCCGAGCGTCTTCTTCTTCCCCGCCTTGACGCCGTTGAGGGCCTGCTCGGCGGTGCGTTCGCTTTCGCCGGTCCAGTGGAGCCGGCCGACGTGGGCGTCACCGTCTTCGGTCTCGACGATGGTGTCCCGGATGACGTACGTCAGGTTCGGGTGGTTGGACCGGCCCAGGTTGTTCTTGGCCTGGCTGAGGATGATGGTCTTCTCGCTGGCCGGGCCCTGGTCGTCGTCTTCGTCGTCGGAGTCGTCGACGGCCACGGCGAGCGCGGCCCGGGCGACCTCCGCGAAGGCCCGGGATCCGGCGATCTTCGTCAGGACGTCGGTGCCCTGGCCCTTGTTGAAGTGGCAGAGCATCACCACGGACAGGCCGAACCGCTCGGCTTGCCGGCGGAGAGCCTCCAGGGCGGGCCGGACCTCGGGAGTCCGGTACGTGTCGATCTTGTCGTCGAGGAACGACAGTCCCGGGTCGAGCATCAGCACGGCCGCGTCGACTTCGGCGCCGGCCGCCATGACCTCGGCCGTGTCGAGCGGCAGCGTCATCCGGGCGTTGCCGTGCTCGGCGTCGTGCACGTCGACCCGGAACACCATGTCCAGGTTGGCGCCGGCCGCGATGAGCCGGGGCGCGACGGTGTACTCCCACGAGTCTTCGGCGGCGGCGTAGAGCACGGCCCGGGGCTGGCCGTAGAACTCGCCGGGTAGTTCCCCTCGGGTGATGGCCCGGACCAGCCAGGCGAGGAAGGTGGACTTCCCGGCGCCTTCCCGGCCGGCAACGAGGGTGATCTCACCGACGGGTACCCGGTCGGCCCACAGCCACCGGACCCGCTTGGGTTTGATCCGGGATGCGGCGAACAGCCGTACGGAGCGCGGCCGGGCCGGTTCCGGTCGGGCGGTTTCCGGCCGGGCCGGTGGCCGGCTACCCCTGCCCTGGCGGGCGTCGAGGTAGCCGGCCGGGGAGCAGAACGGGCACGCCTCGCCCCGGCACGGGTCCGAGGGTGTGCATCCGCTCGTGCTGGCCTGCCGGTTCCGCTGGGCTGCTTCAGCGCGGTGACCGGCGTCGGCGAGCTGCTCGCTGGCCGCGTGGATCGCGTCCAGGTCGCGGTGGTGGGCGGTGCTGGTCAACCCTTCACCTCGGGTTCCCACTGGACGGGGCCACCGTCGTATCGGTAGCCGGCCGGTCGGCCCAGCTCGGCGTTGACCTGTCCGGCGGCGGCGGTCATCTCCGCCATCCGTTCGGCGTACCGCTGCTCGGCGGTGGGCCGCTGGATCGGGTGCCGGGCCCACCCGGCGTGCAGTTCGGCGAGGTCGCCGACGTACCGGGCGGTGCGCCCGGAGTCGTAGGCGAGGTGCATGAGGTAGGCGACCTGCTCGCGGGTGTACGTCTGCTGGTCGCTGCGCATGGCGTCGGTGGCGGCGAGGATGCCGCCTGCGGTGGGGGCGGTCATGGGGTCCGCCGGGGCGCGTACCGGGCGAGCAGCTCGGCGAGCGGTTCCGGGTCGACGTCGATCCGGTGTTCCGGGCACCGTGCACCCGGCAGGCACCCGCCGTACCGCCGGCACCCGGTCGCCTGGACGCGCCAGGCCGGTCGGATGCGGACGGTCACGCGATCTCTCCTGCGGCCTGCTCCCACGCCCACTCAGGCAGGCTGTTGACGGTCCCGTAGACCACCGAGTCGGTCTTCACCGGCTCGACGCCGGCCGCCCTGGCGATAGATGCAGCCCGCTTGCCCAGCCGCAGCAGGTAGGAGTGGTCGGTCGGCAACCCCTGACGCTTGGCGAAGGCCAGCGCGATCCACCAGCCGGTACGGTTCTCGATCGCGTCGACCCGGGCGGTGACGTCGGCGAGCCCCGACGACACGGCGCGAATACGGCGCTCCTGGTCGACGAGCTGCTGAGCCTGACGGAGCAGCATCTCGGCGGGGGTGAGCTGCTCCAGGGCGTACGTGCCGGTCTTGCGGATCTGAGGCAGCACATCGTGGGTGATCCAACGCCGGAACGCCTTCGCGCCTGGCGCCTGACTGGCGAGAGCGAGGGTGTAAAAGCCGGGTTCGGTCACGAACCACATCATCGGGTTGATCGATGTCCGGTTTAGGTTAGGGCTGTCCGTTTCCCGCAGGTCGATGAGGGTGCGGTCTTCCTCCTCGACGAGGTTCAACGCCACCGACGGGTTGCTGTGCTCAAGGCCCCGGCACACGTCCGGAACGCTGAAGAGGGGCTCTCCATCGCGCACCAGGATGCGGATCTGCGTGGTGCCGTACTCGAACACCTGAGCGAGGGCGGTCATGCCTCACCGCCAGCGGGCTGCTCGGCCTTGCGGGCGGTGGCCTTGGCACGTCGCGCCTGGGCGGACTTCAGCGCGAGGCGGGCGTAGTAGGCAGACTTGGCGTGCGCGGCCCGGGTGGCGCGGTCGGCCGGGTCGAGGGTGCCGTCCGGGTCGACTTCCCTCTCGAACCGGTCGAGGAACGCCTTACGTGCGGCAGCGGTGGCGGTGGTCCGGTCGTCGCACTTGGCCCACTTCAGGTGGGCGGCAAGCTTGGCGATCTGGGCAGCGTCGGAGGGGTGGCTCGATGCCATGGTCGGGTCAACCTTTCAGGTTGGCCCGACCCGAGTTACCGGACGGTCACACGTTACGCTGCGTATAACTAAATGCCGGCAGATGCCAGCAGTTGCCTACAGTTGCCCACAGTCGCCACTGGCGACGTTGACGGCACAGCGCTAGCGTGTGCGTTGACGCACTGGTGCTGCAACACCTCGCGTCATCCCGTCCGAGCTGCAACTCGGGTCGGGTAGAACTACATCCATGTGGTTACGGTGTCCCGCTGACGTGACGTTAGCGGGACACCGCGCGTTCGTCTAGCCGAAGTCACAGGGCTACAGCGCTGTTCCGGACATGCATGACCCCCATGGTCATCCGAATGACGGAATACGACTGCATAGGAGTGCATCCCTCGCCATGTGCTCAACGGGGATTGACGGGGACTGACGGGGACTGACAGGGGTTGACGCAGGTCAGCGCACATGCCTGGCAGAAACGATCACCCGGACACAGATGTCCGCATGTGATTTAAGCCACAGTCGGGCATTACTGCCCGTGTCTACCGGCACAAACGCCCGAGGGCCTGAGGCGCAACGCGGGCCTAGAACACTCGTTCGATTGATCACAGCCGGTCTCCGAGCCCCATCCGGCGGTGCGAGGCACGCGCCCGTTCTACGGCCGTCGACCGGGCGTACACCGACAGCATCGCGTCGGAGCGCCACCCGGCAAGCTGCATGAGGTCCCGCTCCTGCCCACCCTCCGATAACCAACGGTGAGCGAAGGTGTGCCGGAAGGCGTGCGGGTGCAGGTCGGTGATGCCGGTCTGCTCGCTGAGTACCTCCAGGCGCCAGCGCACCCCGTCTGCGGACATCGGTCCCCGCTCGCCGAGCAACAGTCGGTCGGACCGCTTGGCGTACGGGTGCGCCGACCGGATCCTCAGGTATCGGTCGATGGCCTGCCCGGTGCGGGCACCGAACGGCACCACCCGGGGGCGGTTGCCCTTGCCCACGACGTACACCAACTCCTGGTCCAGGTCGACGCCGTCGGCGAGGGTGAGCCCGACCAGTTCCGACACCCGCAACCCGCAGTCGGCGAGCAGCCGGACCATGACCTCGTCACGGCGGCCGTCGAAGATGCGCCGGTCGAACGTCCCGGCCCGGCCCCGGGGCACCGTGCACGCCTTGATCAGTCGGCCCAGCTCGTCATCGTTGAGGACGCGGACCGGCTTCTCGGTCTTGGCCGGCATCTCGACGCCCTCGGTGGGCGCCTTGTCGAGCTCCCCCTCGGTGACGAGCCACCGGCAGAACCGGCGCATCCCGCGTAGCCGGGTGCGCACCGTCTCGATGTCGACCCGCTCGGCGAGGTCGGCGAGCCAGGCGGAGATGGAGTGCCGGTTGAGCTGGTCCAGGGTGGCCGGCCGGCCCTGCGCGGTCAGCCAGTCGCAGAAGAACCGGATCGACTGTCCGTAGAGGATCTGGGTCCGCTCGGCTTTGCCGGCGGCGCGCAGGTGACGGCGGAAGGACGCTGCCAGGTCAGAGATTTCAGGCGACGACATGCCAGTAGATTATCGGGCGAGTCGGCGTTATGCTACCCCTGTCCACGCTCGACAGACGGCCGTTTTAGCTGGTAGACCGCTTCGCGCGAGAGGGTTGGACTCTCCTCGGTTCGCCGGGCATCTTCGGGTGGTCGGGTGGGTACGGCAGGTCACCCTGGCCACCGGCGTCGTCCCGGTCGGCCCACTCCAGCAGTGGGGTGATGTCCCACGGGGTGTCGTCGATGCCGGCGTGCGGGTCACCCCGTTCGGCGAGACGGGCCGGCACGCTGCCCAGGTGGAAGTCGTCCGGGTCGACGTCGGGCAGCTCGTCCCAGGTGACCGGGGTGGAGACGGTGGCCCGGGCGTTGGCGCGCAGTGAGTACGCGCAGGCGATGGTCCGGTCGCGGGCCATCTGGTTGTAGTCGATGAAGACGTGCGCGCCCCGCTGCTCCTTCCACCAGGCGGTGGTCACCAGGTCGGGGCGGCGCCGCTCGACCTCCCGGGCGAACGCGATGGTGGCCCGACGCACCTCGGTGAACGTCCACCGGGGCTGGATCCGCAGGTAGACGTGCACGCCACGACCGCCGGAGGTCTTCGGCCAGCCGGTGGCGCCCAGCTCGGCCAGGAGCGCGCGGACCTCGCCGGCCGCCTCGACCGCGTCGGCGAAGTCGGTGCCGGGCTGCGGGTCGAGGTCGATGCGCAGCTCGTCGGGGCGGTCGACGTCGGCGACCCGGACCGGCCAGGGGTGGAAGACGATGGTGCCCATCTGGGCCGCCCACGCGACGTGCGCCAGGTCGGCCGGGCACAGCTCGTCGGCCGACCGGCCGCTGGGAAACCTGATCTCCGCGGTCCGCAGCCAGGGCGGTACGCCCCGGGCCGGCACCCGCTTCTGGAAGAACATCTCCCCCTCGACGCCCTCGGGGAAGCGCTGGAGGGTGGTGGGCCGGTCCCGTAACGACCGCATGATCGCGTCGCCGACGGCGAGGTAGTAGTGGAACACGTCGGACTTGGTGTAGCCCGGACCCGGAAAGATCACCCGGTCCGGGCTGGTCAGCCGTACCGTCCGCCCGGCCACCTCAACCTCGGTGGCGGCGGACCTCGTGGTGCCACCCATCTGGCGACCATATGCCACGGGTACGACAGGCGACGTACCGTTGTCGGGTGAGTCTTGACAAGAGTGAACTGCCGAAGACCGAGGACGAGTGGCGGGTCCGGCTCTCCCCGGAGGAGTTCCGGGTGCTGCGTGAGGCCGGCACCGAGCGTCCCTGGACGGGCGAGTACGTCGACACCAAGATGCCGGGAATGTACCGCTGCCGGGCCTGTGGGGCGGAACTGTTCGCCAGTGACACCAAGTTCGACTCGCACTGCGGCTGGCCGAGTTTCGACGAGGCGCTGCCCGGCGCGATCCGCTATGTCGAGGACCGCTCGCACGGCATGGTGCGGACCGAGGTGCGCTGCGCCAACTGCGACTCCCACCTGGGGCACCGGTTCGACGGTGAGGGGTACACCCCCAAGGACGCCCGCTACTGCATCAACTCGGTCTCGCTGCGCCTGGACCCACGCGAGGGCTGACCGACCCGAGGGGGCTGACCCGCGCACCCCTTCGCGCTGTCGATCATGGACTTGTGGTGCCCCGCAAACCGGGCAAATAGTGGCACTACGCCCACCACAAGTCCATGGTCAACGTTAGCGGCGGGAACCGATTCGCCGGTTTTGCCGTGCAGTGACCCGGTGATGCCGCAGGCTGGTGTCATCTGTCCTGATTCGGGGGGTTTCATCATGGCCACGTGCGAGGTCTGCGGCAACGACTACTGGATGGCGTTCGAGATCAACACGGTCAGCGGCGACCGGCACACCTTCGACTCCTTCGAGTGTGCGATCCAGAAGCTGGCCCCGATCTGCGAGCACTGCCAGTGCAAGA
This sequence comes from Micromonospora sp. CPCC 206060, assembly GCF_036906895.1. Classification (NCBI taxonomy): domain Bacteria; kingdom Bacillati; phylum Actinomycetota; class Actinomycetes; order Micromonosporales; family Micromonosporaceae; genus Micromonospora; species Micromonospora sp. CPCC 206060. Next base: position 145,898 of record NZ_JBAKHU010000006.1, read on the forward strand.
TCGTCGGGCACGGGGTCGAGGTCTCCGGGCGCTTCTTCTGCTGCGCCCACTGCGCCCGCACTACCGAGGGTGAGCAGGGCGCCCAGATCCGGGACGCGGTCGGCTCCCGCCCCGCCTGACGCGCCGCAACCGAGCTCACGGCAGAGGCGGCCGGCGGCACCGTGTCGATCGGGTGACGAACCCGTCCACCGACATGGTCGTACCGACGATCACCTCGCCATGGCTCCCCCGCCTCCGCGCAGGCCAGCGCCGGTCCGGCGCCCCACGTTGACGACCGGGTACGACGGGCCGGCCGTAACGAAGCGGTAAGGGTGTCCGGGACCGGCCAGGCACTAGCATCCGGTCATGCCAGATCGACTGCTGCCGCTCGCCCGACGACTCGCCCCCGGCGTACTCGCCGTCACCCTCCTGCTCACCGCCTGCGGGGACGCCGCCGACCGGGCCTCCGGGCGCGGCACCGGGACCGGCAACGAGCGGGCCGGCGGCGCGGTGACCGGCGGTGGCGAGGTGACCGCCCGCCCGGACACCGGGAGCGGACCGGTGACCGGTACTGCGGCACCGGCCGGCAGCGGCACACCGCAGCCGGTACCCCACACCCTGCGGTTCACCGGCCGGACGGTCGACGGGAAGCAGTTCGACGCGGCCACGCTCGCCGGCCGGCCGGCGGTGCTGTGGTTCTGGGCCGCCTGGTACACCCGCTGCCGGGCCGCTGCGTCCAACGTCGCCGAGGTGCAGCGCGCCAACGCCGACCGGGTGAACCTGATCGGGGTCTCCGGGCTGAACAGCGGCGATGCGGCGATGCGCCGCTTCGTGGCGGACAACGGCATCGGCGGGTTCCCCAGCCTGGCCGACGACGCCGGTGCGGTGTGGCGCCGCTTCGAGGTGACCAGCCAGGAGTGGTACGTCCTCCTCGACTCCGCCGGTACGGTCGTGCACTCCGGGCCACTCTCCGCCGCCGAGCTGCGCCGACGCGTCACCGCACTGAGCTGAGGGGGGATCCGGCGTGCCCGACGCACCGTACGCCCTCGCGCTCGGCGCGGGCCTGCTCGCCGCGGTCAACCCGTGCGGCTTCGCCCTGCTGCCGGCGTACCTGTCGGTGCTCGTCCTGGGCGAGCAGCCGGAGCCGGGGCGACGGTCGTTCACCCCGGTACTGCGGGCGCTGGCCCTGACCGGCGCGATGACCCTCGGCTTCGTCGCGGTGTTCGGCACGTTCGGGCTGCTGGCCGCACCGGTCGCCGACGCGGTCGCCAGCCGGCTGCCCTGGGTGTCGGTCCTGATCGGACTCACCCTGCTGGCGGCCGGTGGTTGGCTGCTCGCCGGCCGGCAGCTACCCACGTTCGCCCCGAGGATCGCCACCGGCCCGCAGGTCCGGCTGCGCTTCGCGTCGATGGTGGCGTTCGGCGCGGCGTACGCGATCGCCTCGCTGGGCTGCACGATCGGTCCGTTCCTGGCGGTGGTGGTGGCCGGCTTCCAGGCCGGGTCGCCCGGTGCCGGGGTGGGACTGTTCGGGGCGTACGCCCTCGGTATGGGGCTGGTGGTCGGTGCGGCCGCACTGGCCGTGGCGCTGGCCCGCGAGACCCTGGTCCGCCGGGCCCGGCAGGCCGGTCCGCTGCTCAGCCGGGTGGCCGGGGCGCTGCTCGTGCTGACCGGCGGCTACGTCGCCTGGTACGGCTGGTACGAGGTACGGGTCTTCGCCGGTGGCGACCCGGACGACCCGGTCATCGGGGCCGCCGGGCGGGTGCAGAGCACGCTCAGCGGGTGGCTGGCCGACCTCGGTCCGTGGGGGGTCACGGCGGTGCTCGGCGCGCTGCTCGCGGTCGCCGCCGCCGTGACCGGGGTACGCCGTGCCGCTGCCCGCCGCCGGAGCACCGGAACCACCAGGGTGGCCGAGGTGGCCGAGGTGGCCGGCGCGGCCGAGGTGGCCGGCGCGGCCGAGGTGGCCGGCGCGGCCGAGGTGGCCGGCGCGGCCGAGGTAGCCGAGGTGGCCGGGGAACGACGGCAGGTCGACCCGGCCTAGGATCGGCTGATGCCTTCCCCGCTCATCGAACTCCGCGTCGCCGCCTTCTCCGACCTGGCCGTGCGCACCCTGCACGACCTGCTCAGACTGCGCATCGACGTGTTCGTGGTGGAGCAGGAGTGCGCGTACCCGGAGCTGGACGGCCGGGACGTCGAGCCGGACACCCGCCACCTCTGGCTGGAGCACGACGGCCTGCCGGTGGCCTACCTGCGGATCCTGACCGACCCGGACGGGGTGGCCCGGATCGGCCGGGTGGTGGTGGCCCCGGCGGCGCGCGGTGCCGGGCACGCGGGCCGGCTGCTGGCCGAGGCACTCGCCCTGGTCGGCCACCGCCGCTGCGTGCTCAACGCGCAGTCGCACCTGGTCGACTTCTACGCCCGGTACGGCTTCGTCGTCGACGGCGAGGAATACCTGGAGGATGGCATCCCGCACCGCCCGATGCGCCGCGAACCCGTCACCGGCTGACGGATCGGATCAGTCCTCCCTGAGCCACCGGAATGTGGACAGTTATTGACTAACGACTATGCCAGATGGGATTCTGCGGGTACAGAGCCGCGCGGGAGCCACGCAGTCGGCACGGGAGCGGGCAACTCCCGGCAGACCGGGCAACGTCGTCGTCAGACCTCTCCCTGGAGGGCTCGATGTCCCTTTCCCCCCGCCTCCGCCGAGTCCCGATCATGGCGGGTCTCCTCACCGCCGCGATGCTCCTGTTCGGTACCGTCCTGACCCAACCGGCCTCCGCCCACGGTTCGGTGGTCGATCCGGCCTCCCGCAACTACGGCTGCTGGGACCGCTGGGGTGACGACTTCCAGAACCCGGCGATGGCCACCGAGGATCCGATGTGCTGGCAGGCCTGGCAGGCCAACCCGAACGCCATGTGGAACTGGAACGGCCTGTTCCGCGAGAACGTGGGCGGCAACCATGAGGCCGCCATCCCGAACGGCCAACTGTGCAGCGGCGGCCGGACCGAGGGTGGCCGGTACAACGCCCTCGACACGGTCGGCGCATGGAAGACCGCCAATGTGGGCAACAACTTCCGCATCCGGCTCTACGACCAGGCCAGCCACGGCGCGGACTACATCCGGGTGTACGTGACGAAGCAGGGCTTCAACGCGCTGACCGAGCCGCTGGGCTGGGACGACCTGGAGTTGGCCGGCAGCATCGGCAACACCCCGGCCTCGGGGTGGAACCCGGACCCGGCCGGCGGGGTCTCGATCGACGTACCGGCCAACGCGCCGGGGCGTACCGGCCGGCACATCGTCTACACCATCTGGCAGGCCAGCCACCTGGACCAGTCGTACTACCTGTGCAGCGACGTGAACTTCGGCGGGACCGTGCCGTCGCCCACCCCGACCGCGACCCCGACCAGCACGCCGTCGCCCACGCCGACCAGCAGCCCGTCGCCGACGTTCTCGCCGACCCCGCCCCCGACCACCGGACCGCCGGCCACCTGCACGGCCAGCTACCGGGTGACCGGGCAGTGGAGCGGCGGTTTCCAGGGTGAGGTCGAGGTCGTCGCCGGCAGCGCCCCGATCCGGGGTTGGGCGGTGAGCTGGACCTTCCCCAACGGCCAGCAGATCAGTTCGAGCTGGAGCGCCACGGTCACCTCCAGCGGGGCGACCGTGACCGCCCGCAACGTCGGCTACAACGGCACCGTTGCCGCCGGCACGAGCACCACCTTTGGTTTCCTCGCCTCATGGAACGGCACCAACACCGCACCGGCGACACTCACCTGCACCGCCACCGCCTGAGGCACCGGATGAGGCACCGGATGGGGCACCGGACGACGGAGCACCGGTCGACGACGTGGCGGGACCGCCACCGGCAGCCTGACCGACGCGCCGGCAGCACCACCCGATAGCCCCGGTCGGGGCCGCACCTACCCCTCCAGGTGCGGCCCCGACCGGCTACCGCGCCCGGAGCCAGGCTGAGGATCCGGGACTACCAGGCCAGGCTGAGCATCCAGGACTACCGGGCCAGGCTGAGGATCCGGGACTACCAGGCCAGGCTGAGGATCCGGGATTACCGGGCCTGGCGGAGGGCGGTGACGAAGACGGCCCAGTGCGGCCGGTCGAAGACGAGCGCGGGACCGGCCGGGTCTTTGCTGTCCCGCACCGCGACCAGGCCGGGCAGGTTGCCGGCCACCTCCACACAACTACCGTCGGCGCCGCTGTGGCTGCTCTTGTGCCAGGTCACGCCGGTCAGGTCGATCATCGGGCCTCCCCTGCGAACGATGCGATCACCTGCCGGGATTGTGTCTCGTCCAGCGTTACCGCCACCAGCCCGGCCCAGATTTCCTGGTAGCAGGCGACCTCCACCGGGCGGTCCAGATAGAGCGCACCGGTCGGCCCCTCCTGGTAGACCACGGTCGGCTCGCCGCTCTCCCGTTTGGGCTGGCTGAATTCGAGGATGCTGAAGGTGCCGGCCAGCGACGCCGGGTGCGGACCGGCCCAGAGCGGCAGCACCCGCAGGCTGACGTTCGGCTGCTCGCCCACCGCCAGCAGGTGCCGGAGCTGGGCCACCATCGCCGGGTGGTCGGCCAGCGGGCGGCGCAGCACCGCCTCATTGAGCACGAACTCCACCCGGGGTGCGGTCGGCCCGCGCCGGTTGAGCAGCCGTTGCCGTCGCAGGCGCAGCTCGATCCGGCGGTCCCGCTGCTCCCCGGTCAGCTCCGGCCGGCCGGTCCGGATCACCTCGGCCATGTAGTCCGGCGTCTGCAACAGCCCGTGAATCAGCTCCGTGTCATAGTGCCGGAGCGTGGTGGCCTCGGCTTCCATCATCACGTACGGCTCGAACCAGTCCGGCATGATGTCGTCGTACGCCTGCCACCAGCCCTTGACCCGGGTCTGCCGGGCCAGGTCGATCAGCCTGCCGACCAGCTCGGTCGGCGCCTGGTAGACCTCGCAGAGCAGTTGCACGTCGGCGGGGCGTACCGGACCGACGCCCTGCTCGATCCGCCAGATCTTCTGCCGGGAGCCGTCCAGCACCTCGCTGACCGTCTTGATCGACAGGTTGCCCTCGTCGCGGAGCTGTTGCAGGTAGCGGCCGAGTTGCCGGCGGGGCATGGTCGAGGCCGACTGTTCCATCGCGCGATCCTCCATGTTGCACGCTGGCCCACCGATCCGTTCCACGAGGCGACGCCGGACCGGATTCCGGGCCATGAACAGCCGTTGTCACGTTCGGTGAGCGGGTCATCGCGCGCAATATAGACAGCACGCGGGGCGGCTGGGAGGGGCCGGGCCGGAGAACCGGATACGGGTGTTAAAAAGGGCCCCCTGCTATGCAGAAAGCGATAACAGGGGGCCCTTCCTTACCGGTCTGCGCTAGGGCAGGGCGGCCACGAAGTCGGCGATGGAGCGGCGCCGGCCGGTGTAGAACGGGATCTCCTCGCGGACGTGCCGGCGGGCCCGGGACCCGCGCAGGTCCCGCATCAGGTCCACGATCCGGTGCAGTTCGTCCGCCTCGAAGGCGAGCATCCACTCGTAGTCACCCAGGGCGAACGAGGCGACCGTGTTGGCGCGGACGTCCGGGTAGCCCCGGGCCATCCGGCCGTGCTCGGCGAGCAGTTCCCGGCGCTCCGCGTCGGGCAGCAGGTACCACTCGTAGGAGCGGACGAACGGGTAGACGCAAAGGTAGGCGCGGGCCTCCTCACCGCCCAGGAACGCCGGGATGTGGCTCTTGTTGAACTCGGCCGGCCGGTGCAGTGCCAGCTGCGACCAGACCGGGGCGAGATGCCGGCCGAGGACGGTCCGCCGCAGCCGGCCGTACGCGTCCTGGAGGGCGTCGCTGGTCGAGGAATGCCACCAGACCATCAGGTCCGCGTCGGCGCGCAGACCGGAGACATCGTAGGTGCCCCGGACGGTGACGTCCGTGCCGGCCAGCTCGGTGAAGAGCGACTCCACCTCGTTGGAGATGCTGTCGCGCAGGGCGGGCAGCGGGTTGGTCACCCGGAACACCGACCACATGGTGTAACGGATGGTCTCGTTCAGCTCGCGGATCCGGGCGGCGTTCGTCTGGTCCGGTGCCGCGTTGCTCTGTTCCGTCATGATCCCGATCCTCCCAGGGCCTTGATGATCTCCTCGGCACCCGTCTCGCCGGAGCGGACGCAGACCGGGATGCCGACCCCGTCGTACCCGGCGCCGGCCAGCGCCAGGGTCGGATGCGCGGCCCGCAGTGCGACCCGCGCGGCGGCCACCCGGTCCAGATGGCCGGGGGTGTATTGGGGCAGCGCGCCGCCCCAGCGCTGTACGTGCCCGGCGAGCGGGGTGGGCAGCGGGCTGCCGAGCACCGCCGACAGTTCCCGGTGCACGAGGTCGAGCAACTCGTCGTCCGCGCGGTGCAGCAGGGTCTCCTCGCCGTACCGGCCGACCGAGGCGCGCACCAGGGCGACCCCGTCCGGCCGGCGCAGGTGCCCCCACTTGGTGGTGAAGAAGGTGGCCGCCTTGATCAGGGTGCCCTCGGTGGCCGGCACCAGGAAGCCGGAGAGCTGCGGCAGCTCCGGTTCGGGCAGGGCCAGGGTGACCAGGGCGACGCTGGCGTAGTCCAGCCCGCCGACCGTCGCCGCCACCTCCGGGGCGAAGCCGTCGAGCAGCCGGGCCGCCGGACGGGCCGGCACGGTCAGCAGCACCGCGTCGGCCTCGACGGTCTCGGCGGCCGGGGTGGGGCCGACCACCAGCCGCCAACCGGTCGCGGTGGGCGTCAGCTCGCGGACCGCCGCGTTGCGCCGGATCACCGCCCGGCTGGCTGCCGCAGCCGCCTCGACCAGGCGGCTCATCCCGCCGTCGACGGCGCCGAAAACCGGCGCGCCCGGGGCGCGTGGGGCGGCGGCCTGCGCGGCCCGGACCGCCCCGGTCAGGGTGTGCTCGACCCGGGCCGCACGGGCCAGCGCCGGCATCGTGGTGGCCAGGGAGAGGTGATCGGCCCGGCCGGCGTACACCCCGCCGAGCATCGGGTCCACCAGCCGGTCGGTGACCTGGTCACCGAGGCGGGACCGGACCAGCGCGCCGACCGGCACGTCGGCATCCGGTCCGAGCAGCGGCCGGCCCTCGTCGGGGTCCGGGTGCTCGGGCAGCCGGGCCACCGCCGCCAGGGTCGACAGATCCCCGGGTACGCCCACCAGCGTGCCGCCCGGGATCGGCACCAGCCGCCCGTCGACCAGCAACGCGGCCTGCCTGACGGTGGGGTGCACGATCGCCCCGGCCAGGTCGAGCCGGCGGGCCAGGGCCACGGCGGCGGAGTCCCCGCCGGTCGGATCCCGCATCAGGAACGACTCGGCGCCGAACTCCACCGCCGAACCGGCCAGCTCACCGGTGCGCAGCTTGCCACCGAGGGCGCCGGACTGCTCGTACACGGTGATCTCGGTGCCGGCCGGCGCGTGGTCGCGCAACCGGACCGCGGCGGCCAGCCCGGTGATCCCGCCGCCGATCACCGCCACCCGCCACGGTCGTCGCATGGTCCGCTCCTAGCCTTCCCTGCTGTCCTGCTGGTTCTGCCGACGGCTCCCGTCGCCGTTCGGTCGCGCAGACACCTCGTGCACCAGCGCGACCACCCGGGTCAGTACGTCCGGGTCGGTCTCCGGGAGGACACCGTGCCCCAGGTTGAAGATGTGCCCCGGGGCGGCCCGCCCCTCGGCGAGCACCCGCCGCACCTCGGCCTCGACGACCTCCCAGGGGGCGAAGAGCACGCACGGGTCCAGGTTTCCCTGCACCGCCCGGCCCGGTCCGACCCTGCCCACGGCGACGTCCAGCGGGGTACGCCAGTCGACCCCGACCACGTCCGCGCCGGCCTCGCCCATCGCGCCGAGCAGTTCGGCGGTGCCCACCCCGAAGTGGATCCGGGGTACCCCGGCGTCGGCGAGGCCACGCAGCACGACGGTCGAGTGCGGCAGCACGTACCGGCGGTAGTCGGCCTCGGAGAGCGCCCCGGCCCACGAGTCGAAGAGCTGCACGGCGGAGACCCCGGCGTCGATCTGCACCCGCAGGAAGGCGAGGGTGATCTCGGCCAGCCGGCCGCAGAGCGCGTGCCACAGCTCGGGCGCGCCGTACATCATCGCCTTGGTCTTCGCGTGGGTCCGCGACGGGCCACCCTCGACCAGGTAGCTGGCCAGGGTGAACGGCGCACCGGCGAAGCCGATCAGCGGGGTGCCGCCCAGCTCGGCGACGAGCAGCCGGACCGCCTCGTCGACATAGGACACGTCGTCGCGGCTGATCGGGCGGATCCGCTCGACGTCGGCGCGTTCCCGGACCGGCTCGGCCACCACCGGCCCGGTGCCCGGGACGATGTCCAGGTCGACCCCGGCGGCGGCGACCGGCACCACGATGTCGCTGAACAGGATCGCGGCGTCCACCCCGTGCCGGCGGACCGGCTGGAGGGTGATCTCGGTGACCAGGTCGGGCCGGCGGCAGGACTCCAGCATCGGCACCCCGGCCCGGATCTCCCGGTACTCCGGCAGCGAACGCCCCGCCTGGCGCATGAACCAGACCGGCGTGTGTGGCACCGACTCACGCCGGCAGGCCCGGACGAAGGGGGAATCAACGGTGGTGGTCATCGCCCGCCATGGTGCCACGGTGATCGCGACGGCCGACGACCACCGCCACAGAATGTGACCCGCAGCAAGGAAGGGATGCAAGGAAGGGCCCCCGGTTAACGCTTTCGGTAGAGGAAGGGCCCCTTGTTAACAGGTCCGGTTGTTAACGGCTCTGGTCGGCGTACCGGCGCGCCGCCGAGCTACCGGACGATGCGGCGGCTTAGGCTGCGCACATGTCCCCCCCGATCGCGATTCCCGAGACCTTCGCCCGGGCGGTGGCGGGGCTGCGGTCGGCCACCCCTCGGACGGAGATCAGCCTGGAGGAGGTGGGGGCACCCCGCCGGCTCGCCCCGTACGCCTTCGCGCTGAGCGCGAGCGTGCTCCGCGACGAGGAGGAGGTCGCCACCGGGCGACTCATCCTGCTGCACGATCCGGCCGGTCACGAGGCGTGGCAGGGCACCTTCCGGCTGGTCACCTACGTGACCGCCGACCTGGAGGTGGATCTCGCGGCGGACCCGCTGCTGCCCAGCGTGGGCTGGACCTGGCTGACCGATGCGCTGGACGCGCAGGACGCGGGTCACCGGGCGATCGGCGGGACCATCACCCAGACCATGTCGACCCGGTTCGGTGATCTGGCCGGCCCACCGGCCGCCGGTGACATCGAGATCAGGGCGTCCTGGACCCCGTTGAGTGACGACCTGCGCCCGCATCTGCTCGCCTGGTACGCGCTGCTCGCCTCGACCGCCGGTCTGCCCCCACCCGGGGTGACCGCCCTGCCGGCCCGCCGGCCGGCCACCACAGGCTGACCCCGGCTACCTGTCCGCCGGACAGAAAAAGTCGATCATGGAGTTGTGGTGGGTGACGAACGCCTCGTAACGGGGCCGTCCGGGCACCACAACTCCATGATCGACGAGGAGCTGCCGGTCAGAGGTACTTCTCGGCCTCGTCGCAGACCTTGTCCAGGTCCTTGATCGCGGCGTTGTACGCCGTCCGGTTGTTCGCCGCCGCCGCGCTGAGCGCGCTGGTCAGCTTGTCCAGGCACTTGGCGATGACCTGCTTCTGCCGTGCCTGCTCGTCCCGGTCGTTCTTGGTACCGGTCAGGTCCTGCTGGGTGGCCTCCAGCTTGTCCTTGGCCGACTGGAGATCGGTCTTGAGCTTCTCGATCTCCTTGGTGTTCGCGCCGATCGTCGTGTCGCGCTCCTTGACCTGGGCGGTGAGCTGCCGCTCGGTCCGCTCCAGCTCGCTGTTCTTCGACAGGTACAGCCCGGTCATCACGCCACCGAGCACGAAGAGCAGGCCGGCGACGATGGCCAGGATCAGCACGGTACGACCCTTGCCCGCACCACCGGCCGCCGGTGCACCGTAGGGAGCGGCGGGCGGACCGGACATCGACTCACCGAACGGCGGCCCGGACATCGAGGCACCCGGGTACCCGGGCTGCGCCGGGGCGGGCGACCCGGACACCGGCCCGCCGGGTGGGGCGGACTGCGGCGCGCCGTACATCGGCTGGGTCGGCGGGGACGACTGCGGGGTGCCATACGCCGGCGGGGACGACTGCGGCGCCCCGTAGTTCGGCGGGGTGGACTGCGGTGCGCCGTAGATCGGCTGGGTGGGGGGTGTCTGGGGGGACCCGTAGGTGCCCGGGGTGCCGGGCTGGCCACCGCCGGGCTGGCCCGGGTACCCGGGGGCGCCGCCCTGCGGGTACGACGGTGAGCCGTCGGGGCCGGTGGGAGGGTAGGACATGCGGTGTTCCTCCATCGACGTGGCCCTGCGGAACCTCTCCGACAGGGTCGCGGTGCGGCGTCGGCCGCGGTCAACAACTGGAAAGCTGAGGTCGGACAAGAACGGGGAAGCTGAGGCTGGTCACGGACCGGCCGGTGGGCCGGTCAGCAGATCCGGAAACTGTCGCAGGCGGTCTTGATCGGTACGGCGAGACCGATCCCCTCGGCGTCCCGGGCCTTCGCGGTGGCGATCCCGACCACCTGCTTGCTGCCGTTGATCACCGGTCCGCCGGAGTTGCCGGGGTTGATCGGTGCATCGAACTGGATGACGGTGCCGGAACCGTCGTCGGACTTGCGGAACGCACTCACCACACCGGAGGAGACGCTGTCCTCCAGCCCGAGCGGTGCGCCGACGACCACGATCTGCTGGCCGGACTTGACCGCCTCCGGCGCCGCGACCAGGCCGGTGAACTTGCCGTCGGTCTGCAGGTGGGCGATGTCGTTCTCCTTGTCGACCTTGATGATGGTCGCGGGGAAGCGCTGGTCGGTGCGCTCCAGGAAGACCTGGCGTTCGCCGGATTCCCAGACCGCGTCGACGACGTGGAAGTTGGTGAACAGGTTCGTGCCACCGTCGGTGGACGGCTTGCCGATCGCGAACGCGGTACCGGTCGACTGGCCGGCCCGGACCCGGAACACGCTGGGCAGCACGGCGCCGGCGATCGCCTCCGGGTTGAAGACGTTGCCGGCCTGCTTCTCCAGGGCGTCGGTACGGCCCTGGAGACCGTCGAGGCGACCGCGATCGGCAGCCTGCGCCTCGGCGAGCGCCCGGTCGGTCGCGCCGAGCCGGTCCGAGAGCCGGTTGATCTGGAACGCCTGCACCCCGGTGACCAGGGCCAGCACAACGGCGAGCACGAATGCGACGACGGCCAGCCGGCTGCGGCCGGCCGCCGGGCGGACCAGGACCGGTGGCGCACCGGGGACGGCCGGCGGCCCGTACGACGGTGGTGCGCCGGTGGGTGGCATCCCGGCCGGCTGGCCGCCCGGGGTGACCGGCGGCGCGGACGGTACGGGCATCGGCGGCGCGGACGGTACGGGTGCCGGAGCAGCGGCGGGTGCGGCGGCGCCGGGCCAGGCGGGCGGTGCGGGCACCGCACCCGCAGGGCGTCCGTAGGTCCCGGCCGGCGCGGTCGGCGCGTACGGTGGTTCGAAGCGCGGCGGCATCGGACCCGGCCGGTCGGCACCGCTGGCGGGTTGGCCGGGCGGCTGCTGACCCGATGGCTGGTACGGCTGGTGCGGTTGGCCGGTGTACGGCTCGTGCCCGGCAGTCATGAGCGGACGCCCTCCCCTAGACGTTCGTTACACAGTTGCAGCACCGGTCAACCCCGGCGGCAACGGCAGGTGGACGGTACCCGCACCCCCGGGCTTTGTCTCCCCCGATGTCCGGCTCTGTGTGGTACCGCCCGCCTGATCCGTCATCCTCCGACCGGACGACGGTGTCACGCGGAGCGCCGACTCGCCGTACCGGCTTCACATGCCGGGTCCCGGCGCACACTAGGGTTGTCAGGTGACCGACGAACCACCCCTGCGCCGTCGGGCCGCGCAAAGTCGAGCGGGGGACGAGCCGCACCGCCTGCCGACGCCCGCGCCGGAGCCGGAGACCGTGGGGCCCGACCCAACGCCCGGCGGGCCCGTACCGCTCACCGCCCCCCGCGACGGCACGCCCACCCCGGTGTCCACCACCGAAGAGTTGGCCGAGGTCGTCGCCCGTTTCGCCGCCGGCACCGGTCCGGTGGCACTGGACGCCGAACGCGCCTCCGGCTACCGGTACAGCCAGCGGGCGTACCTGGTGCAGCTCCGCCGGGCCGGTGCGGGCACCGCGCTGGTCGACCCGCTGCCGCTGGACGATTTGAGCACCCTCGACGCGGCGATCGCCGACGTCGAGTGGGTGCTGCACGCGGCCAGTCAGGACCTGCCCTGCCTGGCCGAGGTGGGGCTGCGGCCCCGCCGGCTCTTCGATACGGAACTGGCCGCCCGGCTGGCCGGATTCGAGCGGGTCGGTCTGGCCGCGTTGACCGAGCAGCTACTCGGCTTCACCCTGGAGAAGCACCATTCGGCGGCCGACTGGTCCACCCGTCCGTTACCCGAGTCGTGGCTGACGTACGCCGCGCTGGACGTCGAGATGCTCACCGACCTGCGCGACGCCCTGGCCACCGAACTGGACCGGCAGGGCAAGCGCGAGTGGGCCGAGGAGGAGTTCGCCGCGCTGGTGCTCTGGGGCACGCGACCGCCCAAGGTACGGGCCGAGCCGTGGCGTCGCACCTCCGGCATCCACCGGGTACGCGGCGCCCGGGCCCAGGCCCGGGTCCGGGCGATGTGGTACGCCCGGGACGCCATCGCCGCCCGGCGGGACTCCGCCCCGGGTCGGGTACTCCCCGACGCCTCGATCATCGCTGCCGCCGAGCTGGACCCGCGCGACGAGCGGACCCTGCTCACCCTGCCGGGCTTCGGTGGCCGGTCGGTGCGCCGCCTGGCCCGTACCTGGTTGGAGGCGCTGGACAGCGCCCGGCTGCTGCCGGACGACGAGCTGCCGGTGGCGCCGACGATCGAGGGGCCGCCCCCGCCGCACCGCTGGGCGGAGCGGGACCCGGTCGCGGCGGCCCGGCTGGCCCGGTGCCGGGAGGTGGTCACCCGGATCGCGGCGGAGCACCAGCTGCCGCCGGAGAACCTGATCGCGCCGGATTCGGTACGCCGGCTCGCCTGGGTACCGCCGGACGAGATCACCCCGGAGACCATCACCGGGGTGCTGCGCGGGTACGGGGCGCGTAACTGGCAACTCGGCCTGCTCGTCACCGAGCTGGCCGCCGCCCTGCCGGAACCGGCACCCACCCGCTGACCGCCCCAACCCCTCCAACCACCCAGAAGTTGATCATGAAGTTGTTGTCACGACACGCCGACGGCAGTGACAACAACTTCATGATCAACGAGGGCGACCGGGGAGCCGGGCGGGGACGGGCCGGGGCCAGCCCGGGGCGGGCCGGGGAGCCGGGCGGATGTGGGATGCGCCACATGAGCCATGCTGACGCCAATAGTTACCGGCGAGTAGCATCCGAGGGACCACGCCCGTGCCGGCAAGGAGGCTCAAGTGCCCCGTGAAGTTCGGGATGTCGTCTTCGTAGACGGCGTCCGCACCCCGTTCGGCAAGGCGGGTGGCATGTACGCCAACACCCGCGCCGACGACCTGGTGATCCGCTGCATCCGCGAACTGCTGCGCCGCAACCCGCAGCTCCCGCCGGAGCGGGTCGAGGAGGTCGCGATCGCCGCCACCACCCAGATCGGTGACCAGGGCCTCACCATCGGCCGGACCGCCGCCCTGCTCTCCGGACTGCCCAAGACCGTGCCCGGCTTCGCCATCGACCGGATGTGCGCCGGCGCGATGACCGCGGTCACCACGGTGGCCGGGGGCATCGCCATGGGGGCGTACGACGTGGCCATCGCCGGCGGGGTCGAGCACATGGGCCGACACCCGATGGGTGAGGGCGTCGACCCGAACCCGCGCATCCTGGCCGAGAAGCTGGTCGACCCGTCCGCCCTGGTGATGGGTTCCACCGCGGAGAACCTGCACGACCGGGTACCGCACATCACCAAGGAGCGTACCGACGCGTTCGCGCTCGCCTCCCAGCAGAAGACCGCCAAGGCGTACGCCAACGGCAAGCTCCAGCCCGACCTGGTACCGGTGGCAATCCGCGACCCGGAGACCGGCTGGGGCCTGGCCACCGTGGACGAGGCGCCCCGGGACACCTCGCTGGAGAAGCTGGCCACCCTGAAGACCCCGTTCCGCCCGCACGGCAAGGTCACCGCCGGCAACGCGGCCGGCCTCAACGACGGTGCCACGGCCAGCCTGATCGCCGCCGAGTCGACCGCCCGCGAGCTGGGCCTGCCGGTCGCCATGCGGCTGGTGTCGTACGGCTTCGTCGGCGTCGAGCCGGAGGTGATGGGGGTCGGCCCGATCCCGTCCACCGAGAAGGCCCTGCGCCTGGCCGGGCTGACCATCGACGACATCGGCCTGTTCGAGCTGAACGAGGCGTTCGCCGTGCAGGTGCTCGCCTTCCTCGATTACTTCGGGATCGCCGACGACGACCCCCGGGTCAACCAGTGGGGTGGCGCCATCGCCATCGGTCACCCGCTCGCCTCCTCCGGCGTACGGCTGATGACCCAGCTCGCCCGGCAGTTCGCCGAGCACCCCGAGGTCCGCTACGGCCTCACCGCCATGTGCATCGGCATCGGCATGGGCGGCACGGTCATCTGGGAGAACCCGAACTGGGAGGGTACGGCCAAGTGAGCACGAGGAGTGAGCCGGGTTTGCGAGCCCCGCAGTGCGATCGGAAGGTGACCAAGTGAGCACCACCCCGCAGAACCCGAACGAGGTGGTCACCCGGGCGCTGCTGCGCCTGGTGGACGTACCCGGGCTGGCCAAGCCGGCCGCACTGATCACACTCGACAACGGCTTCGACCACACCAAGCCGAACACCTTCGGCCCGGCCGGTCTGGCCAGCCTGGACGAGGCGCTCACCGGGGCGTTCGCCGCCGATCCGGCGTTCGTGGCGGTCACCGGTAAGCCGTACATCTTCTGCGTGGGCGCGGACATCACCGGCCTGCCGCTGCTGCCGGACCGGGACGCCGCGCTCGCGGTCGGCCGGCTCGGCCACCGGGTCTTCGCCCGGCTGAAGGACAGCACCGTCCCCACCTTCGCGTTCGTCAACGGCGCGGCGATGGGCGGTGGCCTGGAACTGGCCCTGCACTGCCACTACCGGACGCTGTCCGGGGGCGCGGCGGCGCTGGCCCTGCCCGAGGTGTCGCTCGGCCTGATCCCCGGCTGGGGTGGTACCCAACTGCTGCCGAACCTGATCGGTATCCCGGCGGCGACCCAGGTGATCATCCAGAACCCGCTGATGCAGAACAAGATGCTCAAGCCGAAGCAGGCCGCCGGGATGGGCATCGCGGACGTGCTGCTGGAGCCGGCGGACTTCCTCGAGCGGTCCCTGGAGTGGGCGGCCGGCGTGGTGCGGGGCGAGGTCACCGTCACCCGCCCCGAGGTCGACCGGCACATGTGGGCGGGCGTGCTCTACTTCGCCCGGCAGACCCTCGACCAGCGGCTGCACGGTGCGGTGCCGGCCGCGTACCAGGCCCTCGACCTGCTGGACACCGCGAAGGACGCGGACTTCGCCACCGGCACCGCCGCCGAGGACGAGGCCCTGGCCGACCTGGTGTTCAGCGAGGAACTGCGCAGCGGGCTGTACGCGTTCGACCTGGTGCAGCGGCGCGCCAAGCGCCCGGCCGGCGCGCCGGACAAGGGGCTGGCCCGCCCGGTCACCAAGGTGGGCATCGTCGGCGCCGGCCTGATGGCCAGCCAGCTCGCGCTGCTCTTCGCCCGGCGCCTCCAGGTGCCGGTGGTGATGACCGACCTGGACCAGGCCCGGGTCGACAAGGGCGTGGCGTACGTGCACACCGAAATCGAGAAGGCGCTCAGCAAGGGCCGGATGGACTCCGGTACGGCCGCCAAGCTGTACGGCCTGGTCAGCGGCTCGGTCGACAAGAGCGTGTTCGCGGACGCCGATTTCGTCATCGAGGCGGTCTTCGAGGACCTGAACGTCAAGAAGCAGGTCTGGGCCGAGCTGGAGAAGATCGTCTCCCCGGAGGCGCTGCTGGCCACCAACACCTCGTCGCTGTCGGTCACCGCGATGGCGGCGGAGCTGGAGCACCCGGAGCGGGTGGTCGGTTTCCACTTCTTCAACCCGGTGGCCGTGCTGCCGCTGCTGGAGATCGTCCGGGGCGAACGGACCGACGACGCCAGCCTGGCCACCGCGTTCGCGGTCGGCAAGCAGCTACGCAAGTCCTGCGTGCTCGTCTCGGACGCCCCGGCGTTCGTGGTGAACCGGCTGCTCACCCGCTTCCTCGGCGAGATCTTCGCGGCGGTGGACGCGGGTACCCCGCTGGAGGTGGCGAACAGCGCGCTGGACCCGCTGGGCCTGCCGATGCGCCCGTTGGCCCTGCTCCAGCTGGTCGGTCCGGCGGTCGCCTACCACGTGGGCGGTACGCTGCACGCCGCCTTCCCGGACCGGTTCGCCGTCAGCGAGAACCTGAAGCGGATCGCCGACGCCGGCCAGCCGATCGTCGTCGACGACGAGATCAACCCCGAGGTGGCGAAGCTGCTGGTCGTCGGGGACCAGCCGTTGACCGCCGAGCAGGTACGCCAGAAGGCGCTCGACGCCCTGGCGCAGGAGATCCGGCTGATGCTGGACGAGGGCGTGGTGGCCGAGGCGCAGGACATCGACCTGTGCATGATCCTCGGCGCCGGCTGGCCGTTCCACCTGGGCGGCGTCACGCCGTACCTGGACCGGACCGGCACCAGCGAACGGGTCGCCGGCAAGCGGTTCCTGCCCCCGGGTGCCGCAAGCCTGTAGGTGTAAGGAAGGGCCCCTTCTTATCGCTTTATGCATAGGAAGGGGCCCTTCTTAACGCCTGTGCCAGGTCAGCCGGCGCGCTCCGCTGCGCTGCGCAGGACACAGAACTCGTTGCCCTCCGGATCGGCGAGCACCACCCAACCGCTGCCGTCCGGCCGGCGCTGATCCGCCACCTGGGTGGCGCCGAGGGCGAGCACCCGCTGCACCTCCTCGTCCCGGGTACAGTCGGTCGGTTCGAGGTCGAGGTGGAGGCGGTTCTTCACCGACTTGCCCTCCGGCACCTGGATGAAGAGCACATCGGTGCCGGCTCCGTCGGGTGCGAGCAGGATGACCTCCGGGTCACCCGGGAAGTCGTCGTCGCCGAGCCGCCGGTCGAGCACCGTGGACCACCACCGGCCCAGCGTGTACGGGTCGGCGCAGTCGACAGTGATGGTTCTGATGTACGAGGTCACGGTCTTACTCCCAGAGGGATAACGGCGCCCGTGGGAACCGGTGTCAGCGTGGACCGGAACGGGGCGCGCGACTGTTCGGAATGGACATCACCGCACCTCCCTCCGGTCGTCGGGCTGACCGGGCGATTCTCGCTGCGGTGAACGGGACGGGCAAGCGGATTGCGCCGCCGGATCCGGCGGCACACTGACCGGGGCGAACAGCCGCCTACCGACGACGGACCGTAGCCGGAACCCTCGGCGAATCCTGTCGGTGGCACCCCACACTCTCCCTTTGCTCTGCTTCAGCGTAGGAAACAGCAACCGTCAGTAGCGACAGTTCCGCACCATCTCCAACCTCCGGCAGCATTCCTGCTGCTCAGGATGGTGTAGCCGGCGCTGAAGCAGAGCAAAGCGTCGGAAGGGGCCTAATGGGGGCGGCGCCGCTCATGACGTACCGTAATGTCGCCACCCAAGTGACCAAGAGTGACCGGCATGCCTGGGTCGGCCAGGTGGCCGGGCCGGCGGACCGGTGACCGCCGGGACCGCCGGGACGGCTGGGGATCGCCGGTGACCGCCGGGACCGCTCAGTCTGCGGTCGGGTCGACGGCGGGCGGAGCAGGCGTGGGAGTGGCGACGGGGACGCTGGCCGAGGCGGCAACCACCGGGGTGGTACCGGCAGCCGGCAGGGTAACCGTGACCTCCAGTCCACCACCGGGCTGGGCGACCACCCGGACGCTGCCACCGTGCGCGTCACAGACCGCCCGCACGATGGAGAGCCCCAACCCGGACCCGCGCGCCCCGGTACGCTCCCGGCCACCGCGACGGAACGGTTCGAAGAGCCCCGGTACGTCCGCCTGGTCGACCTCGAAGCCGGTGTTCCCCACCACCAGCCAGGACTCGATCCCGTCCGAGCCGGTGCGGATCCAGAGCCGACCGTGCAGATGGTTGTAGCGGACCGCGTTCTCCACCAGGTTGCCGGCCAGCCGGTCCAGGAGCCCGGGATCACCGACCACCAGTGCACGGCGTAACGCGGTGTCCACGGTGAGGCCGATCCGGTCCACCTCACGGCGCATCGAGGCCAGCGCGTTACGGGCCCCGTCGGCCAGGTCGGTCTCCACCTTACGGCCGAGCCGCCGCCCCGACTGCGCCTCGCTGCGGGCCAGCACCAGCAGCGCGTCCACCAGCCCGTTGGCCCGCTCCGAGGCGTCCCGGACCACGGTCGCCATCCGCCGGAACTCGTCGACGTCCGCCTCGTCGTCGGTGAGCGTCACGTCGATCTCGGTACGCATCACCGCCAGCGGCGTACGCAGCTCGTGCGAGGCGTTGGCGACGAACCGCTTCTGCGACTCGAACGCCTCGGCGATCCGGTCGAGCATGGCGTCGAAGGTCTCCGCCAGCTCGGCCACCTCGTCGTCCGCACCGGAGTAGCCGATCCGCTGGTCGAGGGTGGCCTCGCCGAGCCGGCGGGCGGTCGAGGTGACCTGGTGCAGCGGGCGCAGTGCCCGGCCGGCCACGACGTACGCACCGGCCACCCCGACCACGCTGATGGCCAGCAGCGCCCCGAGCCCCTTGACCAGCAGCTCCTGCAAGGCGGCGGAGACGAGCTGCTGCTGCCACTGCCCCGCGTCGACGGTGCTGCCGTTGGCGAGTACCACGGTGGTGCCGGGCTGCAACTCGTCGGTGGGGCGCAACGCGTCCCGGACCAGCAGCCAGGCCAGCACCACCAGGATGGCCCCGGCACCGACCAGGAGTACCCCGTTGAGCAGGGTCAGCCGCAGGCGCAGGGTGGGCCGGAGCCGGGGCGCGGGCAGGCGGAGACCGGACGGCAGGCGGAACCGGGGGCGGGGCCGGGGACGGGTACGGAGCCGGCGGGTCAGGTAGACGGTCATCGCTCGTACGCCTCGGGCATCCGGTAACCGGCGCCGACCACGGTCTCGATCAGCGGTGGGTCACCGAGCTTCTTGCGCAGGGTCATCATGGTGACCCGGACGATGGTGGTGAACGGGTCGGTGTTGGCGTCCCAGACCCGCTCCAGCAGCTCCTCGCTGGAGACCACGGCACCCCGGGCCTTGAGCAGTTCGGCCAGTACCCCGAACTCCTTGTTGGTCAGGTCGAGCGGGACGTCGGCCCGGGTGACCACCCGCTTTGCCGGGTCGAGCACCAGATCGGCGACCGCGAGCACCGGTGGCGCGGCCGGGGTGGCCCGCCGGCCGAGCGCCTGCACCCGGGCCACCAGTTCCTGGAAGGCGAACGGTTTGGGCAGGTAGTCGTCGGCGCCGAGTTGCAGCCCCTCGACCCGGTCGGCGACCGTGCCGCTCGCGGTGAGCATCAGCACCCGGGTCAGGGTGCCGGACGAGACCAGCTCGGCGCAGATCTGGTCGCCGTGCATGCCGGGCAGGTCGCGGTCGAGGATCACCACGTCGTACCGGGTGACGAAGGCCATCTCATGACCTGCCGAGCCGTCGTAGGCGACGTCCACCGCCATGCCCTGCCGGCGCAGCCCACGCGCGATCGCGTCGGCCAGCGGCCGTTCGTCCTCGACCACCAGTACCCGCACCCCGGTCTCCCTCCCGCACCCGTCGACGACAACCTAGTCCGACCCGGCAAACCGCAGGTAGGCCCGCGCGCCGGAGCGGGCGTTGCAAAAAATCTTCGGGTACGCCATGCTTCGCGGCATCCTCCTACAATCCGCCCGGGAGTGCCATGTCCCGCCCCGCGCCCGCCCTGCCCGGTCGGGACCTCGCCTACCGCGGATTCCGTACGCTCCCGGACTTCACCACCGGCACCGGCACCGGGCTGCGGGCTGGCGCCGCCGGGCTGGTGCTCGCCCAGCCGGCCGGGTGGCGGGACCACACCGACCCGCACACCGGCCGGTCCGGCAGGTACGACTGCGCAAGCTGGACCTCACCGCCGGTCCTCACCGGGTTCCCGGTCCGTGAGGTGATCCCGTCCTGGACCGCCGACACGCCGGAGGGCTGCTGGCTGGAGGTGGAGTTGCGCGGCCACGACGGCACCGCCCCGGTCACCGGCTGGTACGTCCTCGGCCGCTGGGCCGGCGACGACGACACCATCCGCCCCACCTCGGTACCCGGGCAGCACGACGACGACGGGCAGGTACAGACGGACGTGCTGGTCCTGGCCGGGTCCCGGAACGTGCCGGCCTGGCAGATCCGGGTGACGCTGCTGCGTCCGGCCGGCTCGACCGCCACCCCGGTGCTGCGCTCGGTCGGCGCGGTCGCCTGCGGCCAACAACCCGGCGGGACGGGCGGGACCACCGGCACCCCGACCAGGGTGGCGGGCAGCGCACCGACCGGGGTGGCGAACGGCACGGTCCTCGACGTACCCCGGTTCTCCCAGCGGGTGCACGCCGGACACCATCCGCAGTGGGGCGGCGGTGGGGACTCCTGGTGCAGCCCCACCTCGGTGTCGATGGTGCTCGCCTTCCACGGTGCCGGGCCGGCACCCGACGAGTACGCCTGGGTCGACCCGGCGGACCCGCGCCCGGCCGTCGACCACGCCGCCCGGCACTGCTTCGACCACGCCTACGGCGGGGCGGGAAACTGGCCGTTCAACACCGCCTACGCCGGCCGGTACGGGATGGACGCGTTCGTGACCCGGCTGCGCAGCCTGGCCGAGGCGGAACTGTTCATCGCCGCCGGCCTGCCGTTGGTGCTGTCGGTGGCGTACGCGGTCGGCGACGTGCCCGGCCTGGACTACGACACCCGTGGACATCTGCTGGTGCTGGTCGGCTTCACGGTCGACGGGGACCCGGTGCTCAACGACCCGTACGCACCGGACGACACCTCGGTCCGCCGGACCGTGGACCGGGCCCGGTTCGAGCATGCCTGGCAGGTACGGGCCAGCGGCGGGGTGACCTACGTGATCCGGCCGCCCGGCGTGCCGCTGCCACCCGCGCCGGCCCGGCCCAACTGGTGACCCGGCACCCACGGGGCGGCTGAGCGGCCCGCAGGTGCCTCAGCGGCCCACCGGCCAGACCCCGACGGAGCCGTCCATCCGCCGGCAGACCAGGACACCGGATCCGGTGTGGCATTCCCCGGAGATGCTCTGGACCGCGCCGAGCACCCGGGCCCGGGACTCGGTCGGATCCAGCTCGGCGATGAGCATCCGGCGGGAGACCGGGTCGATCCGGATCCCGATCACCGGCTCGCCGGCCTCGTATACCCCGACCCAGGCCAGCAGGGGGAGCCGCCAGCGGCCGAGGTCGCCCACGACCCGGCTGGTACCCGGGTCGACCACCCAGACCGGGTCGACCGAGGTGGACAACTCGTGGGCGGAGGTCACCAGCAGATGGTCACCGACGGCCAGGATGAACTGCCACCGCTGGTCTGCCGCCAGGACGCGACCGGTGGCCGGATCCAGGATCTGCATGCCGCCGAGGTGGAAGGTGCACGCGTACCGGCCGCAGGGCAACGGGTGGAACTCGCTCTGCCGTTCGTCGAGCTGCATCGACCAGCGCCGGTCCAGACCGGGGTACCCGTAGGCGGTGACCGTACCGCCGGTGTCCGTGGCGACCAGCAGGTCGTGGACTCCGACGATGGTCCGGTACGCCAGTAACGGACCCGCAGCGGGCAGCTCCGCCGTTCCGGTCCGCTCACCGGAGTCGGCCCGGTAGGTGGTGAGTTTCCCGGACAGGTCGACGGCGAGCAGCGACTCGGCACGATCCTGTCGGGGCCGCATCGTCACGGTGACCCCCGCCGGCAGGGGGAGCGACCAGCGCACCCGACCGGTCTGCGGGTCGACCGCACGCAGCGTCTCGGTACCGGTGGTGCCGTCGGACTCCCAGAACAGTGGCAGGCCACCGGCGGTGAACCCGTGCGACCCGCCGGGGAACTGCCAGCGGGCAACGCCGTCGGCGGCCCCCACGGCGACGCTCCACGACCTGGCCTCCGGCCCGTGGCCGCCACCACCGAAGAGCACCAGCAGATCACCGACCCGCTCCACCCCCTGGATTTCGCCCGACGTCGGGAAGGGCGAGGCCTGCCGCCACACCTCGCGGGCCTGCGGCAGCCGGTACGCGATGACCTGCGGGGGCGGGTTGTCCGAGTTTCCGGTGAGGTCCGGTGGGTCCGCGACCAGCAGCAGGTCACCGGCGATGTGCACCCGGGCGCCGAGCCGGGCCGGCACGACGGCCTCCGCCAGTGGCTGCGGGGGCACGGCGGCGGAGAGGGCGAGCAGCGTGAGGACGAGCACCCCGGCGGCCCGGAGCAGGCGGATGTCCCGGCGTACCGGACGCGGCCCCGGATCGGGGACCGATTCGCCGCGCAGTTCTCCCAGATCGATCAGCGACACGACCGGCCCTTTCGTACCGAGGTCACGAATTGTGACCAGACCGCTGCGGCAAAACCGTCGAATGCGTCACGGGCCGGCAAACCGTCACCGGTACGCCTGTAGCATGTCGCGTCGTGGCTGTGCCGGTGGTGGATCAATCCCTGACGCTAGAGACCGACGCCGAGCGGGAGAGCCGACGCGCTCCCGCCGGACGCCGACCACGACGTTGGCCCCGGCCGGCGCGGGCCGATCTGCTCGCCATCGGAGCGTACGTCCTCATTGGTGTCCTCGTGTGCGCGAACTACTGGGCGGACATCTCGCACCGGGTCTCGTCGCACCTGCCGACCGACCACAGCTGGTTCGAGTGGCTCTTCTCGCACGGCGCGTACTCGCTGCGACACCTGGAGAACCCGCTCTTCTCCGCCCGCCAGAACGCCCCGGACGGGGTGAACATGATGGCGAACACCTCGCTGCTCGGGGTCACCCTGCCGCTGGCGCCGCTGACCATGCTGCTCGGTCCGCAGGTGGTCTACAGCCTCTACCTGGGCGGCGCGCTGGCCGCGACCGCCGCCACCTCGTACTGGATGCTCTCCCGCCATCTGGTGCGCTCCCGGGGCGCGGCGTTCGCCGGTGGTGCCTTCCTCGGCTTCGCGCCGGGAATCATCCACCACGCCAACGGCCAGCCGAACTTCGTCTCCAACTTCCTGCTGCCGCTGATCGTGGTCCGGGTGCTCCGGCTCGGCGAACCGGGCCGCTGGCTGCGCAACGGCGTCGTGCTCGGCCTGCTGGTGGCGTACCAGATCTTCATCAACGAGGAGATGCTGCTGCTCACCGCGCTCGCCTGCCTGGTGATCGTGGTGGCGTACGCGGTGCAACGCCGTCGGGCGGCGCTGGCCCAACTGTCCACCTTCGCCCGTGCCCTCGGCGTGGGCGGCGGGCTGGCCCTGCTGCTCACCGGCTACCCGATCTGGTTCCAGTTCAACGGGCCGCAGTCCTACCGGGGCCTGCAGGGCGGGGTGTTCCACAGTTGGGGCGAGGACGTGGCCGCCTTCGTCACGTTCCCCCGGGACAGCATCGCCGGGGTGGAGGCGGTGGAGCGGACCATCGGGATGACCGAACAGAACACCTGGTTCGGCTGGCCGCTGGTCGGGCTGGCCGTGCTGGCCATCGTGCTGCTCTGGCGGTCGTCGCTGGTGGCCCGGATCGCCGCCGTGCTCTGCCTGGTCTTCACGGTGGCCTCGCTCGGCCCCCGGATCCGGTACAACGGCGAGGAGACCGAGGTCTACGGCCCGTGGCACTACATCCGGGACGACCTGCCGCTGGTGGAGATGATGATGCCGACCCGGTTGACCCTGGTGGTGGCCGGTGCGGTCGGGGTACTGGTCGCGCTGGCCTGGGACGAGGTGGCGCGCAGCCGCAGTGCCGGTACGGAGACCGGGCCGGCCCGGCGGGCCCGGGTCATCGGGTACGCCGCGGTGGCGCTCGCGCTGCTGCCGCTCTTCCCCCGTTCGCTGCCCGCCCAGTACGTCGAGACGCCCCCGGAGTTCATCACCTCGGGTGCCTGGCGGCCCTACGTGCCCGAGGGGCGGACCCTGGTCCCGGTCCCGGTGCCGAGCAACGTGCACGGCCTGTCCACGCTGCGCTGGAGCGCGCTGACCCAGCACGAGTTCCCGGTGCCCGGCGGGTACTTCATCGGCCCCGGGCCGGCGGGTGAGGGGGTGTTCGGCGCGCCGAACCGGCCGACCAGCACCCTGATTTACTCGGCGATGGACACCGACGTGGTCCCGACGCTGACCGAGGAGAACCGCCGTCAGGTGGTCGAGGACCTGCGGTACTGGCGGGCCTCGGTGGTGGTGCTCGGTGCCCACCCGCGTGAGCGGGTGCTGCGGGACCTGATGACCGCGCTGCTCGGTTCGCCGCAGCGGGTGCGCGACGCGTGGGTGTGGGACGTGCGTCCGCTGGTCGGCTGACCCTCGCGGTAACCCGGGTCAGCCGACCGACCCCCCGTCGTCAGCCGACCCGTCGTCAGGCAACCCCGGTCGTCAGCCGACCCCGTCGCCAGGCAACCCGGTCGTCAGCCGACCCCGTCGTCCGGCAACCCGGTCTCAGCCGACCCGGTCGCGGACGTCCCAGACCCAGGCCCCGGAGATCATCCGACCCGGGCCGAGCAGCTGGTCGAGGGTGTCCTTGACCGGGTAGCCGTGGCGCAGGTGGCCCAGCACCACCACGGCCGCCCGCCAGTACCGCAGGTCCGCCAGCGCCTGTGCGCGGTCCGCGTCGGTGATCGGCGGCACCTGCCCGCTCTGTGCCACCCGGGCGAGCAGCGCACCGGTGGGCCGGTTCGGGGTACCCCACCGGGCACGCGGGTTCTTCGGCCCCCGGGGGCCGATGAAGTAACCGCCGACCACGGTGAACTCCACCCCGGTCCGGGCGGACCAGAACATCCCGGTCAGCCCTTCGCCGCCGCTGGTCGGTGGCACCGGTACCAGCGTGCGGCCGGGCGGGACGTAGTCGCGCCACTCGCCGCTGGCGATGAACTCCGGCACCGGCAGCGCCGGCTCGGTCCGGATCGGGGTGGGGGCCAGCGGCAGCAGTACCGCCACCACCGCCCCGGTCCAGAGCAGCCGGACCGGTAGCCGGGCGGGTTCGGCGCCCTTCGGCCACCGCCGGTACACCTCGTCGAGGGAGAGGGCGAGCAGGATCGCGATCACCGGTATGCAGACCAGCGGGAAGCGGGCCGGTACCGCGAGATCGAGCAGCGGCAGATCGGCCACCAGCCGGTACGGGCCGGGCAGCCCGGTCTCAACGCCGTCGAAGCGTACCCGGATCCCGAGCCCGAGCAGCGCGAAGACCAGCCCGGTGCCGGCCAGTGCCCGGACCAGCGGCCGGCGCCACAGCCAGATCACCACGACCGCGACGAGTACCAGCAGCGCCAGGCCGAAGAAGGAGTTCTCCTCGGTCGGGTTCGGGGACAACCGGGCGGCCTCCCGGGCGGAGCCGCCAATTGACTCACCGGAGTAGGTGAGGAAGGAGAGCACGTCCATCGGGTAGGCGTGCGGGTTGAACGGCAGTTCCCGGTAGTGCCGGGGGCCGAGGAACTGGAGCCAGAGCGGGTACGCCAGCAGCACCAGTGCGGTCGCCGCGCCGATGCCGAGCCGCCGCAGGAAGGCCGGCGCCAGCCGGCGGGCGGTCGCCCGGTTGGTGAGGGCGTACACCACGGTGAAGAGCCCGGCCGCCATTACCGCGAAGAAGAGCGCCTCCTCACCGAGGAAGACCTGGTAGGTGACGAGGAGCCCGAGCAGGACCCCCCGGCGCAGCACCCGGTCGGTGCGCACGTCGAACACCACCGCGAGGATGACCGGGATCAGGAACAGCGACACCATGTGCAGGTGGGCGGCGCCCTGCGAGATCATGCCGGGGGCGAAGCCGCAGAACAGACCGCCGATCGCGGCGGCCACCCGGGAGTCGACGAGCCGTCGGCGCAGCAGGACGTACCAGGCGGTGGCGGTACCGGCGAAGCAGCCGACCACGGCCACCAGGAAGGCGACCTGCGACCCGAACAGCAGGGTCACCGGGGTGAGCGGGATGCCCAGGCCGAGGACCGAGGTGTTGGCCATCAGGTTCACCCCGTCGGGGTAGCCCACCTGGGTGCTGTACAGCGGGTGGTCCAGGTTGACCACGGCCCGCGCGGTCCGGGCCAGCATCCACTCGAACAGGGGCTGGTCGCTCGTCTGGTGAAAGAGGCGGTCCGAGCGCCCCCACTGTCCGCTGGTGACGAAGAGGGCCAGCGCCAGGTAGCCGGCGACGACCAGGGCGTCGGGGGCCCAACGGGGCAGGCGTCGGGCGGACCCGCGCGGGCCAGCCGGTCCGGTGGCGGCGGCCGGGGCCGGCGTGCTGCCGGTGGAAGGCGGCGTGGCGCCGTCGGCCGGGACCGGCGTGCTGCCGGTGGAAGGCGGCGTGGCGCCGTCGGCCGGGACCGGCGCGCTGCCGGTCAGCTCGTCGTCCCCTGGTCGGTCAGCGACCGTACGTCCCACATCCATACGTCCTGCTCCCGTCGTGCCGGACCGGCGATCTGCTCAACCGTCCGGCGAAGTGGTCCGGCATGGTGCTGATCCACTGGCAGGACCAGGATCGCCGCCCGCCAGTGTCGCAGCTCGTCCAGGGCCCGGCGGCGCCGACGGTCGTCCAGGTTTTCGGTCCTTCCGGTGGTGGCGATCTCCTCCAGCAGGGCGCCGATGCCGCTGGGACGGCCACCGAACCGGCCGGCGTCGCCGGTGTTGCCGCTGCGGGGGGCGAGGAAGTAGCCGCCCGGGATCTTGAAGTTCAGGTTCTCCGCAGCCGCCCAGCGCATTCCGTGCGTGGCGCCCATGCTGGGTACCGGTACCGGCACCAGGGTCTGGTCGTCGGCGACGTACCGGCGCCACTGCCCGGAGGTGATGAAATCCGGCACGGACGGCCGGGAGACCACCTGCAACGGCATCGGCACGATCGGCAGCAGGGCGACCACCAGGGCGGCCACCACGACGGTACGAACCGTCCGCGGGTCCGGGGCCGGCAGCGCCAGCGCCCGGTCCACGGCCAGTGCGAGGAGCAGACCGACCACCACGGTGGTGATCAGACCGAACCGGGTGGGTACCACCGCGTCCAGCAGTGGCAGCCGGACCAGCCACTCCCAGGGGCCGGCGAACAGTTCCCGGTCCCACCAGGAAACCCGCTCACCGAGGGAGAGCACCGCGAAGAGGGCGGCGGTGCAGGCGAGGGCGCGTACCACCACCTCGCGGCGCAGCCAGGCCACGATCCCGACGGCGATCAGCGCCAGACTCCAGCCGAAGAAGGCGTTCTCCTCGGAGTAGTTGGGGGCCAGGTCGAGGTTCGCCCCCTGGTCACCGCCGATGGTGGGCGACCCGGGCGCGAAGAAGGCGGCGATGTCGTTGCCGTAACCCTGCACCGTGTCGCTGAGCCCGTGGTACGCCATCGGTCCGGCGAACTGCACGTAGAGCGGGTACGCCAGCAGTGCCCCGGCGCCCACCGTGCAGACCGCCAGGCCGGTGCCGAGCGGGCGCCAGGTCGCCGACCACAGCTCCCGACGCTGGACGAGCACGGCGGCCAGGAAGACCCCGCAGGCCAGGGCGGTGAAGAGCAGGATCTCCTCGTTGATGAACGCCTGGTACGTGACCAGCAGGGCGAGCACCACACCGTCGCGAACCGGCCGGCGGCCCCGGGTCAGCAGCAGGACCCGCCACACGATGAACGGCAGCAGGAACTGGGAGATGATGTTGGGATGCCAGCTGGCGTGCGAGAGCATCGCGGGCGAGAACCCGCAGAACCAGCCGCCGACCACCGCCGCCGGGTGCCGCACCAGGTGCCGGGAGAGAACGTGGTACCAGGCCGAGGCGGTGCCGGCGAGGGCGAGCGTGACCAGCAGGACAAAGGTCACCGCCGGCCCGAAGAGCAGGGTGACCGGGACCATCGGGATACCGAGGCCCAGAATGGCCGTGTTGGCCATCAGGTTCACCCCGTCGGGGTGGTTGAACTGGTCGGTGTAGAACGGGAACTCGCCGTGCAGCACCACCCGGACCGAGTGGGCGAGGAAGAACTGCACCTGGGCGGGGTCGCTGCTGTAGAGGGAGGCGACCCGGCCGGCGGGGTCCATCCAGAGTTGGCTGGTCACCCAGAGCGCGGCGAGCAGGAAGGCGCCGTACACCGTCAGGTCCCGCCGCCGGTTGGGCCAGCGTCGCCGGGCGCCGGTACCGGCCGTCGCCACGTCGGTGGCGGTGGCGGTGGCGGTGGCGGCCGGTTCGACCCGGTCGGCGGGTCCGCTCGCCGTCCGGGCGCGTTGACCGGCGCGGACGCCGTGCGTACCGGCCGGAATGGTCCCCTGGTCCGGGATCGTGTCGACACGGGGCTGGGCAGGCGTCACAGTCGGCGGAGTCTACCGGAGCACGGGAAATCCCCTAAATCCGTGCGTCTGTCCTTTGTGGCGGTCACCCGGGCGCACCGCGCCGGCGCGGGCGGGGCCGGGCCGGCTGGGCGGCCGGTCAGCCCGTCCACCCGGAGACCCGCCTCCGTGGCGACCAGCCCAC
>NZ_JBAKHU010000007.1:0-142011 GCF_036906895.1 Micromonospora sp. CPCC 206060
GTCGCCGGCGACGTCGGCGCCGATCGGTGCGACCAGCGCGGCGCGACCGCCGAGCGCGGCTAGGTTGACCGCGGTGTTGGCGGCACCGCCGGCGGCGGACTGCAACCGCTGGGCGGCCGCCGGGCTCAACGGGCGTGCGGGAGTCTGGCGTACCCCGGTGGTCGGCTCCGGGTCGACGGCGGCCTGGACCGGCGGGCGCGGGGCGCGGTGGGCTGGTGCCCGCTCCACGCCTCGATCCTCGGCGGGTGCCTTCACCTCACACCTCCCGGTCGCCGACCCGTCACCGCAGCTCTCCGTGCCCAACGACCCTGCGTTGGCTGCGTCGCTGGTCACGGGCCTGGAAGTCAGCTCGCCCGCATGCGACTACTGCGGTGCGGGCTCCTCTTCCTCCTCTTCGCCCGTTTCTTGCCGCTGTATATAGGTCTGCGCCGACTCGTCCTCCTCGGACATCTCCTCGGCGCGCTGCACCGGCGGGTGGTCGTGCCCGTCGTGCTCGGCCGCCCGCTGCACGGGAGCGCCCGGGGCAGCAGACGAAGGCGTGGGCGCGGCCGGGGCGGACATCAGCCGGTCGGCGTTGGCGACCGCCTCCCGTTCGAAGCGGTCGGACGGGTCGCTGACCTTCACCCCGCCGCCGTGATCGGTGCCGTCCACCGGCCCGCTGCGCTGCTGCACCACGTGGGTCAGCTCGTGGGCGAGCATGTGCTGCCCGGTCGGCGACGCCGGGTCGTAGCTGTCGCGCTGGAAGACGATGTTCGACCCGACGGTGTACGCCTGTGCGTTGACCGACTTCGCCGACTCGTGCGCCGCGCCATCGGTGTGTACCCGCACGTCACCGAAGTCCTGCCCGCCGAAGCGGGCCTCCATGTCGGTGCGGACCTCGGGCGTCAGCGGTGACCCGCCCCCGGAGTTGACCACGTCGTGCACCGGGGAGGTTTCCGGTTCCAGCAGCTTACCGAGGGCCTGGTTACCGACCGCCCGTTGCAGTCCGAGCAGCCCGGACGCACCGAGGACATCGGGGCGGCCGGCGGTGGCGGCGGAGTACATGAGATGGTCGGTGTCGTGTTCGGGGCCGGACGGCCGGTCACCGGCGGGGCGTACCGCCGCTTCGGAGTCGAATTCACGGTGTCCGCGCATGTCGAGCCTCCTCGCTGAGGTGACCCGACGCGATGACGGCCGGGTCTCCCGAGTCGACCGTCTCGTGCCGGCCGCCCGGCAACAAGGCGAGCTGGCGCCGCCATGGGGGCAGCCCGAGTTGCCCGTACGGGCAACTCCGCCGGACTCAGCGGGACGGTCCGGGCGCCAGCCAGCCAGCGGTTTCGATGCGGTCGCGGGCTCGACCGCGCTTGTCGCACGCGCCTACCATCGGTGGCCCACGCGGCGACTGTCTGGTATGGACGGGAGAACTCATGGTCCTGCGTCGATCGGGGCGGAGTCCCCTACCGCAGCGACGGCGCCCGCGCACCTCCGAGCCCGGTCGGCGGAGGTGGTGGCAGGGCTGGCAGGTCAAGACGGCAGTCATCTCGGCGGTCGTCCCGCTCGTCATCGGTGCCGTGTGGACGCAGGGCGTGAAACTGGTCCACACCTGGGCCAAGCCCGCTCCGAGCGCCTCCGCGTCGGCGCAGCCTTCGGCGTCCACCGGGGGCCCGGAAACCGGGGCGTCGGGCAGCCCGTCGCCAGGTGAGCCCTTGCTGGAGGGTCCGTCGCCGGGCGGATCGCAGCCGGCCAGCGAGCCGGCCCGTGATCCGGCCGCGCCCCCGTCCGGGGCCTCCCCGAAGCCGTCCCGGACGGCCAAACCGGCACCACCGCCCCCGCCGCCGGTCGACCCGGCGACTGAGGCGCAGGTTCGGCGGAGCGGAACGCTGGTTATGGCCGACTACACGGCGTACGACCTGGACTCGACGGCCGCCGACTGGAACCCGACCAAGGACGACTGGGGGCCCAGCCGCGACATCGGGTACGCCTCGTGGTGGCCCGACGCCAGCAACGACGCCCTGGTCAGCCGCGAGGATCCGCGATTCGCGGCGGCGCTGCCGGGTACCGGCCCGTGGCAGCGCGCCGACTGTGTGCGGGCCCGGTACGGAGAGCCGTCCGCTCGTCCGGTCGGGGAGCGGTTGCTGGAGGGGCGGGGAATCTGCGTGGTCACGTCGGCCGGGCGCTATGCGCTGCTGGTGGTGACCAGGGCGGTCGAGAAGCAGCTCACCGTCCGGGTCACCGTCTGGGAGTGAGTCGCGTAGCCGGCTACGGTCGCCTGCACCCGGGACGGCGCGCTCACCCGGTCCCGCGTCGGCGCGCTCACCCGGCCAGCCCCAGGTAAGGGCCGAACTCGCTGGCCAGGGTCAGCCGGCCGAGTTTGCGGTACTCCCGGCCGACCGCGCCGATCAGCTCGGCCATGCCCACCGGCCGGTCCGCTCCGGCGGCCAGGTAGCCGGCGGTCACCGCCGCCGACCGGATGTGCCCACCGGCCAGCTCGAACGACTCCGCCAGGAAGTCCAGGTCCACGTCCGCCGCGCGGGGTACCCGTTCCCCGAGGCAGCGGTCCCACAGCGCCCGGCGGGCCGCCTCGTCCGGGATCGGGAAGTCGACTACCACGTCCAGCCGGCGGGTGAACGCCTCGTCCAGGTTGGCCCGCAGGTTGGTGGCCAGTACCGCCAGCCCGTCGAACGTCTCCATCCGTTGCAGCAGGTACGCGCTCTCGATGTTGGCGTACCGGTCGTGCGCGTCGCGCACCTCGGAGCGCTTGCCGAAGATCGCGTCGGCCTCGTCGAAGAGCAGCACCCCGTTGACCCCGGCCGCCTCACCGAAGATCCTCTCCAGGTTCTTCTCGGTCTCGCCGACGTACTTGTCGACCACCGTGGCCAGGTTGACCGTGTAGAGGTCCAGCCCGAGGCTGCCCGCCACCACCTCGGCGGACATCGTCTTGCCGGTGCCGGAGTCCCCGGCGAACAGCGCGGTCACCCCGTGCCCGCGCCCGCCGCCGGGGCGCATCCGCCACTCGCGCAGCACCCGGTCCCGGTGCCGGGCCCGCCCGGCCAACTCGTGCAGCAACGACCGCGTCGGCCCGGGCAGCACCAGGTCGTCCCAGCCGACCTCGGGGACGATCCGCCGGGCCAGCCGTTCCAGGCCGGCGGCGTTCTGGGTACGCGCACCCGTTCGCAGGTGGGTCTCGCCGACCGGTTCACCGGCGGCGGCGGCGAGCTGGGCGGCCACCGTGGCGGCCCGGCGGATCGCCGGGGCGCCGAGGACGAACTGGGCGGTCGCGGCGGCCGGGTCCAGTCCGTCGGCGAGCCGGTCGGGCAGCGCCGCCCGCCACACCTCGGCCCGCTGCGGCCCGGTCAGCGGCGCGACATCCACCTGGACCGGCGGCACCGCCGTCCATGCCGGATCCCAGGGCTGGGTCCCGTAGGCCAGCACCGGTACCCGGCCGCCGGTCAGCCGGGACCAGACCGGCCAGGGTTCACCGCCGTGCACCGGCCCGACCACCAGCCCCGCGCCGGACAGGACCGCCTCCCGGACCAGGACGGTGGACAGCTCCGCCGGCTGGGGATCGGCGGCCAGCCGGGGCAGGTCGACGGCGAGCGCGCCCCACCCGGCGCCGTGCAGGGCGGCCGCGGCGAGGGCCGGGGCGCTGCCGCCGGGTTGTTCCCGCAGGTACGCCAGGCGCGCACCGGCCCGCTCCAGGGCGCCGCCGAGGGCTGTCGTACCGGGTGGCGGTGGCCCGTACGCCTCGACCGGCTCGGCGAGCCCGACCAGCAGCGGTTCGGGTGCCCCGGCGCCGAGGAGCCAACCGCCGACCCGGTCGGGTACCCACAGTCCCCGGCTGAGTACCGGCCGGTCGGGGGAGTCGATCCGCAGCAGCGCCAGGTCGATCAGGGGTGCCCCGGTGGCGAGCCGGAGCCGGGCCGGGGCGGCGGCCTCGGGCAGCCCGCAGAGCCGCAGCGCCAGGCCGATCGACGGGCGCCGTCGGGTGACGTCGTCGTTGAGGTAGCCGTAGAACTGCTCGAACCGGCTGTCCACGTCGGGGGCGAGGGCCACCAGCAGCAGCGCCTCGTCCAGCGGGGTCAGCCCGGCCGCCCGGGCCAGTCCGGCCAGCCGGTCCATGCCGGTGGGGTCGCCGGCATCGGGGGAAAAGGAGGACCCGGGCCAGGGGGTGAACGGCTCCCGGGTGGCGGCCAGTGCCGCGTCCACCGCCTCGTCGGAGAGGTACAGCCCCCGGAACGGGTCGTCGGGCTGCGGGTCGCTCTCCCTTCGCTGCGCCACGGCGGCGCGTACCGCCCGCTCCACCTGTTGCAGGCGGCGCAGCAGCGCCGGTGCCCCGTCGACCACGGTCAACCGCCGGTACGGGCCCGGCGGTGCCCGACCCGGTCCCCGGTGGCCGTGCCGTCGGTGCGGTCGGCAACCTCGACGGCCAGGCCCTCCTGCGCGGGTGGCCCGGCCGGGACCACCCGGCCGCTGTCCACCGGGGTACTGACCACCAGGTCCAGGGAGGGCTTCAGTTCGCCGCCGAGGGCGGTCCACACGTCGGCGAACGCGCGGTCCTCCGGCGGCGGCAACGCCACGGTCAGTGGTACCGGCATGCCGAGCGTGGCCACCGAGCCGGTCAGCACCGCCGGTGGCAGGGCGTCGAGTCGCAGGAAGCACAACAGCAGCGCGGAGAGCAGCCGGTGCTCGTCCTCCGGCCGCTGGGTCCACGCGGTGACCAGGTAGGACAGTTTGATGTAGCGGGGCGGGGCGACCCGGCGGGCGACGTTGCCGCGCTCGTCGTACTCGTTGACCAGGCCACGGGAGCGGCGGCGCAGGTCCTCCCGGATGTCGTACAGGTAGATGTTGATGGTGGGGGCGTTGCGCCGGGCGGCCCACTCCTTCGTCGGGGCCTCCAGCACGATCTCCACCCCGGACCCGGCGAGGGCGTCGTCGCGGACCAACCGGCGCAGCGCGTCGTCGATCTCGTGGATCACCGGTTCACCCCCGGCCGCCGAACACCGGTGGGGCGAGCCCGCGTGGCACCACCAGGAACGGTGCGGTGGCGCGTACCGGTGCGAAGGTCGCACCGGAGACCCGGGTGGCGGTCAGTTCCCGCAGCCCCAGCGTGTCCTTGCGCAGGATCAGCATCGGGGTGCGGAAGGTCCCGTCGGCGCCGACGGTCACCGTGTCCGGGGTGGTGGTGATCCCGGGTGCCCAGCGCAGCCGTACCTGCGACCCGGGCGGGAAACCGGTGCCGAC
Organism: Micromonospora sp. CPCC 206060; assembly: GCF_036906895.1. Classification (NCBI taxonomy): domain Bacteria; kingdom Bacillati; phylum Actinomycetota; class Actinomycetes; order Micromonosporales; family Micromonosporaceae; genus Micromonospora; species Micromonospora sp. CPCC 206060. The sequence goes on from NZ_JBAKHU010000007.1 coordinate 5,221, forward strand.
GGCGGTGGTCACGAACCCCGGCGGGCCGATCGCCGGGTCGAGGGTCACCGTCGGGGCGAGGACCCGTACCGGTGCCTGCGCGGTCCGGGTCGCCGGGACCTGCCGGACGGTCGCGGTGACCCGGCCACTGACGGTCCCGGTGACCGCCGCCCGGGCGGGCAGTACGACGGTGACGACCTGCTGCCCGGCCGGGCCGAGCGTGCCGAGCAGGCAGAGCCGGCGACTGGTCCCGCAGCGCGGGTCGGCGCTGACCGCCGGGAGCAGCGGATCGGGTGCGGTGACCTCCAACCAGACGTTGTCCGCCGGCAGCGGGGTGTCGTTGCGCACGGTGAAGGTGACCGGTACCGGATCGCCGCCGATGTAGCCCGGCTGGCCGCCGACCGAGACGGCCAGGCTCAGGTCCGGCACGGGCAGCCGCTGGAAGGCCGGTTCCGCGCCGACGGCCCGGATCACGGTCACCGGGGTACCGCCCGCTGCGGGCAGCACGACGATGTCCCGCGGTTCCTCCGACCGTTGCAGCGTCACCGCGACCAGCCGGCTGTCCGGGGACCAGGCCGGGTCGGCCACCGACCGACCGGCCCGGTCCGTTGGGGCGAGCGGGTGCCGGGCCCCGGAGCCGTCGGGGGCCACCACGCACAGGTCCGCCGGTTGGCTGCTGTCGGCGAAGGCGAGCGCCGACCCGTCCGGTGCCCAGGCCGGTGACCGGTCGGTGGCGCGACCCGGACAGCCGTTACCCACCCGGGCGCTCAGGTCCCGCTGGTCGGTGACGGTCAGCGTGCCGGCGATGCTCCCGTCGAGGCGGGCAAGCCAGATCCGGCTGCCGGCGGCCTGCGGGTCGGCCACCACGATCAGCGCCGTGTCGGAGCCGGTCCGCCCGTCGCGGTCGGTGGCCGTGCAGGTCACCACGGTCTGCCCGATCGGGAACAGGGCACCGGGGGCGGGTTCGCAGCGTACCGGCAGCGGCTGGTTGTCGGAGTCCACCGCCATCGCCCGGTAGCGCACCCGCGTCCCGTCCGGTCCGTCCGGTGGTACCCGCATGTCGTCGACCCGGACCAGCGGCCCGCCGGGATAGGCGACCCGGACGATCAACTCCTGTACGGTGTCCGCGCCGGCCTCCGGCGGGTCGAGGTCGAAGCGCAGCGTGCAGCGCAGCACGCTGCCGGGGACCGCCCCGGGCGCGACCGAGACGGTTTCGGTGAACCGGGCCGGTGTGCCGGCGTGCACCTTGGCGGGATCGGGGAAGAAGGCGACCGACAGGCCGTCCTCGCAGGTCGCGCGCGGGTGGACGGTGATGGTCAGTTCCCGGATGGCCTTGCTGATCGCGTCGATCATCTGGGCCGGCGTGCTGTCGGCGGCGAGCCGTCCGCCGGTCTCGGTGGCGAGCCAGCTCGCGACCCTGTCACTGTCCAGGCCGTTCTCCCCGGCCACGCTGACGATCGGTACCCCGATCAGAGTGATCTTCGCATCGACCAGGTCGTCCCGGAGGTCGCTCGAAGTGATCGGGGTACCGTCGGGTGCGGTCTTGTCCCGGCTGTTGGTGTCGCTGATCAGGACGACGATCCGGCTGCCGTCAGGACGGAACCCGACCCCGTTCCCGGCGGCGATCTGCTGGAGCGCGTAGAACCAGTTCTCCTCGCCGTATTGGCTGGTCGCGGTGAGTGCACCGACGGCGCGGGCGATCGCGGCGTCGTCGTCGGTCACCGGTTGGCGGAGCCGGTACATGTCCGGGTCGTAGTCGCCACCTTCGCTGAGTCGGCCGCTGAACGTGGCCAGGCCGAACCGGGCGTCCGGCTGACTCGTCCGTACCGTCTGGATCACCTCGGGCAGTCGGGCCTTGAGCTGGCCGATCACGCTCTCGCCGCCTTCGCCTGGCTGGGACATGGAGGCGGTGTCGTCGACCAGGAAGAGGATGTCCGGGCGGGGCGGGATCTCCGGCGTGCGCACCGACTGCTCCACGGTGAACGTGGTGCCGGGATATGCCGGCCGGTCCACTTTCGGTACCGTCAGGTCGCTCTGCCGAGGGCTGGCCTGGCGGGCGAAGGCGAGCTGCCGGCCGTCCGGGGACCAGGTCGGCTCGGCGTCCCGACCGCTGAGATATGAGGGCATGTCGACCGTGGTGAGCAGCCGCGCGTCGGCGACCGCGACGACCAGGACCCGGGACGGCTGGGCGGGGTCGGCGGGGTACCGGGTGAACGCGATCGCGTCCCCGGCCGGCGACCAACTGGGGTCGGTGTCCCGGTCACCAGCCACGGTGCCGGGCGGGGCGAGGGTCTGCGGGTTGGCGCCGGTCGCGTCGGCGACGACGATGCGGGTACCGGTCCCGGACTGCTCGGCGCTGTAGGCCAGCCGGGTGCCGTCCGGGCTGAAGGCCGGTGTGGTCTCGGACAGTCCCGGGCGGGCGGTGTGGTCGCGGCGGTCCGCACCGGTGGCGTCGGCGGTCCACACGTCGGTCGAGGCGGTCCGTTCGGTGGCCGTCCAGAGCAGGTCGCCGTCGGGGGACCAGGCCGGTCCGTGCTCGGCCAGCGGGCCGGTGGCGACCGGGGTGACCCGGCCGGCCCGGATGACGTGGACATCGCCGGACCGGTCGTCGCGGGCGGCGGTGAAGGCGATCCGGGTGCCGTCGGGGGACCAGGCCGGCTCGCTGGCGTTTCCGGGCCCGGGCACCGCGCGGGTCACCGGGCCACCGCCGACGGCCACGGTCGCCACGGTCCGGGCCGTCGGATCGGCGGCCGGCGCGAAGCGGGTGGTGGTGAAGGCGAGCTGCCGGCCGTCGGGGGACCAGGCGGGTTGCCCGTCGGCGGCCGGGCCGTCGGTCACCCGTACCGGTGTGCCGCCGGTGGCGGGTACCAGGTGGATGTCCCCGGCCGGGTCGTCGCGGGTGCTGCTGAACGCGATCCGGGTGCCGTCGGGCGACCACGTCGGCCAACTGTCCCCGGCCGGATGGTCGGTGAGCCGGCGCAGCCCGGATCCGTCGGTCGCGACCAGCCAGATGTCGGGGTTGCCGCCCCGGTCGCTGGTGAATGCGACCCGGCGGCCGTCGGGGGACAGTGCCGGATGGTCGACGGTGCCGGGTCCGCCGACCAGCCGCAGCGGTGTGGTGCCGGGCCGGCGCAGGTAGAGCGCCCCACCCAGGTCGGTGCCGGCGGTACCGGCCCGGTGTCCGATCCAGACCAGCCGGCCGGCGCGCGCGTCGACGTCCCGGTCGGCGTCGCTGCGTTCGTCGGTGGTGAGCAGTGGTGCCGGTACGCCGGTGGTGGCGGCGCTGACCACCAGGGTGGCGCGTTCGTCGCTGCGGTAGCCCAGCCGGTAGCCGGCCCCGGTCTCGGCGGCCGGCGGGGCCGGGGCCGGCGGCACCGGGCCGGGTGGTTCGGGTGCGGCCAGGGCCGGCCCGGCCACCAGCCCGAGCACCATCACGATCCACCGACGGTTGCCCCAGCGCACGACACCTCCCGTGGTCACGCCTGTCACCACCGTGGCGAGCCCGGCGGGGTCGGGTAGCGCCAGTCGGTGCCGGTCTGCGGGCAGCGCGGACTGCCCGAACGGGCAGCACCGGTCAGATCAGGCCGTTGCGCAGCGCGTACGCCACGGCGTGGCAGCGGTTGCGCAGGTGCAGCCGGCTGGTCACGTCGTGCAGGATGTTCTTGATCGTCCGTTGGGAGTAGGAGAGCTTCGTGGCGATTTCGGCGGTGTCGAAACCGTCGGCGACCAGCCGGAGCACCTCGACCTCCCGGTCGGCCAGCCCGGAGAAGGTCAGCCCGCGCGGCCCGAGAACCTCCCGTTGCAGGGTCCCGACCTGTTGCAGCAGCCGGCCCAGCAGGTCCGCCGGGACGGCGCCCTCCCCGGCGGCGGCGGCGCGGATCACCGCGACCAGCCGGTCCGCGCTGGCCTCCGAGCGGCGGACGATCCCGGCGACCCCGTGTTCGACGGCGGCGACCAGGCCGGCATCGTCCACCTGGGTCACCACGAGCACCAGGGCGGCGGTGGCCCGGCTGCGTAGCGCGCGCAGGGTCCGTAGGGTCGGTTCGTCGATGCTGTCGGTGACGACCATCGCCACCTGGGCCTGGTCGGCCTCGGTCTCGTCGAGCAGGAGCACCTCCGGGCGGGGGCGCAGTTGGCTGACCACGCCGGCCCGGGAGATGACGTCGGTGGAGGACAGATGGACGGGTACGCGCCGCATGAGCACCCCCAGGTGCGGTCGGATGACGGATTGCGCCGAGTATCGCCCCCGCCACCAATCGTGCAGTCAACGTGGACTTAACGGCCCTCACGGGCTGCCCCAAGGTCTTCCTCGATGGCGGATTGAAACGGCCCGGCCGCCCCTAGAGTCGCGGCCATGACCACCGACGCGAACCTGGACACCGACCTCGTCGAGGTCAGCCCGGGCGGCGAGGCGAGCTGCCGGCTGGAGATCCGCAATGCCGGCCCGATCGTCGAGTCGTACGTGATCGAGGTGCTCGGTGAGCCGGCCGGCTGGGCGAGTGTGCAGCCGCCCACCGTCTCGGTCTTCCCCGGCTCGACCGAGTCGGTCACGGTGTACTTCCACCCGCCCCGCTCCGCGCAGGTGGTGGCCGGTGAGCGTCCGTTCGCGGTGCGGGTCACGCCGACGGAGAACCCGGATGCCCAGGTGGTGCCCGAGGCGACCGTACGGGTGCTGCCGTTCGCCGAGATCGCACCGGAGATCCTGCCCCGTACCTCCCGGGGGAGGTGGGGTGGCCGGCACGAGCTGTCCGTGGCCAACCTGGGCAACCAGCCGCTGGGGCTGACCCTGACCGGTAGCGATCCGGACAACCGGCTGCGCGTGACGACCCGTCCGGCGCAGCTCACGGTCGCCCCCGGCGGGAACGCGTTCGTCCGGGTTCGGGTGCGTACCCGTGGCCTGCGCTGGCGTGGTCACCCGGTGACGCTGCCCTTCCGGGTCGCGGTGACCTCGGAGGACGTACCCCCGGCCACCCTGGACGCGGCGACCGTGCAGGAGCCGGTGTTCCCGCAGGGATTGGGTCGGGTGGTGGCGGCGCTGCTGGTGCTGGCGCTGATCGGTGTCGGGCTGTGGTACGCGCTGCTGAAACCGAAGGTGAGGTCCCTGGCCGAGGAGGCGGCCCAGGCGCAGGTGGCCCCGGTGGCCCAGCAGGCCAGCGCGGCCGACAGCAAGGCCCAGGAGGCGGACAGCAAGGCCCAGCAGGCGGTCGAGGCGGTGGGGGCCACGCTGTCCCCGCGTCCGTCGGCTTCCTCGCCGGCCCCGGACAGCCTGGTGCCCGGCATCCCACCCGGCGGGGAGCCGTTCAGCCGTCGACTGTCGGTCACCGCCGGGGGCGGCGCCACCCGCACCGACCAGTACACGGTGCCCGACGGGCGGACCTTCGTGCTGACCGACATCTTCCTGCAGAACCCGCAGGGTGACGAGGGGCGGCTGGAGCTGGTGGTCGACGGTACGACCGTGCTGACCGTGGCGCTGGGCAACTTCCGGGACCTGGACTACCACATGGTGTCCCCGATCGTGATCGACGACGGTGAGGTGGTCAGCCTGCGGACCACCTGTCGTCGGGCGGGCACCGCGCTGGACGGCGCCGGTGGCGGCGGCGGCCAGTGCCGGGACTTCGCCCTGCTCAACGGGTACACCCGCAGCGCGCCCACCCGGGCCCCCTGACGCGCCGGGCGGGCTCCCTGACCCGGCCACTCTGGCTTCCCAGCCGCCTCGGGTGGCGGTTATCCGGTCGACCGGGTGCCCGCCCGGTGCGATGCTGCCCGGATGTCCGTACCTGCCGGGGTGCTCATTCGGTGGCAGTTCGATCTGACGTGGGCGCTGTTCGAGTACCACCTTGAGCGACTGGAGCCGGCGGACTTCCACTGGGAGCCCGCCGCGCGCTGTTGGACGGTGCGCCGGGGGCCCGACGGCCGGTGGGTACCGGACTGGGCGGAGACCGAGCCGGACCCGGTTCCGGTACCCACGATCTGCTGGCTGGTCTGGCATATCGGCTGGTGGTGGACCAACGCCATCGATCAGCTTCGGGGGCGGCCGGTGCGTCCGCACACCGACGTCGACTGGCCCGGTGCCGGTGAGCCGGCGCTGATCTGGTTACGTGACCTGAACACCCGGTGGCGGGACCGGCTTGATCGGCTCACCGATGCCGACCTCGACGGTGCCGTGTCGTTCCCCTGGCCGGACGGTTCCGGGCACACCGTCGCCCACCTGGCTGGTTGGGTCAACGCCGAGTTGATGAAGAACGTGGCGGAGATCGGTCAGCTCCGGCTGCTGCGGGCGGCGCACCCGCCGACCTGACCCGGGTCCTGTCGTTTCGCGTGCCGGAGGGTGTCCCTCCGACGGCGGGGTGCCGCTATGACGCCGGTCACGTGGGCGGACCGGTCTGCGGCGCACGGGTGTGCGCGGCGCGCCGGTCCCATCGGTTGACCCGCGGGGTCGGCAATGACCGATATGGCCGGCATGGTGGCGACGGATGTCGCCGGTTGCGCGACGGCCCGTCGTTGGGCTGTCGCCCTGCGTCGCGGGCGACCGACAGTTGTTGCGCACCGGTATCGATTCATCGATCGGGCTGGCCTCCCGTGCCTGGTCCCACCTGCTGGGCAGGGGCTTGTAACTCCTACTAACCCGATAGGAATATTGGGCTATGCAGCCCGGCTTGATCCTGACCGAGCGGCGCGTGGTCGACCTCCTGCGCGTCGCCAGCGGCCTGTGTCGTTAGCCAGTCGCTGATCCCGTAGAGACAACCGGCGGCCCGACCCGGGCGGTCGACGGGCCACCAGGCGCCGACAGGCAGCCGGTGTCGTCCGGTCGCATTCCGGTCTCCCGCCGTCCCCGCGCTGACCCACCCCGCTAATCGCCATCGATCGATCGGGGTGCCCATCCTGCCCGACCGGCCCTGGCGGCCGGTCCGCTGGCACCTGTTCACCCGCAACGTCCGCCCGCGACCGTCAGGGTGCGCCCACGCGCGCCGGTCGTCGCGTACCCCGAGGAGTCGTCATGACCGTCGCGCCGCACGTCACCCCTACCGCCGGACCGGTGGTGCGCTACACCAGCTGCCGGATCCCGACCGCCACCGCGACCGCCGAGCGGGCCGGCCTGCTCGCCGGTCTGGCGCCCGTGACCGGCGGCGCGTTCACCCCGCTGCGTGACCTCGACCCGGAGCAGGCCGAGCACCACCACCAGGTACACGACACCGCCCTGTTCCGGGAGGGGGGCAACATCCCTCCGCTGTGGACCCGGGCCCGGGGCGCCCGTACCCGGCTGATCGGCCTGACCTGGATCGAGGAGGGACAGGCGATCGTCACCCGGACCGACGCCGGCATTGCTGGCCCAGGTGACCTCCGTGGACGTCGGGTGGCGGTGCCCGCCGCGCGTCGCCGGGAACCGCAACTCGCCCGGCCGGTCGCGATGCACGGCTTCACCGGGGCACTCGCGCTGGCCGGACTGACCCTCGACGACGTACACCTGGTCGAGGTCGACTCCGGTGCGGGTGACCTGCGGGACTTCTGGCGGCGGCAGCGGCTGCTCCCGGCCCAGCCTGCGGTGGACGCGGTGGCCGACGGCCGGGCCGACGCCGCGTACCTGGTCGGACCCGCCGCCGCCGAGTACGCCGCCCGGCTCGGCCTGGTGGTCGCCATCGACCTGGACCGGGCCGGCGACCGCCGGTACCGGGTCAACCTGGGTACCCCGAGGGCGATCACCGTGGATCAGTCCACCCTGGACACGCAGCCCGACCTGGTGGTGGCCTACCTCGCCCGGCTGATCCGGGCGGCCGACCACGCCGCGCACAACCGGGCGGAGTTCGTCGCCGCCATCGCCGCCCAGACCGGTGCCCAGATCGCCTCGGTCGAGGCGGTCTACGGGGCGGGCGCCGGCCGGGGCGATCTGCGGCCGCGGCTCGACGCGGACCTGCTGGACCGCTACGACCAGCAGAAGAACTTCCTGCTCCGGCACGGCTTCATCGACCGGGACTTCGACCTGTACGCCTGGGCCGCCCCGGAGCCACTCCGGCTCGCCACCGAGTCCCTGGCCGGCGCCGGTGTCGGCCCTGCGGCCTGAAACCACCTCCGCCTGAAACCACCTCCGCCTGAAACCACCTCCGCACTCCGCCGTCGACGCGGCATCCCACTGCAAGGAGACGACGAACCACCATGACTGGCCGAACACGACACCGCACCACCTGGCACCGGTTGGCCGGCCTCGCCGCCGTGGTGACCGCCCTGACCGTCACCGCAGGTTGCGGCACCGCCGGGGAGCCGGCTGCCGAGGCTGCGGGGGAGGGCGGCACCCTGACCGTCGGTCTGGCCAAGGAGACCGAGTGCAAGGACCCGCAGCAGGACAACTACGGCTACGGCGGCACCATCGGCCGGCAGATCGTCGACTCGCTCACCGAGCGCAACGGCACCGACCTGACCAGGATCGAGCCGTGGCTCGCCACGTCCTGGGAGGTCAGCCCGGACGCCTCGACGTACACTTTCAAGCTCCGTGACGACGTCACGTTCAGCGACGGGTCGGTCTTCGACGCCAGCGTGGTCAAGGCCAACTTCGAGGCGCTGGCCGGGATCAAGGCGGCCACCGGCGCGGCGTTCGTGCAGGGCATCAAGGCGATCACCACGCCGGAGAAGTTCACCGCAAAGATCGAGTTCGACAAGCCCAACGCGGCGTTCCTCCAGGCGACCTCGTCCTGGCAGCTCGGCATCCTCGCGCCGGCCTCGGTGGCCAGGACACCCGAGCAGCGGTGCAGCGAGGGCGTCATCGGCTCCGGGCCCTTCGTGGTCAAGGAGGCGGTCTACAACGAGCAGACCACCCTGGAACGCCGAACGGACTACACCTGGCCGTCGAAGGCCCGTAAGCGCACCGGCGCCGCAGCCTTCGACAAGGTGGTCTTCCGGATCGTGCCCGAGGCGGGGGTGCGCACCGGGGCGATCAGCAGCGGCCAGCTCGATCTGGCCCAGTCCATCTCCTGGCAGGACGGCCCGGTCCTGGAGAAGGCCGGCCAGCAGTTGCTCAAGGCGGTCAACCGGGTCCCAGCGGTATCCCTGGAGGTCAACACCTCCCGGCCGGTCCTCAACGAGGAGGCGGTCCGGGTCGCGCTGACCCACGCGATCGACCGGAAGAAGCTGGTGGAGACCGCGCACAACGGCTACACCCTCCCGGCCACCGGCTCACTCACCGCGGCCAACCCGTTCCACCTGGCCCAGCCGGAGGCGCTGAGGTACGACCCCGAGCAGTCCCGGAAGCTGCTGGACCAGGCCGGCTGGCAGGTCGGCGGGGACGGCATTCGCAGCCGGAACGGCAAGCGCCTGCAGATCACCGCCTCGTTCGTCGGCAACCCGGACAACCAGACCTTCCTGGAGGTGATCCAGCAGCAGGTCCGTGAGGTCGGCATCGACTTCACGCTCCGGCCGCTGTCCACCGGGGAGTTCGACACCGCGCTGGTGGCCGGCGACTACGACGTACACCGGTGGAGCGGCGCCCTCGTCGACGGTGACGTGCTGCGGATCCTCTTCTCCACCAGGACGCTCAACAAGTCGCGGCTGACCCCGGGTAACGACCTCGAAGCGCTGCTGCAGAAGCAGGTCGCCATCGGTGACCCGGCCGAGCGGCGCAAGGTGCTCGACGAGATCCAGCGGGTGCTCGTCGAGCGGGCGTACCAGATCCCGGTCTTCGACATGGTCAACCTCTGGGGCGCCGGCAGGAAGCTGACCGGCGTCGAGTTCGACGACAGCTCGCTGATCCTCTACGACGCGCAGTTCACCAGTTGACCGCGGTACCGCGGGGTACCGCACGTCCGGTACCCCGCAGTACCCCCGCCGGGCCGGGAGCCGGCCCCACCCCAGAAGAAAGAGAGGCGACACGGTGATCACGTACGCGGTCAGGCGTCTCGGGCACGCGCTGCTGGTGCTCTGGGCGACCTTCACGGCGACCTTCTTCCTGCTCTACGTGCTGCCGGGGGACGCCGCGTTGAGCAAGGCCGGGGTGGGTGGCGACGGGGCCACCCTCAGCCCGGCCGAACTGGTCCGGGTCCGCGCCGACCTCGGACTCGACCAGCCGGTTGTCGGGCAGTACGCCACGGCGCTGCTGCACGCCCTGCGGGGCGACTTCGGCACCTCGACGCAGACCGGCGCGCCCGCGCTGTCGATGTACGTCGAGGCGATCCCGGAGACGCTCAAGCTCGCCGGATCGGCGCTGCTGCTGGGCCTGGTCGCCGGCACCGGGTGGGCGCTGCTGGCGGCCTGGACCCGCTGGCGGTTCCTGCGACAGGCGCTGCTCGCCCTGCCGGCCGTCGGGGTGTCGATCCCGACCTTCTGGATCGGCCTGCTGCTGATCCAGGTCGTCTCGTTCCGGTGGCAACTGCTCCCGGCCATCGGCAACGACGGCGTGCGCAGCCTCGTCCTACCGGCACTCGTGCTGGCCGTACCCACCGCGGCGATGTCCGCGCAGATCCTGTCCCGCAGCCTGGAGGCCACGCTGCACGCCCCGTACATCGAGACCGCCCGGGCGCGGGGCGCGTCCCGGAGCCGGGTGCTGCTACGGCACGCGCTGCGCAACTCGGTCCTGCCGGTGGTCACCGCACTCGGCATGACCGCAGGGCACCTGATCGGCGGCTCGGTGATCATGGAGACGGTCTTCTCCCGGTCCGGCGTGGGGGCGATCACGGTCCGGGCGGTCAACTTTCAGGACACGCCGGTGGTGCTGGTGGCGGTGGTCTTCGCCGCCGTTGTCTTCGTCGGCGTCAACCTGCTGGTCGACCTGCTCTACCCGGTGATCGACCCGAGGATCCAGCTACGTACGACGCGCGGTGCTGGCCTGCTGCGCGCCGGGGTGGCGACATGAGCCTGACCGAGCAGATCGTGCCGCACCTCGAACCGGTGCACCCCGGCGACCCGGCGACGGCCGCCGGAGCCGGGGGCCGGTCCCAACCGTCCCGCCGGACCCGGTCCATGCCGGCCCGGCTCGGCCGGCTGGCCCGCCAGCCCGGACTGCTCCTCGCCTGGACCGTGCTCGCCCTGGTCGGCCTCGCCGCCGTGGCACCCGGGCTGTTCACCGACCACGATCCGCTGCGCCCGGCGGGGCCGAGGCTTACCGCACCGAGCGGTACGTTCCCCTTCGGCACCGACAACCTCGGCCGGGACCTGTTCACCCGGGTGGTGTACGGCACCGCCGAATCGGTCCAGGCGGTGATCATCGCCGTCCTGGTCGGACTGGTCGTCGGGTCGGTTCTCGGGCTGCTCGCCGGCTATCTCGGTGGCTGGGTGGACGACGTGCTGATGCGCGTGGTCGACGTGCTGCTCGCGGTACCCGCGCTGCTGATCTCGCTGGCCTTCATCACCGCCCTCGGGTTCGGGACGGTCAACATCGCCATCGCGGTGGGCATCGGCAACGTGGCGTCCTTCGCCCGGGTGATGCGGGCCGAGGTGCTCCGGATCAAGGGCAGCGCCTTCGTCGAGGCGGCCACCTTCGCCGGGATCGGCCGGCTGCGGCTGCTTGCCCGGCACATCCTGCCCAACACCGCCGGTCCGGTGCTGGTGCTGGCCACCCTCGAACTCGGCCTGGCGCTGCTGAGCGTCTCCGCGCTCAGCTTCCTCGGCTTCGGCGCGCCACCACCGGCACCCGAGTGGGGCAGCCTGGTCGCCGGTGGTCGGGACTATCTCGCCGCCGCCTGGTGGATGGCGAGCATCCCCGGCTTCGTCATCGCCGCCACCGTCCTGTCGGCCAACCGGATCGCCCGGTCGGTCAACCGTCACCAGGTGAGCGCGTTCTGATGCCGGTCACCGAGGCGCCGCCGGGCACCACCACCCACGACCACCCGCCGCTGCCGCCGACCCGCCGGCCGGCGCGCGACACCGTCCCCCGAACCCCGAGACCAGACCGGAAGGCCGCGCGATGACCCCCGCCGCACCGCAGGACGGAGCACCGGACCTGCTGACGATCGAAGACCTGACCGTGGAGTACCTCGTCGGGGGACGCCGGGTGCGCGCCGTCGAGCGGGCCGACCTGTCGGTGCGTACCGGCGAGATCGTCGCACTGGTCGGCGAGTCCGGCTCGGGCAAGAGCACCATCGCGCACGCGGTGCTGGGCGCCCTGCCCTCGGCCGGGCGGATCGTCACTGGTCGCATCGGATTCGACGGGCTGGACCTGGCGCGGCTGCCGGAGCGCCGGTTCAACCGGGTCCGGGGCCGTTCGCTGGGCTTCATCCCGCAGGATCCGATGTCCAGCCTCAACCCGCTGCACCGCGTCGGTGAGCAGGTCACCGAGTCGATCCGGATCCACCGGTCGGCGTCGCGCGCCGAGGCCGCCCGTCGGGCGGTGGACCTGCTCGACCGGGTCGGACTGCCGGAACCGGCGGCCCGGGTCAGGCAGTTCCCGCACGAACTGTCCGGGGGCATGCGCCAGCGGGCGCTGATCGCCGCCGCCCTGGCCGGCGCGCCCCGGTTGCTCATCGCCGACGAACCGACCACCGCGCTCGACGTCACCGTGCAGAAGGTCATCCTCGACGACCTGTCCGCGCTGGCCCGTTCGGGCGGGATCGCCGTGCTCGTCATCACCCATGACCTCGCGGTCGCCGCCGACCGGGCCGACCGGATCGTCGTCCTGCGGCACGGCCGGATCGTCGAGTCCGGCACCCCCGACGCCGTGCGCGGCGGGCCCCGCCACCCGTACACCAGGATGCTGCTGGCCAGCGCACCCAGCCTGGCGGCCGGGCGGCGCCGGAGCCGCCGGCCGGCCGGGCCGACCGAACCAGGCGGGCAGAGCGCGCCGACGGTGCCGCCGACCGGAGGCGACCTGGTCCGGGTGGACGGGGTGACCAAGGAGTTCCGGGTCCCGCACGCCGACCGCAACCGGGGCTGGTTCCGGGCGGTCGACGACGTCTCGCTGACCATCGGCCGGGGCGAGACCCTCGGGCTGGTGGGGGAGTCCGGCTCCGGCAAGTCGACCCTGGCCCGGCTGATCCTGCGGCTCACCCCGCCCACCGCCGGACGGATCGCCTACGACGGCACCGACATCGCGGACCTCGACCGGCGCGGGCTGCGCGGCCTGCGGGCCCGGGCGCAGCTCATCTACCAGAACCCGTACGGCTCGTTGAATCCCCGGCTCACCGTCCGGCAGATCGTCGCCGAGCCGCTGGCGGGCTTCGGCATCGGCGACCGGCCCGCCCGACGCCGACGGGTCCGGGAACTGCTCGATCAGGTCGGCCTGCCCGGTGACCTCGCCGAGCGGCGTCCCGCCGAACTCTCCGGCGGGCAACGGCAGCGGGTGGCCATCGCCCGGGCCCTGGCCCCGTCGCCGGAACTGCTGGTCTGCGACGAACCGGTCTCGGCGCTGGACGTGTCCATCCAGGCCCAGATCCTCGACCTGCTCGCCGAACTCCAGGCCGAACTGGGACTGAGCCTGCTGTTCATCTCGCACGACCTGGCCGTCATCCGCCAGGTCGCCGACCGGGTCGGGGTGATGCGCGCCGGCCGACTGGTCGAGATCGGGCCGGCAGACCAGGTCTTCCACCGTCCCGGACACGGGTACACCCGGACACTGCTCACGGCGATCCCCGGTCAGGGGTTCGGCGGGCGCGGAACCGTCGGGCGGGCTGCCTGATGGCCCCGGCAGCCGACGTCCTGCCCACCGACCCGGCCGAGAGCGCCGACCTCCTGCCCACCGACCCGGCCGAGAGCGCCGACCTCCTGCACGCCGACCGGGACGGGAGCGCCGGGCTGGTGGCGACGCTGGCCGCCGGGGCGGCGCAACGGGACCGCGACGGTGACCTCGACCCGGCCGTCCACGCCCTGCTCGACCGGGCCGAGCTGTCCGGCGGTACACCGCTGGACACCCCGGCCGCCCGGCTGCGGGCCGTCCGGCGGGTCCGGGACCTGGCCCGGGTGGACGCCGGAGTCGCCCACCTGGTCGCCGGAGCCTACCGGGCCCGGGCGCTGGCCGACGGATCCGTCGCCGGCACCGGCCCGGTCGCGCTGGCCGACGGATCGCTCAACGGCACCGGCCCGGTCGCGCTGGCCATCCCGGCGGCGCCGGTGGCGCCGGTGACCAGCGGCCCCGTCGGGCTGGTGCTGACCGGAACCTGGCGGCTGGAACCGCCGGCGATCATGGCCCGGTACGTGGTCCTCTCCGGCCTGCGGGTCGACGGTCACGACGTGGTCGTCCTGCTCGACGTCGATGCCGACGGCATCGTCACCGGGCCCGCCGCGCCGACCGGGTCCCGGCCAGCCGGTAGCGGCCCTGCCGGATCCGAGCCGGTCGGTGTCATCGTCGGGCCCGAACCGCCGACCTTCGGCCTGCGGGCCGCGCCGACCGCCGAACTCCGACTCACCGGGCTGCCGGTGCCGGCCCGCCGGATCCGACCGCTGACCGGGCAACCGGCCTGGCCGGTCTTCGACGAGGCGTTGCGGATCGCGGTCGAGGTGGGATTGCTCGACGGGTTCCTGGCCGCAGCCCGGGACTTCCTGGTCCACCACGCCCGTCCGTGGCACGAGTCCGGGGTGGACAGCGCGGCGCGTGACCCGCACGCCATCGGCGTGCTCGGACAGGCGTACGCCCAGCAGCGCGCGTTGCAGCTGCTCGCCCGGGACGCCTTCGCCGCCGTCGCCACAGCCGACGGGCCGCCGGGCGGACCGCCACCGCGCACCGTGGTGCTGGCCCGCTGGTACGCCCGGCAGCGGATCGGCCCGCTGATCACCTCGGTCATCGGGGTGCTCGGTGCCAGCGGCACGTCCGGCCGGTTCGCCCTGGACCGCTACTGGCGGGACTTCCGTACCCACAGCCTGCGCCACCCACCCCGCTGGGGCCTGGACACCCTCGACCACCCACCGGACCCGCGACCCGAGCAGGACACATGACCGACCGCCAACTGCATCTCAACGTCAACGCCCTGCCCGCCGGGGCGCACCCCGCCGCCTGGCGGTCCCCGGGCGGCAACCCCCGCGCATGGATCGACATCGGGCACTACCAGCGGGTGGCCCGGGAAGCGGAGCGGGGCCTGCTCGACGCGGTGTTCCTCGCCGACGGCCTGCTGCTGCGCGGCAATGTGGCGACCGGACCGTCGTTCGCGCTCGACCCGGTGGTGCTGGTGGCCGCGATGGCGGTGGCCACCGAACGGATCGGCTTCATCGCCACCGTCTCCACCACCTTCCACACCCCGTACCACATCGCCCGGGTCTTCTCCTCCCTCGACCACGCCAGCGGGGGGCGGGTCGGCTGGAACGTGGTGACCACCCGTGACCCGGGGGCCGCCGAGAACCACGGCCTGACCGACCTGCCGACCCGCGCCGAGCGGTACGCCCGCGCCGCCGAGACGGTGGAGGTGGCGAACCGGCTCTGGGACAGCTGGGAGGACGGGGCGTTCGTCGGTGACCCGCAGACCCGGGTTTTCGCCCGTACCGACCGGATCCACCGGGTCGACCACCGGGGGGCGTACCACGCGGTCCGGGGACCCCTGCAGCTTCCCCGTTCGCCGCAGGGCCGGCCGGTCCTGGTGCAGGCCGGCGGTTCGGACACCGGGCGGGACCTTGCGGCCCGGTACGCCGACGCGGTGTTCAGCCCGCAGCACCTGCTCGGCTCGGCACAGGCGTACTACGCCGACATCAAGTCCCGGGCCCGGGCCCACGGCCGTGATCCGGACACCATCCGCGTGCTGCCCGGCCTGAACCCGATCGTCGGGAGCACCGAGGCCGAGGCCCGTCGCCGGCAGCGGGAACTCAACGAACTCGTCGACGACGACCAGCTGCTCGCCGGATTCGCCGCCCGGTTCGGGTTCGACCCGGCCGACCTGCACCTGGACCGGCCGTTCCCGGCCGGGCTGCTCCGCGCGACCGGCGACACGTACGGCTCCCAGGGTTTCGACGACGCGGCCCGGGCCCTGCTCAGCGCGGACGGGCTGACCCTGCGGGAGATCATCCACCAGGGGGTCATCGCGCACCGGGTCGTGGTCGGCGCACCCGAGCAGATCGCCGACACCATCGAGGAGTGGTTCGTGCAGCGCGGCGCGGACGGCTTCAACCTCCAGTGCGACGTCTACCCGGGCGGGCTCACCGACTTCGTCGACCATGTGGTGCCCGAGCTGCAACGGCGCGGCCTGTTCCGCAAGGAGTACACCGGGACGACCCTGCGCGACCATCTGGGTCTGGCCCGGCCGGCCAGCAGCTACCCGGCGGGGTGGGTGCGGTGACCCTGAGCCCGTCGGTGGAGCTGCCCGACGTCGTACCCGGCCGGACACCCCGCAGCCACGCCGAGGCGGTCGCCGCCGCGCACCGGCTCGCCACGCGGTGGCGGGAACTCGGCCCGCTGCGCGACGCGGACCGTGCCGTGCCGTACCGGGAGTTGGCGCTGCTCGGCCGTTCCGGCCTGCTCGGTCTGACCGTGCCGACCCGGTTCGGTGGGCCAGGGCTGGGTGAGCACACCCTGACCCGGGTCTTCGCCATCCTCGCTGCCGCCGACGCGGCGCTGGCCCAGGTCCCGCAGAACCACTTCGGGGCGCTGTTCGGGCTGGAGAACGAGGACGACGGGCGGGCCGCGTTCTTCTTCCGGGCCGCGCTCGCCGGTGCCCGGTTCGGCAACGCCGGCCACGAGCGCGGCAAGGGCGGCCGGACCGCGCCGAGGACCACCCTGGTGCCGGACGGGGACGGTTACCGGATCACCGGGGTCAAATCCTTCTGCACCGGTGCGCTGACCGCCGACTGGGTGCCGGTCAGCGCCGCCCACCCGGACGGCTGGATCGCCACCGCTTTCGTCCGGCAGGGCGCCCCCGGCCTGGTCATCCGCACCGACTGGGACGCCTTTGGCCAGCGGGCCACGGTCAGCGGCAGCGCCGAGCTGACCGACGTGTGGGTCGACGCCCGGCACGTTTTCGGCGGGACCGGCCGGCCGAGGGCGGCCAGCGCGTTCCGGTACTCGCGCAGCCAGCTCACCCACGCGGCGATCCAGCTCGGGATAGCCGAGGGGGCCCTGGCCACCGCCGACCGGATCGCCCCGGCGGTGCTCGCCGGGCCGGACGGACACCGGTTCCGGGCCTGGCGGGAGGACCTGGTGCTGGACATCCACGCCACCGCCGCGCTGATCGGCCGGGCCGCCGACCTGATCGACGAGGTGGTCGCCGCCGGCACGGCCACCGACGCGGGCGCCCTCGCCGTCGGGATCGCCGTCGACGAGGCCAAGTGCCTGGCGTACGACCTGGGGCCGCTGGCCGCCGACGGACTGACCGGGTTCGCCGACGGTGCCCTGCTCGCCGCCGATCCCGGCATCGACCGGTACTGGCGCAACGCCCGGACCCACTCCCTGCACGACCCGGTCCGGTGGCGGCGGCACTACGTCGGCGACCACCACCTCAACGACACCCCGCCACCGTTCGTGGCGTGGCTGCTCGAATCCACCGGCGACGCTCCGCTGTGACCGCCGCCCGAGCCCTGCGAGAGATCATGACCAGCACCTCCGACGACATCGACCTCGTCGACCTCCACACCCACTACCGTCCACCGTGGTGGGACGTCGCCGGGGGCAACGCGCGCCGGCTGTTCGGCCTGCCGGCCCCGGAAGTGCTGGCGGGGGTGGTCCGGCATGGGTGAGCAGCCGGTCTTCCACTGGTTCCTGCCGATGTACGCCGACCAGCGGTACTACGGCGGTGACCCGGGTGCCCGCCCGGCCGACCCGGACTACCTGCGCGACGTGACCCGGGCCGCCGAACGCAACGGTTTCGCCTCGCTGCTGCTGGCCACGTCGCACGCCAGCCGGGACACCTGGTTGACGGCCGCGCTGGCCGCCGAGGCCACCGAGTCGATCCGGTTCATCGTGGCGTTCCGGGCCGGCTACACCCTGCCCACCCTCACCGCGCAGATGATCGACACCTTCCAGCAGCTCTTCGCCGGCCGGCTGGACGTCAACATCGTCACCGGCAGCGAAGGCCCCGAGCAGCAGGCGTACGGCGACGAGGTCTCCAAGCAGGACCGGTACCGGCGTACCGACGAGTTCCTCCGCGTGCTCCGCGCCGAGCTGCGCGGCGAGCGGTACGACTTCGCCGGTGACTGGTACCGGGTCGCCGGGGGTGGCCGGCCGGCACCGGTGACCCGACCGCCGACCATCTTCTTCGGTGGGCTGTCGGAGGAGGCGGCCGAGGTCGGTGCCCGGCACGCCGACGTGCAGCTGATGTACGGGGAGACCCCGCCGATGGCCGGCGAGCATGTCGAGCGGATCGGTGAGCTGGCCGCCCGGCACGGGCGCACCGTCGAGTTCGGCATCCGGATCCAGGTGATCTCCCGGGACCGGTCGGAGGACGCCTGGGCGGAGACCGGGCGGATCCTGGCGCGGCTGACCCCGGAGCAGGTGGAACGCCGGCAACGGGAACTCGCCCGGCGGGCGTCGATCGGGCAGCGCCGGGTGCAGTCGCTCAACCCGGGGGTGCTCGACCCGGACCGGCTGCGACCGTACCCGACGATCTGGTCCGGTCTGGGGCTGGTCGGTGGTGGGGGCGGCAGCACCGCCCTGGTCGGCAGTCACGAGGAGGTCGCCGAGCGGATCGAGGAGTACCGCTCGGTCGGGGTGCGGCACTTCATCGTGTCCGGCGCCCCGTTGCTGGAGGAGGCGTACCGCTTCGGCGAGGGCGTCATCCCGCTGTTCCGTTAGTCGAACCGGGATCACAAGGAGATGGGACAAATGACAGTGGTGACCGGTGTCATCAGCGGGGAGAGCGACGTCGTCGGGGCGTCGGACGACCGCGTCGACGTGGCCGGGTTGACCGCCCGTGCCGAGACGTACCTGCGGACGGTGGCGCCCGGTGCGGCGCAGCGGGAACGGGAGCGCGAGCTGCCGTACCGGTTGGTGCGGGACCTGGCGGCGGCGCGGCTCGGTACCTTCCGGGTGCCAACCGCCTACGGCGGCCCGGGCGCGTCGATCCGCCAGGTGATGGGATTCGTTCTCGACCTGGCCGCCGCAGACTCCAACGTCGCCCAGTCGGTGCGCCCGCACTTCGGGTTCGTGGAGGGCCTGCTGCGTTCGCCGGACGAACAGGAGCGGCACCGCTGGTTCCCGCGGGTGCTCGCCGGTGACCTGTTCGGCCTGGCCAACGGGGAGATCGGCGCGCCGAACGGGGTGATCCGGACCCGGATCCGCCGCGACGGCGACGGCTACCGGATCGACGGCAGCAAGTACTACTGCACCGGCACGCTCTTCTCCGACTGGGTCAGCGTCTCGGCGGTGGACGAGGTGGGCGAGCGGGTCACGGCCGTGATCCCGACCGACCGGGCCGGGATCACGCTGCTCGACGACTGGGACGGCATGGGGCAGCGGCTCACCGCGAGCGGCACCACCACCTTCGACGGGGTCCGGGTGG
Source organism: Micromonospora sp. CPCC 206060 (assembly GCF_036906895.1). Lineage (NCBI taxonomy): Bacteria > Bacillati > Actinomycetota > Actinomycetes > Micromonosporales > Micromonosporaceae > Micromonospora > Micromonospora sp. CPCC 206060. The sequence continues at coordinate 24,528 of NZ_JBAKHU010000007.1, forward strand.
AGACCGAGGAGGAGACCCGGGCCCGTCCGGTCACCGGGCCGGACGAGCCGCGCAGCCACGTCACCGCCTTCCAGCAGTTGTTCCTCGCGGCGGTCGAGGCAGGCATCGCGCGCAACGCGGTGGCCGACGCGGTGTGGTTCGCCCGGGAACGGTCCCGGCCGATCAAACACAGTTCGGCGACCCGGTCGGTGGACGACCCGTACATCCAGCACGCGGTGGGGGAGATGTCCGCACGGGCGTTCGCCGCCGAGGCGGCCGTACTCCACGCGGCGGACTCCATCGACCGTGCGCTGGCCGCCGAGGAACCGGCCGGGCCGCTCACCGCCGCGTCACTGGACGTCGCCCGGGCCCAGTTCCTCGCCGTCGAGTCGGCGCTGAAGAGCGCGGAACTGCTGTTCGACGTGGGCGGCGGGTCGGCCACGGCCCGGGAACACAACTTCGACCGGCACTGGCGCAACGCGCGCACGGTGGCCAACCACAACCCCCGCTACTACAAGGCCGGCGTGGTCGGCGCGCACCTGCTCACCGGGGCCGAACCGCCGACCACCGGTCTGTTCTAGGAGGAGACGGAATGAGTTACCGCCCACTCGGGCGCACCGGGGTCCGGGTCAGTCCGCTGACCCTCGGTGCGATGAACTTCGGGGCCAACGGCAACCCGGACCACGACGACAGCGTGCGGATCATCCACGCCGCCCTGGACGCCGGGATCAACGTCATCGACACCGCCGACGTGTACTCGCAGGGCGAGTCCGAGACCATCGTTGGTAGAGCGCTGGCCGGTGGCCGCCGCGACGACGTGGTGCTGGCCACCAAGTTCCACGGCGCCATCGGCGACGGGATCAACCACCGGGGCAACTCGCGGCGTTGGATCCACCGGGCGGTGGAGGACAGCCTGCGCCGGCTCGGCACCGACCACATCGACCTGTACCAGGTGCACCGGCCGGAGCCGGACACCGACCTGGACGACACTCTCGGCGCCCTGTCCGACCTGGTGCACCAGGGCAAGATCCGGTACGTCGGGACGTCCACCTTCGAACCGCACGAGATCGTCGAGGCGCAGTGGACCGCGCAGCGGCGCAACCGGGAACGGCCGGTGACCGAGCAGCCGCCGTACTCGATCCTGGCCCGGGGCGCGGAACGGGCGGTGCTGCCGTTGGCGCAGCGCTACGGCCTCGGGGTACTGCCGTGGAGTCCGCTGGCCGGTGGTTGGCTCTCCGGGCGTTACCGGCGCGACCAGGCCGACCCCGGCCCGTCCCGGCGGACCGGCCGGCAGCCGGCCCGGCACGATCCGGAGCTGGCAGCCAACCAGCTCAAACGGGCAGCGGCCGACGCGCTGACCGGACTGGCCGACGAGGCCGGCCTGTCGCTGATCCACCTGTCGCTGGCCTTCGTACTGCACCACCCGGCGGTCAGCTCGGTGATCATCGGGCCGCGCACGCTGGAGCACCTGACCAGCTATCTCGGCGCGGTGAAGGTCGAACTCGACGACGACCTCCTCGACCGGATCGACGCCATCGTCCCGCCGGGCGTGACCCTCAACCCCGCCGACGCCGGCTACCAGCCACCGTCGTTGACCGACCCCACCGTCCGCCGCCGTAGCCGGCCGAACTGACACCTCCAGGAGCACCCCATGTCCCACCAGCCCGTGATCGACATCCACGCCCACTACCGGCATCCGGACCAGGCCTTCGTCCCGCCACCGTCCTGGGTGTCCGAGGAACGCCGCCGGGACCAGCTCCGGCACGACGAGATCCTGCACAGCTTCTCCCGGATCGTCGAGGTGGCCGACTCGGTCGGCGTCGACACCCGGGTGCTCAGCCTCCCGGCCGCCTCCCGGTTCACCGACTACGACACCGCCCCGACCCGGCCGGCGGAGATCGCCGAACTCAACGACCACCTGGCCGGCGGGGTCCGCGACCATCCTGGCAGGCTGCTCGGGCTGGCCACCATCGACGCCTTCGACGGGGAGCGGGCGGCAGCCGAGACCCGGCGCGCCGTCGAGGAGCTCGGCCTGTCCGGCATCGTGGTCGACTCGGCCCGGGCGGACACCTTCCTCGGTGCCCCGGAGACCGTGCCGACCCTCGCCGAGGCGGCACGGCTCGGTGTGCCGGTGTTCGTCCACCCCACCGGCACCAGCCTGACCCCGGCGTTGATCGCACAGGCTGGCCAGCTCGGCTCGTCGTACGGCCGGGGGCTGGCCAACGGGGTGGCGCTGCTCTCGCTGATCCACCGGGGCCTGCTGGACAGCATCCCGGGCCTGCGGATCGTCTTCACCACGCTGGGCATCGGGGCGCTGGGGATCGCCGGCGTGTGGCGGGCCCGGGGCGGACTGGCCGCCGCCGACGGACGCTGGGAGGTCTCCTTCGACACCATGGGTTTCGACCCGCAGAACGTCGCGTTCCTGGTCTCGGTGCTCGGGGCGGACCGGGTGCTGCTCGGCAGCGACTTCCCGCACCAGGTCGACGCGGACCCGCAGCGGGTGGCCAATGCCCTCGACGGCGCCGGGCTCTCTTCAGCCGACCAGGCGCTGATCCGGGGTGGCAACGCGGCGAAGCTGCTGCAACGGCGTCCGGCCGCCGTGCCGGCCGCCGCCGGGTGACCAGCGGATGAGCAGCGACCAGCCGGCCGTCATCGACCGGGCCCGGACCCGGTTCGGGCCGGTGCCGGTGCACTCGGTACTGGACCGGCTCGCCGGGGTGGTCGGGACGACCATCGCCCCGGCCGCCCCGGCCGTCGACGCCTCGGCGGTACCCGCCGGGCACCTGGCCGCCCTGGCCGACGTCGGCCTGTTCGGGCTGGCGGTGCCCGCCGAACACGGCGGACAGCCGGTCCCGGAGGAGGTGGCGACCGAGGCATTCGACCTGCTCGCCGGGGCCTGCCCGGCCACCCACCTGATCGTCTCGCAGCACGCCACCCCGGTGGGTTCGATCCTGCGGTCCGGCAAACCGGAACTGCTGGCGTTGTTGCCGGCGCTGGCCCGGGGCGAGCGGTACGGCGGTGCCGCGTTCGGCCACGTCCGGACCTGGCCGCGTCGGCGTACCGTCACCGCGACCCGGGTGCCGGGCGGTTGGCGGTTCGCCGGCACCGCGCCGTGGTTCTCCGGGGCCGGGCTGGTCGACCTGGTCCTGGTCGGCGCGATCGACGAGGAGCGGCACCGGATCGTCTTCGCCGTCGTGGACGTACCCCGGTCGGTGGTCGGTGGGGGCGACGGCGACCCGGGGACGGCCGTCCGGTCCCGGCCGCTGGCGATGGCCGCCATCAACGGCGCGCGGACCGTGGCGCTGGAGTTCGCCGGGCTGGTCGTGCCGGACACCCGGGTGGTGGAGGTGGTCGACGTCGCCGAGTGGTCGGCCGCCGACGGCACGACGGGGGCTCGGAGCTACCCGGGTGCGGTCGGTCTGGCCCGGGCCGCGGTCGGGTTCGCGCTGGGCCGTTACCCGGACAGTCCGGGGCTGCACGCGCTGGCCGACGAGATCGCGTTGATCCGCACGCTGGCCGACGGACCGGACAGCGCGGCGGACGACTCGGCACCGGGTCGCAGCCCGCTGTACTGGCGGGCCCGCAGTGTCCACCTGGCCGTGCGGGCGACCAACGCGGCGGTCGTGGCGCGCGGTGGTGCCGGCCTGCTCACCGGAGATCCGGTGCAGGTGTGGGCACGGGCTGCGCTCTTCCTCCAGGTACGCGGGCTGTCGGAGGCGATGCGCGCCGAGCACTTCGAGCACCTCGCCGGCCTGGCCTGACCGGGTCGGCAGCGGGCCGGGGAGGTGTCACCCCGTCGGTGGTGCCGTCCCCGGCCCGCGCGGTGTGCCGGCCCGCCACCGGCCCGGCCCGTACCAGGACCTGGCCGTGACGGGCGGTACCCGCTCACGCGGCTGAGGCGGTCGGGTCCTGTTCCCGGCGGGACTGCTGCGACGGGGCGGCCGGACGCAGCCGGCGGGTGGTCGGGCCGCCGCGCCAGTCACTGTCGGTCACCGGCTGGTCGTCGCGCCGACCGGGGTGGCCCTGCGGGGCCTGGGCCACCTGGAGGGCCCGCTGGGCGCTGTTCCACGCGGTGCACGGCCAGGACTGGCCGGCGCAGAGTAAGTTCTGGCAGCCGCCTGCGTCGTCGGGGGCGTGGGCGTCGGCCACATCGAGGGCGAGTCCCCACAGCAGCGGGTCGGTCACCCCGTCGGGACGGTCGGCCAGCCGGCGGTGGTGGTCGTTCCTGCTCTCGGACATCAGCAGCCCTCCTGCTAGTGGGTACTTCCCCTACTCTTCACCACGGGCCGTCCGGGTAAAACGCTTCCCCGGGCAGACGTTGGCCAGGTCACGTGCGGGAACGTGGGTTTGCGGCGCCGAGTTGCCACAGCACGACGCCCTGGTCGGTGCGGCGTTCCCCCACTGCGACCGCAATGTGCCGGCCGTCCGGGCTGAACGCCGCGCACCAGGCGTACCGGCCCTGCCACAGCACCCGGTCCGGCTCCGGGTCGGGCCCCGGACCGACGTCGAACAGGTGCACCCCGCCGAGGCGACCGCTGACGGCGGCCAACCGACGCCCGTCCGGGCTGAACGTCGCCGCCCCCACACCGCCGACGTGGTCCCGCCGGTACACCTCCCGCCGCAGCCGTCCCGAGTCGGCGTCGTAGAGCCGCAGGGCGAACGACGGGGTGTCGGTCCACGAGGTGACCGCCAGGCCCGTCCCGTCCGGGTGGTACGTCACCCCGCGCACCGGCTGCGGATCGTCGAACGACCGGTGGCTGCCCGAGGCGAGATCCCAGATCCGGACGGTCCCGTCGAGGCAGCCGGTGGCGAGCTGCCAGCCGTGGGGGCGGAACGCCAGGTCCCACAGGGGAGCGGAGTGCGGTAGCCGGGCCTGCTCGGCGCCGTCGACGACGGACAGGACGCGGACCACGTCGTCGGTGGCGGCGGTGGCGAGCTGCTGCCCGTCGGGGGAGAAGGCGACCCGGTGGACCGGTTGCGGATGCCGGACGGAGGCGAGGAGCCGACCGTCGGCGGTGTCGTGGACGCGGACGGTGGCGTCGGCCGAGCCGGTGGCGACCAGTGTCCCGTCGGGGCTGAATGCGACCGCCCGTACCCGCCCGTCGTGCCGGACCTGCCGGATCAGAGCGCCGCTGGTCAGGTCGTGGATGCGGGCGTGGTGGTCGAGGCAGGCGGTGGCGAGGTACCGGCCGGTCGGGTCGAAGGCCACCTGTACCACGCCGTCACCGTGCGGGTAGCGGGCCACCACCCGGGGTGGTGGTGCCGGCCGGGTCGACACCGTGACGCCCACCGGTGCGTAGTCGTGACGTGCCGTGGCGTACACCGGCCCGGCCGGGACCGGCACGGCCCGGACCGTCGCGGGCCGGTCGTCGGCGTGGATCGGGGTACCGGGCGTGGTGTGCTGCGCCGCCAGGATCCCACTGACCGCCCGGGGCGCGCGCAGATCCCACAGCGCGCCGTCGGCGCCGCGCACCCGCAGCAGCGTCTCGCCGGGCCGGTACGGCGTGCCGGGCCCGACCAGCCAGCGGGCCACGACGGCGTACCCGTCGGGCAGGTCCCAGCCCAACCGCACCTCGTCCCCGGTGACCTCGGCCGCCACCGGCAACCGGGACCGGTGCTCCCCACCGGCCCAGGCCGCCGCGCCCACGGCCACCGCCAGTTCCGGTGCGACCGTGCGGTGTACCGGCCGACCGAACTGCCGGGCCACCTCGGCGGCGACGGCCGGAATCCGGGTGCTGCCACCGGCCAGGACGATCCCGGCGATGTCGTCGACGGCGAGCCCGGCGGCGGCCACCAGGTCCCGGCACCGGCTGACCGTACCGGCGACGAGACCGGCGACGACGTCGCGACCCGGGGCGCAACGGGCTGCTGCCGCCACCCACCGCAGGTAGTCGTCTCGGCTGCCCGGCGCCTGGGTACCCGCGAGGGCCACCAGATCCCCGGCGTCGGCGATCCGGGTGAACGGGGTACCCAGCCGGGCCCGGGCGAGCGACTCCGTGAACCGGTCCTGGAGCCCGCCCGCCGACACCCGCACGGAGACGGGACGGCCGACGACGACCGGGCCCCCACCGTCGTCATGCCGCACCAGAGCGGCGTGGAACGTGGTGCGGCGCAGGTCGTACACCAGCACCGTCGATCCGCTGCCGGCGTCGGGCCGGGGATCCAGCGCCGGGGCCAGGGTCGCGGCGATCGGCGCGGCCAGCAGCTCCACGTCGGCGAAGCCGGCCCGCTCACCGGCGGCGACCAGCCGGTCCCGGCGCGGGTCGCCGTCGACGTACGTCGCCGCGACGGTGAGCACCAGCCGGTCGACGCCGCGACCGTGCACCGCGACGGCCCGCGCCCGCACCGCGCCGAGCTGCGCGGCGACCAGGTCGGTTGCGTCGAACGGGTGGTTGCCGAGCCAGACCGGGTCGTTGCGGCCCAGCTCGTCGGTGAGGGCGTCCCGGTAGGTCGCCGGAGCGGAGTGCCGGCGCTGCGACGCGGCCGACCCGACGGTGAGGTTGACACCGTCGAAGGCCACCGTCGAGGGCCAGAGGTACCCGGCACCGTCGCGCTCGGGCACCAGCCGGGCCCACCCGTCGTTCACGGCCAGCGCGGCGACGGTCGAGACCGGGCCGAGGTCGACCGCGAGCGTCGCGTCGTTCACCGCTGCACCACGAGCTGGCCCAGCAGTTGCTCGTACCCGCGCCGCACCACCTGCGCGGCGCGTCGCTCGGCATCGGTGCGCCCGGTTGCGGCGGCCCGTGCGGCCCAGTGCCCGAACCGGGACAGGGCGGTCGCCGCCAGCAGGGCAGGGTCGGCACCGGCGGGCAGACCGAGCCGGTCGGCCGGGTCGGTACCGAACTCGCCGGTCACCCGCCGCACGTCGGTCGCATCGGCGTCGCCGAGTACCAGCCGGCCGGCGTGCAGGTCGCGCAGCACACCCAGCTCGTCGAAGCCCGGTTCGTCCAGGTCGTAACGGAGCAGCGCCCGGGTGGCGTCCCGCAGCGCGCTGCGGTCCCGCCCCTCGTGGAGGGTGTCGGCCAGTTCGTCGCGCAGGTGGTACATCTGGTCCAGCAGGCCGCGTAGTTTCACCAGGTCGGCGCGGCGGCCGAAGTGGTCGGTCAGCAGGCGGGTGAACCCGACGATCCCGCTGTGTGCCAGGAGCAGGTCGCGTAGCTGCGGGAGGTCGCCGGCGTGGCGCTCGCGCAGCACGCGGCAGGCCAGGTCGATGCCGTACGGGCTGAGCCGGCGCCACAACGTGGCCCGCCGCTGCGGCGGTACCGGTACCGGGAGGGTGTCGCTGCCCGCGAACGCCGCCCGGTTGCGCAGGAACCGGCGCAGTGGCGACAGCTCCAGCGGGTCCGCCCCGGCGAACGGGGCGAGCGCGGTCAGGTCGTCGTACTGCCCGTCGGTGAGGGTGGCCGCGCCGCAGGCGAGCAGGCTCGCGACCGGGCGCAGCGTGAACAGGGTCCGCCCGGCGGTCGGGCCGGTCATCAGCTCCCCGGCGTGCGCGGCGGCACGGGCCAGCGGATCGGGGTGCCGGGGCCAGAAGCTCTCCACCCAGGTCATCGCGCCGACCGTGGTGACCGGCCCGGTCCCGTCCGCGTTGTCCGTCGGATCGGTGACCAGGGTACGCAGCCCTTCCGCCAGCCCGGTGTGTCTGATCACCATGACCACGGCGTGCGCGTGGTCGTTTCGGCTGCGGTCCAGCAACCGCAGGGTGGTCTGCGAGTCCCGGGCGACGACCGAGTCCAGGCCGGGCGTGTCGACCAGGTGGAACGCGCGCAGTGCCGGGCTGGGATGGGTGACGACGATGCGGTCGACGGCCGCCAGCAGGCCCTGCTGGCCCTCGTCGTCGCGGGCGGCGCCGGCCAGGTCGGCCAGCCGGTCGGGGGAGTGGACCGCTGGTGGCCGGCCGTCGCGGAAGTGCACCATGACGGTGGGCTGCGCACCGGGCACGAACCAGGTGGTGTTCGCGGTCAGCTCGTTGACCGCGGTCGGCGCCACGTCGGCACCGAGCAGCGCGTTGACCAGGGTCGACTTGCCGGCGCTGACCCGGCCGACCACCGCCACCCGCAGGGGTTCGGCCAGCTGCCGCTGACCCACCTCCAGCGCGTCGTACCACCGGCGCAGCGCTGGCCGCTCGTGCACCGCGTGGGCCGCCGCAGCGAGCGCCGCCGCCCCGCGTCGGCGGGGTGGTTCCCCGCTCACCGGCCGCCCGGTGCCGGGCCGAGGAACCGATCGAAGAACTTCGGACCCAGGATCCGCAGGTACGGCTCCAGCCCGGGCTCGATCAGCCGGGCCAGCAGCGACCCGAACTCCTGTGCCGTCGCCGTCGGCAGTGACCTGCCCCGGGACATGTTGTCCAGCAGTTCGTCGTAGCGTCGTAGCAGACGTTCCCGCAGCCGCAGGTACTCGCCGATGCTGACCCGCAGCGCCTCGCCGGGGAACCGGCCGACCGGGGGCGCCCCGGCCGGTACCGGCCACGGCCGGGTGAACCGCAGGTCGGTGTACTCGACGATCCGCCCGGTGCCCCAGCAGACCGTGAGGGTGGCGAACGGCGGGTGGATGTCGACGCCGCCACCGGCCACCCGAGCGCCACCGAAGACCGGCAGTCGCAGGTACACCCCGGCCGGACCGTCGGCGGCGCCTCGACGCAGCGGGATCGGCCAGGCCAGCATCGACTCCATCGGCAGGAGTTGGCGGAACGTCGGGGTACGGCGCACGTCGTGCATCAGCCGCCCGGTGCGGGTGCTCGACTGCTCAGTCACGTCGGCCGCCCGCCGAACGGACCATGAACCGGCCGGAGTCCTCCCAGGCGTTCCAGAACACGTCCATCGGTACCCGCATACCGGCGCCCTCGGGCAGGCCGGGATCGTTGAGGATGACCATCGGGTGGTCGGGGTTCCGGTAGTCCAGGCCGGTGACCTGCACCGCGTGGTCGGCGCCCTGACCGGGTACACCGGGGTAGCCCTCCAGCGGATCAGCGGGGTCGGGGGTCCAGATCTCGTCGGAGTCCACGGCGACGATCACGCCGTCCCTGTCCGCCAGCGCGAACCGCAGGTCGTCGAGGTTGGCGCCGTCCTGCCGGTCGACGGCGACGCCGTGGTGTTCCAGCAGGTTCCCCACCTCGTTCATCGGGGTACCGCCACCGGGGATGTACCAGCCCTGCTCGGTGGCGAGCTGGACGAGGTCGGCCTCGGTCCGGTCGGTGCCGGTGGTCTCGTCGAGGACGAACTCCTGGGCGGCCACCGCGCAGGTGGTGGTGTCCTCCTGCTGGTGCCAGTACCCGGCCGAGGTGTCCGGGTCGCCGACCACGTCCGCCCCGGCCGGGTGGTCGGGCCGGTCGGGGTCGGCCGGGCCCTGGTCGACGGCGTCGACGTCGGGATCCCCGTTGTCAGGACCGGTGCCGCCCGGATCGTCGGGATCACCGGTGCCGGTGGAGTCGGTGCCGGACGGGTCGAGGGTGTCGGCGGCGTACCAGGTCGGGTCGTCGTACATGCTCATGCCTCCGCCCAGGACAGGTCGTCGTTGTCGGCGGCGGCGTCCTGCGGCCCCGGGGCGCCCGGCAGGAGCGCCCCGGCGGCGCGGGTCACCTCGTCGATGCGGGCCCGGAGCCGTTCCAGCGGCGCCAGGAACGCCCGCAACTCGGCCCGGCGGGCCCGGGCCGCCTCCCGTTCGAGCCGCTGCGCCGACTCCGCCCCGCTGATCCGCTGTTCGGTGCTCTCCCGCTGCTGGGCGATCCGGCGGTCCAGTTCCGCCTCCGCCTTGCCCCGGAGGTCGTCGACGATGTCCTTCGTCCCGTCGACGACCTGCTTCTTCTGCGCCTTGCGGACCGGCGCCAGCTCCTTGGTCAGGCTCTCCCGCCGGTACCGCAGGTCCTCGTTGCGGACGTCGCGGGCCCCACTGCGCCAGCCGACGACGGCGCCGGCGAGGCTGCCGATGACCATGCCGGCGGCGGTACCCAGAACGGGGACGACGCTGCCCACCACCAGACCGGTGCTGGAGCCCACACCCATGCCGAAAAGCGCGTCGCGGACCTTGCGCTTGAACGGGCTGGACCGTAGGTCCTGCCCGAGCAGGCCGGTCACCGGGTCGGTCGGCCGGCTCGGCGGCGCGACGGGTGTCATCGCGGGCGTGGTCAGGCTCAGCCCGCTCTCGATCCGGATCTCCTCCAGCACGGCGGCGGTGGCGACGGCCGCCTTCACGTTCACCTCCCCGACCACCTGGGCGGCGTCCGCGTTCAACCGGTCCACCAGCATCTCGGGACGGTCGAGGTACTTCGCCTGGTACAGGTACTCGGTGTCGCAGCGGTGCCAGACCTCGTCGAGCCGCTCCGTCGCGTACGCCTGGAGTTCCTTCTGCACGTCGGCTAGCCGCTGCCGGAGCTTCCTGCGCCACGTCGCGCCCTTGTCCCGCAGGTCGTCCAGCTCCCGTCGACGGGCGACCGCCTCGGTACGGGCCCGGTCCAGCCGTTCCCGGCTCCCGTCGGCGAGCCCGGCCGCCTGTTCCGCCAGCGGATCGATCAGCGCCCGCACCCCGGTCTCCAACTCGTCGAGGGCCGGTCCCAGCACCCGGGGGATCCCACGGTGCGCCAGTGCCGACCAGATCGCCCCCAGCAGGCCCGGGATGTTCCCGGTCGCCAGGTCGAGCTGGTCCCCGCTGCGCAGGAACTCCCGGTGCAGGTGGGCCGAGACGGGCACGATCGTCACCTGCCCGGGCAGCCAGCGGAACGCGTCGACGATCTTCGCGCGGGCGTTCGGCAGCACCTCCTCGACGTCGGCGACATCGGCCTTGGTGAGCGCGAACAGCAGCGCCCCCGGGGTGGAGGCCGAGCGGACCGCCTCGGCCGCCGGCCGGATGGCGTCCAGATGCCCGGCGAGTACGGTCTGCTCGCCGTCCAGGACGTAGACGATCGCATCCGCACCGGGCAGGCTCGCCCGGGTCGCCGCGTCGTGCCAGTGGTGGGGGCCGCCCTGACCGGGGGTGTCCACCAGGGACAGCCCGGACTCCAGCAGGGCGATGGGTGTGCCCGCCTCGATCAGCAGCACGTCACGGGTGTTGTTCGGGTTGCCCCGCTCGGTGGCGAAGTCGCGGATCTGGTCCCGACCGATGCCGATGGCCTCCGCGGTGCCGTCGGGGTCGCGTACCGCCACCACGATCTCCTCCGGATCGGCGTACGACACGACGATCGTCGTGCTGGTGGCGATCTCCTCCGCCTCGGGCACCAGGTGGGGTTCGTCGACCTCGTCGAGCAGCGCGTTGACCAGGCTGGACTTGCCGCTCTTGAACTCGCCGCAGAACACCACCCGCAACCGCTCGTCGTGCAGCCGGTCCCGGGCTGCGGCCAGGCCGGTCGCGGTGGTGGGGCTGTTCGACGCGCGGGCGATCCCGGCCAGTTCGGACAGCAGGTCCAGGATGTCGGTCCGGATCCGGACGTACTCGGTCATGCGGACAGTCGACTGTGCCAAGGTGATCCCGTCGTCCGGAGCCAGCGGCCGTGCCGCCATCGTAGGTCCGGTCGAGCGAATGTCTGAATAGGAGAGTCGGGTCCCCGCCACCGGAATGCGGATCACCGCGCTGGCGGTCCGGTCCCGAGGGGCACCTGATGTACCGACGGCGGGTCGGCCCACCGGCGGTATCGCCGCAGGTGACCGCGCCGGCCGACGCCGGTCGACCGGGCTGGCCGGTTCAGCGGCGGCTGAGCAGGGAGGTGACCCGCATCCGGTCGCTGTGGATCCACACGTCGGAGTACTCGATCGGACGGCCGTCGTCGAGATAGGTGATCTGCTCCAGGTACAGCAACGGGAACCCGTCGGGTACCCCGAGCGCCGTGGCGACCCGTCCCGAGGCCACGGTCGCGGTGAAGGTGCGTCGACCGGTGCTGATCTTCAACCCGTACTCGTTCTCCAGCAGGCCGAACAGGGACCGGTCGGCCAGGTCCGCGCAAACCTTGTGGTCATCGGGGGAGACACCCAGACCGACCGGCACAGCCAGTTTTGCCGACTTCGCGGTTGCGTCGCTCAAGTCGGCACGGGGAGGCGCTGGACGCGATCTTCTGCAGGAACGACGAGATGGCGCTGGGTGCCGGGGACGCGGTGCAGGCGTACGTGGCCGCCGGTCATGGCGTCGAGCCGGTGATTGTCGGGGTCGACGGGACCACGGAGGCGATCGCGGCGATCCGATCACCTGCCGGTCCGTTCCAGGCGACCATCGTCCAGGACACCCGGCGGATCGCGGAGACTGGCGTCGACCTCCTGCTGAGGATGCGCAACGGTGAAACATCGACCTGGTCCACCGCGGACGCGGCTGGGTCCACGGGTGTGGCGGGCCCGCGACGTACGCGGACCCGCCCCGCAGCTCGACCCTGGAATCAGGTCAGCCCTTGCGCCATTTCTGGTTCGCCGTGCCCGCGCAGTCCCAGAGTTGGAGCTTTGCGCCGTCGGCACTGTTCCAGTCCTTGATGTCCACGCACTTGTTGGCCTGAAGGTTGACCAGGTCGCCGGCCGCGTTCAGCGTGAACTGCTGTGCACCGGTGCCGTTGCACGTGTAGAGCTGGATCACCGCGCCGTTCCCGGTTGCCCCTCCGTCCACGTCCATGCACTTGTTGTTCTGGCTCTGCAGTGCGTTGCCGGTGAACGTCCACTTCTGGGCGTTGGTGCCGTTGCAGCCCCACATCTGTAGCTGCGCGCGGTCGACGAAGTTGGAGCTCGGTACGTCGATGCACTTGTTGTTCCAGTTGCTCAGCACCGGCACCGCACCGTTGCTGGGTCCGCCGCCCGCGCCGAACGGGCTCAGGACCAGGCCGGCCGCGCGTGGGTCCCCGTCGTGCACCAGCGACTCGAAGGCACCGACGTCGTCGAAGGCGAACGCGTACGCCTTGCCGTCGGTCATGTTGGCGTGGATGACACGGGCGTAGTGGTTCGTCGGGTTGTTGCGGTAGAACTCGGCGGCGTTGGTGCTGGGCTGCGTGTCGATGGTGCCGAGCGTGCCCCGGTTGAGCGCCGCGCAGAGGGTGCGGGAGATCGGGCCGATCACCGGGTCGTTGGGTGCGGGCAGGTCGCCGTCGCAGCCCCAGACGCTCGCCGACGAGGGCCGGTTGAAGGAGGCGACCACCTGGCCGGCGCCGTTGGTGAAGGTCATGACGTTGCCCGAGGTCCGACCGAAGTACCGGGTGTTGGGCTGGTCGGCGAAGGGAACCACGGTCAGCGTCTTGGTCGTGTAGGCGTTCCATGCCGCGGCGATGTAGGAATCCAGGTAGTTGGTGCTGAACAGGCCCGCACCGGCCGCCTTGCCCGGCGCCAGCACCCGCAGCACGGTCCCGTCGGACCGGGTGTAGGCCGTGTTCGCCCAGCCGGCCTGCGACCGGATGCCGTCGATGATGGCGTTGCGGCCGTTGTTGACGACGTCGCCGGTACGTTTGGTGACGCCGTTGGCGCCGGTGACGGTGACCGCGTGCGGCACCGCGAACATGTCGACCTGCGAGCTGTTCAGCCACAGTCCAGCGTCGTTGTAGGTGAACTCGCTCCAGTCGAACAGGATGTTGCGGTTGGCGTCGCCGCTGGACCACGGCGCGGGTTGCACCAGGCCGTCCGGGGTCAGGAAGAACTTGAGCTTCTCGCCGAACGAGAAGTAGACGCGGCCGGAGAAGCCGCGCGGGAACTGGATCGTCGTGCTGCCACCGTTGCCGGGGCCCGGAATCGACGCGTCCGGTGCGGGCGACGGCGGGATCTGCCCACCGGTCCACGGGATGAACGTGCCGGCCCGATTGACGTAGCCGAGGCGGTTGGTGGAGAGCTGGATGCCGATCACGTACAGGTGGACCGCCTCGCCGCGACCGGTGTTGTTGGTGACCGTGACGGGTAGCAGGGCAGGGCCGATGGCTTGGGCGGGGGAGGCGACGGCGGTCACTGGAACGGCGGCGACCAGGGCGGAGACGACAGCCAGCAGCTTTCTTCGGATACCCACGGGAACTCCTCGGGCGGGGATACGGTCAGAGAGAGCGCTCTCTCAGCTTCTGACTGTTAACAACATGTGTCAATAGATGGACCCTGATGTCTTTGCGGGTGGGTCTCCCGCGTGCCCGGCGCTCGCCGGCTCGTCATGGGCCCGGGAGTCGGTGGCCGCCGGGGTCATCATGGGCCCGGGAGTCGGTGGCCGCCGGGGTCATCACCGTGGTGGGTTCAACCGGGCAGCACCTGCTGGAGTTCCCCGGCGTCAAGGACATCGAGCTGGCTCAGCCGCGTAGCGGGGTGGGACACCGCCTGCTCCAACAGACGTCCCAGACCCACCGCGAGACGTTCCACGGTTTCCCGGCGGAACAGGTCGACACGGTACTCCAGGGAGCCGAGCACCCCCTGTGGCCGGCCGTCCGCGTCGCGTCGCTCCTCGAAGCGGAACGACAGATCGAACTCCGTGGTGCCGGTGCTGATCGGTTCTGCCGCCACGTCCAGTCCGGGCAGGGCGACGTCGGACACGATCGCCGGTGGAGTGCCCACCATGACCTGGACCAGCGGATGACGGCCGGCCGCACGCACCGGGTCGAGCAGCTCCACCAACCGGCCGAAGGGCAGATCCTGGTGCTCGTACGCGGCCAGGTCCGTACTCCGTACCCGGACCAGCAGCTCCGCGAAGGTCGGGTCCCCGCCGGTGTCGACCCGGGTCACCAGCGTGTTGCTGAAGAGCCCGACGAGCGGTTGCAGGGCAGCCTCGGCCCGACCGGCGACCGTCACCGCGAGCGGCAGGTCGCTGCCCGCGCCGGACCGGGTGAGCAGTGCGGCCACCGCCGCCTTCACCACCATGGTGACGGTGGTACCGCTCGCCCTGGCCAGCCCGGCCAGCCGGACATGCAGGTCGGCGTCGGTGTCCACCCGGACCAGGTCACTGCGGAACTGCGGGTCGGCCGGTCGTTCCCGGTCGAACGGCAGCTCAAGCTCGTCCGGTAGACCGCCCAGGTGATCCCGCCAGAAGACCAACTGCCGCCCCGCGACGCTGTCCGGATCGTCGGCATCGCCGAGCAGATCCCGCTGCCACCTGGCGTAGTCGGCATACTCCACCGCCATCGGCTGCCAGTGCGGCGCCCGACCGGCGAGCCGGGCGCCGTACGCCTCGGCCAGATCGCGCAGCAGCGGATCCCACGACCATCCGTCCGCGGCGATCCGGTGCAGGACGAGCACCAGCACCGAGCGGTCCTCGGCCAGGAGGAACAGCCTGGCCCGCAGGGCAGGGTCCCGCCGCAGGTCGAAGGGTTCCCGGGCGACGGTCGTGACAGACTCGGCCAGTTTCTCCGCGTCCACCTGTTCGACCACCAGCGGTCGGATCGCCTCCGCGTCGACGACTCGCGGGACAGGTGCCCCGTCGTGCTCCGGGAACACCGTGCGGAGCCCGACGTGTCGGCGTACGACATCCGCGAGCGCGGCATCGAGCGCGGCCACGTCGACCCGACCGGTCAGGTGGAGCGCGTACGGCACCTGACGGGCTGGCGTGGCGCCGTGCTGCTCGTGCAGGGACCAGAGGTGCTGCTGCGCGTACGACAGCGGCGCCGCGTCGCCGTGGGTACGTCGGGTCAGTGGGGGGCGGGCGGTCGCGGCGGCACGCTTCGCGGTGAGTCCGGCGACGGTGGGCGACTCGAACAGCTCCTGGATGCTCACCTCCAGGCCGAGCACCGCCCTGATCCGGTTGGTCAGGCGGACGGCGGAGAGCGAATGTCCCCCCAGGACGAAGAAGTTGTCGTCGGAATCCACCGAGGAACGTCCGAGCACCTGCGCGAAGACCTGACAGAGCAGTTCCTCCACCAGCGACGTCGGCGCGCGGCTGACGCCGGCCGCGAGAACCGGATCGGGCAGCGCCGCCCGGTCGAGCTTCCCGTTGACGGTGCGGGGCAGCGCGTCCAGGACCACGAAGGCCGCCGGCACCATGTACCCGGGCAGGGCGAGCGACAGGTCCTCGTGGAGCTGCCGCTGGTCCGGTGCACTCGCGCCGGCGGGTACGACGTATCCGACGAGGGCCTGCTCCCCGGTCGGTAGGGCACGGACGGCCACGGCGCCGGCGTGCACCGCCGGAAGCCGGACGAGCGCTGCCTCGATCTCGCCGAGTTCGATCCGGAACCCGCGGATCTTGACCTGGTTGTCGGCCCGGCCCAGGTACTCGAGGTCGCCGTCCGGCCGGAGCCGGGCGAGGTCGCCCGACCGGTAACCGCGGACCGGCTGCCCGTCGGCGCCGGTCAGCTCGACGAACCGCTGGCGGGTCAGCTCGGGCTGTTCGTGGTACCCGAGCCCGACGCCCGGACCGGTGACGACGATCTCGCCCACCTCGCCCGGCGGTACCGGATCGAGCTGGTCGTCGGTCAGCAGCAGGGCGGAGTGCGGCAGCGGTACCCCGATGAGGCTTGCACCCTGGTGCAGATCGACCTCGCGTACCCGGCGGTACGACGCGTGCACGGTCGTCTCGGTGATGCCGTACATGTTGATCAGCTCGACTGCCTCGTCGCCGTACTTTGCGATCCACGGTGCCAGGACGGCGAAGCGGAGCGCCTCGCCGCCGAACACGACCCGACGCACGGACAACCGGTCGCCGTGCTTCTGCTCCTCGGCGACAAGCTGCTGGAAGGCGGTCGGTGTCTGGCTCAGCACCGTCACCCTCCGGTCCCGCAGCAGTCGCCGGAACGCGGCCGGATCCTGGGCGACGAGTTCCGGTACGACGACCACGCACCCGCCGTAGAGCAGTGCCCCCCACATTTCCCAGACCGCGACGTCGAACGCGAAGGAATGGAACATCGACCACACATCGTGCTGGTCGAACGCGAACAGGGAATCAGTGGAATTGAACAGATGTAGGACGTTGCCGTGTGATATCCGTACCCCCTTCGGCTGGCCGGTCGTGCCGGAGGTGAAGATGATGTACGCGCAGGCGGAGGAGTCCACCGACGGCACCGAGCAGCGCAGGTTCGGTGGCCGGGGGTCGTCCAGACGGATCACCGCGGTGTCCGGTGGCAGGCTGCCGCCCAGGTCGCTCGTCGTGATGACCAGGGCGGGTTCGGCCACGTCGAGGATGCGCTCCAGCCGGGCCGGCGGGTTCACCGGATCGAGCGGTATGTACGAGCAACCCGCCTTCAGCACTGCGATCGCGGCCACGACCAGGTCGGCGGAACGGGTCAGGAAGATACCGATGCGGGATCCGGGCTCCACGGTCCGGGCCTGGATCTGCGCAGCAACCGTCTCAGCGGCCTCGTCCAGTTCGGCGTACGTGAGAACCTGACCGTCCGACATGACGGCCGTCCGGTCAGGATAAGAACGCACGGAGTGGGCGAAGCCGGCCAGCAGGGTGTCGGCCCCGCCGCCGACACCACGGCTCGATGGGGTTGGTGTCACAAGCTCATCCTTCACTCGCGGCGATGGAGGCCCTGCCCGGCAGTGCCGATGGGGTACGGCACAGCCGCGCCCACCGGAGAACAGAGTTCCGGCGAATTCCCCAGAGCATGTCGTTGATCGAGCGGTCTGTCTTCAACCGATGACGGAGGGCGCGCCGCCGGCCTCCACCAAAGGTGGAGGGTGTCCGACGGAAGTGGAAGGGCCGGTGACGGAAGGCGATTGCCGGGCGGGTGCGCGCCTGCTGTCATACCTGCAACGGCTCGAGAAACCCGGTGCGCACCTGCACGCCCCGGCGGGGAAAGCCGTCACCGGCAACCGGCTCCGGCCTTCCACACCGATTCCACGGCGGTTCCACAGCCGGGTGCTTCACTGGGCCGGGGTTCATTGATGAAAGCGAGTGTGCCGCATGGCGCTGGAGCCGATAACGCGTGGGCTGTGGCGGTACCGCAACGGTGCGGGCGAGCCCGGCCACCGTGCCGCGCGTACCGTCGTGGTGGCGCCGTACGGTGGCGGCAGCGCCTACTCCGTGTACGAGTTGCTGCGGCACGTGGCGGTTGCCGCCGACGAGACGCTCGTCCTGCAGTACCCGGGGCGTGGACCCCGCATCGGTGAGCCGCCCACGGTCAGCCTGTACGATCTCGCCGACCAGATGGCGGCCGAGATCGACCGGTACGCCGTCGGCAACCTGGTGCTCCTCGGACACAGCCTGGGCGGACTGCTCTGCTTCGAGCTGGCGCACCGGCTCACCCGCGCCGGCCGGCACGTCGAGCTGGTGGTGATCTCCTCGGCTCAGCCGACGGCGTTCAAGACGCTGTTCGCCGACGAGATCGAATCGCGTGGCGTCGAGCAGTGGATCGCCGTCCTCCGTCAGGAGAACGTCATCACCGATGAGCTCCTCGACAACCCGGAGATGCTGCGCCTCGCGATCCAGGCGATCCGCTCCGACACGCTGCTGGTCGCGCGGCACGTCGGGACACCGCAGCCGCTCCGCTGCCCGATGTTGATCGTCGGCGGCGACTCCGACCCCGACATCACGGCCGAGCACCTGCGCGGCTGGGAGGACCTGACCGTCGGGCCGGCAACGACCGTCCTGCTGCCCGGTGACCATTTCTACTACCGCGACCGGGCAGCGGATCTCGGCGATCTCATCAGGCAGCAGTTGCCCCCGCTGTGCGGGACCGGCTCGGCACCGATGTGCCCGACGCAGGGAGAGAAGAAATGACAGATCCGTTCGACGATCCGGACGGTCCTTGCCTGGTGCTCCGGAACGAGGAGAACCAGCACTCGTTGTGGCCGGCGTTCGCCGGGATCCCTGCGGGGTGGAGTGTGGTGGTACCGGAGAGCTCCAGGCAGGTCTGTCTGGACTACATCGAGGCCAACTGGACCGACCTGCGACCGGCCAGCCTGGTGCGGGAGTCCGGGTCGTGAAGCGCAACCGCTGGCTGCTGCGCGACCCGTCCGACGAATCGGTCGGCCGCATCTTCTGCTTCCCGTACTCGGGTATGGGCGCGTCGATGTTCAACCGGTGGCCCCGGTGGATCGACGGGATCGAGGTGTGCCTGGTGCAGCTGCCCGGCCGGGAAAACCGGGTCCGCGAGCCGCACTACCGCAGCTACGCGCAGTTGGCGGACGTACTGGCCGAACAGCTACTACCGCTGCTCGACCGACCGTTCGCCTTCTTCGGACACTGCGCCGGTGCGCTACCGGCGTACGAGACGGCCCGTCGCCTGCCCGTCGACCAGCTTCCGGTACCGCGCAGCCTCGTGGTCTCGGCCCAGGTCGCGCCGCACCACTGTCCGCACGACCGGTTCCTGGCCCTCAACGACTCCGAACTCCTCGACGAACTGGCCACCCTCGCGGTGCGGCGCGGCGGGCAGCCGGATCCCGCCATGCTGGCACTCAGCATGGCGGTACTGCGCGAGGACCTTGAGGCCAACCGCTACTACCGACTCGACGAGCCGGCGCCGGTCCCGATGAGCGTCACGGTGCTGCACTGGGCCGACGACCCCGAGGTGACCGAGGCCGAACTGCGGGGCTGGGAGCACTACAGCGACGACGTGCGGTTCGACGTCCTCGCCGGGGGCCACTACGAGTTCCTGACCGCACCCGAACCGCTGCTCGCCCTGCTGTCGGCGCAACTACAGGAGCGTGCCCCGCGATGATTGACGAGCTGTTCCGGCAGATCGCCGCACGGCACTCCGCCCGGACCGCGGTACGGGCCTGGGACGGCGAGCTGACCTACGAGGAGCTGCACCGGCGCGTCGACCGGTTCGCCCGCCGCTTGCAGCAGGCGGGCACGGTACCGGGGGCGGTGGTCGGAGTGCACCTGCCACGTTCCGCCGCGGCCGTGGTCGGCCTGCTGGCGATCCTCCGTTCCGGCGCCGCATACGTTGCGCTCGACGAGCGCTACCCGCCGGAGCGTCGCGACGCCATCCTGCGCGACGCGGCCGTCGACCTGGTACTCACCACGTCCGCCGGGCTGGCGGACCTCCCGGCGGGCTGCCGGGCCCTGACGGTGGAGGACGCCGTCGACGACGGGTCCGCCCCGCCGGCTGCCCGCCCGGTCGGCCCCGCCCACCTTGCCTACCTCGCCTACACCTCGGGATCCACCGGTCGCCCCAAGGGAGTGTGTGTACCGCATCGTGCCGTCGTCCGCCTGGTGGTGGACAACGGCTTCCTGCCGGTCCGCCACGACGACGTGTTCGTCCAGTACGCGCCCCTGGCGTTCGACGCGTCCACACTGGAGGTGTGGGCCCCGCTGCTCAACGGTGCCTGCCTCGTCATCCCACCGCCGGGTGATCTCCCGCCGGAGGCGATCTGCGCCTATGTCGCGGAGCAGCGCGCCACGGTGCTCTGGCTCACCGCCGGCCTGTTCCACCGGGCGGTCGAGACCGGCCTGGACAACCTGCGCGGACTGCGGCACCTGCTGGCCGGTGGGGACGTCCTCTCCGTACCGCACGTGAACCGTGCCCTGGCGGCGCTGCCCGACACCGTTGTGATCAACGGGTACGGACCGACGGAGAACACCACCTTCAGTACCTGCCACCGGATGAACTCCGTGGTCACCGGCAGCACCGTCCCGATCGGACAGCCGATCTGCGGCACCACGGCGTACGTGCTGGACGATCGGCTCCGGCCGGTGGCCGACGGTCAGGTCGGCGAGCTGTACGTCGGCGGGACGGGGATCGCCCACGGGTACCTCGGCGACCCCGCCCTCACCGCCACCCGATTCGTGGCCGACCCGTTCGCTGCCACCCCCGGTTCCCGCATGTACCGCACCGGTGACCTCGTCCGGCGTGCCGGGGAACAGGTGGAGTTCGTCGGCCGGCGGGACCGGCAGGTCAAGATCCGGGGATTCCGGGTCGAACCGGGCGAGGTGGAGGTGGTGGCGGCCGGGGTGCCGGGAGTGACGGGCGCGGCGGTCGTGGTGCAGGACGATCCGTCCGGGGGCAGGCGTCTCGCGGCCTTCCTCACCGGGACCGCATCCGTGCTGGACCTCCGCAGACGGCTGGCCGCGGCGCTGCCGTCGTACGCCATCCCCGCCCGGGTGACCAGGTTGGACGCGCTGCCGCTGACGGCCAACGGCAAGGTCGACCGGGCAGCCCTGTCGGGCTGGGAATCCCACAGCCGGCCCGAGGTGAGCGCCGACCACCGGCAGCCAGGTACGGATCTGGAGCTGGCCATCACCCAGTTGTGGGAGGACCTCATGGGCCTCGACGGCATCGGCGCCGACGACGACTTCTTCGAACTCGGCGGCCATTCGCTGCTCGGGGTACAGATCCTCGCGGAACTCCGCCAGGGGCACGGCGTCGAGGTGTCTCCGCTGTCGTTCTACCTCGACCCGACGCCGGCCGGACTGGCCCGCACCGTGCAGGCGGCACATCAGATGCAGGAGACCCGGTGAGGATCTCCAGCGGCGCCCAACCCCTGACCGTGCCGGTGGCGGACGTCGACCTGTTCGCCCCCGACTTCTACGCCACCGGTGATCCGCACCCGGTGTGGGCTGAGATGCGGGCCCGGCACCCGCTGCACCGGCAGGAACTGCCGGACGGGCGGACCTTCCTGTCGGTCACCCGGTACCGGGACGCCTGCCGGGTGCTGGGCGACCACCGCGAGTTCACCTCGGAGCAGGGTAGTCTCCTGCAGCAGTTGGGCCACGGTGACTCGGCGGCCGGACTGATGTTGGTGTCGACCGATCCGCCCCGGCACACCGAGCTACGCACCCCGCTCAACCGCGTGCTGAGCGCCAGGGCGGTGCGCGACCTCGAACCGGACGTCGTACGGGCGGTCCGCCGGGTCCTGCGTCCCGCGCTCGACTGCACGGAATGGGACCTCGCCGAGCGCGTCGCCCAGTTGCCGATGGCGGTCGCCGGGATGCTCATGGGAATCCCCGAACCGGACTGGGCCCGACTGACGCAGTGGACCGCGATGGCCGCCGCGCCGGAGGATCCCGGGCTGAGCGTGCGCCATCCGGCTGCCACGCTGGCCATCGCCCACCACGGCCTGTTCGACTACTTCGCCGGACAGCTCCGCGACGACCGGTGCCCGCGCCGGAACGACCTGATCGGGCATCTGACCACCATGTTGGCCGGTGGCAAACCGTTGACCACCGAAGAGGTCATCTACAACTGCTACAGCCTGCTGCTCGGCGCGAACGCCACCACGCCGCACGCCGTCACCGGCACCGTCCTCGCCCTGATCGACCATCCGGCGCAGTACGCCGCCGCACCGGAGGCACTGACCGGCCTGGTGGAGGAGGGCCTGCGGTGGACCTCGCCGGCCAACAGCTTCCTGCGCCACGCGCGCCAGGACGTGGAACTCAGCGGCGGCCTGGTGCGCCGGGGTGAGGCGGTCGCGGTCTGGGTCGGGTCGGCCAACCGGGACGGGGACGTCTTCACCGATCCCTACCGGTTCGACATCACCCGCCCGGACAACCGGCACATCGCCTTCGGATTCGGCCCGCACTACTGCCTGGGCGCACCGCTGGCGCGGATGACGCTGGCCATCTTCTTCGCCGAGTTGTTCCGGGCGTTCGAACGGATCGAGCTCAACGGTCCGGTCGAGCACCTGGCATCGAACTTCATCGCCGGTATCAAACATCTACCCGTGCTGACCCGGCGACGCACGGCATCCCCGAGGGAGTTCGGCGAGTGAGCGACACGACCCAGGCCATGGTGGAGATCTGGCAGAAGCACCTCGGCGACCAGCCGGTCGGTCCCGATGACGACTTCTACGCCCTCGGCGGGGACTCGCTCATCGCCCTGCGGGTCGTCGCGGACGCCAACGCGCGGGGTATTCCGATCGAACTGCGCGACCTGCTGTTCTTTCCGACGGTCAGCGAGCTGGTGGCGGCGGTGGCCGGCCGCGACGGGCCGCCCGGCCCCGATGGGCGCGACGAACGTGACGACGGAGTGCGGGACTACCAGCCGTTCAGTCTCCTGGATCCCTACGACCAGGCGCTGATGCCGGCGGGGGTACGCGACGCCTGGCCCGCCTCGGCACTGCAGGTGGGGCTCATCTACCTGAGCGAGGCGTCGGGCGATCCCCGGCTCTACCAGGACCTCGTCGGTGTCGAGGTGACCGGGCCGTTCGACGAGGCGTTGTTCACGGCCGCGCTCGCCGAGCTGTGCGACCGCCATCAGGCCCTGCGCTCCTCCTTCGACCTGGGCAGCTACAGCGTCCCCGCGCAACTGCTGTGGTCCACGGTGGACCCTCCGCTGACCGTCGAGTACGCCACCACGGCCGAACCGGTCGCCCGGTGGCGCGAGACGCAACTGTCGCACGCCATCGACTGGGGCCGCCCTCCGGTCCTCCGCTGCCACGTGGTGGCGCTCAAGGACAGTTTCCACATCACCCTCGCGATCCACCACGCGATCCTCGACGGCTGGAGCTACGCGCGACTCTGCTACGAGCTGCTCGCGCTGTACGACGCGAAACTCACCGGCCGGCCGGCCGACCTTCCGCTGCCGCCGGCATCCGGCCAGCGGGACTTCCTACGCCTGGAACGGGAGGCGATCGACAACCCGGAGGCCGCCGACTACTGGCACGCCGAGGCGGACGTCCCCGGGCTCCTGCTCGACCGCGGGCGGTTCGGCGGCGCGGCCGACCCACGGGAGATGCTCACCTTCGACGTCGGGGAAACCCTGCTGGAGGGCCTCAGAACGGCCGCCGGAACCATCGGCGTTCCCCTGAAGAGTCTGGTTCTCGGCTGTCACGTCCGGGCCCTGAGCACCTGGACCGGCCGCGACCGCGACGTGGTGACCGGGCTGACGGTCAACGGCCGGCCGGAGACCGCCGGAGCGGACCTGCTCGTCGGGTTGTTCCTCAACACCGTTCCCATCCGGATCCCGGTCGTGCCCGACGACCAGGTGGAGCTGTGCCGGAGCACCCTCGCCGCCGAGCAGCGCGGGATGCGCCACCGCCGGTACCCGCTGGCCAGGATCGAGCAACGACTGGGCCGGCCACCGTTCGACTCGGCGTTCAACTTCACCCACTTCCACGTGTACGACCGGTTGGGGCAGTTGACCGCGATCAGGCCCGGCGCGTGGTGGGCCTTCGACAAGACCAGCTTCCCGTTCATGGTCGATTTTATGATCAACTCGCGTGACTTCGGTACTGCCGTCGCGGTGGCCTACGATCCCGACCTGTTCGACAAGACGCAGGCGATGACGTACCTGGAGCTGTACCGCAGTGCGCTGCACGCGGTGGCGGGGATGCCCGACTGATGGCCGGCCCGCTCGTCGTCGTGTACGACCGCGGTGCCGCGTCAGCCGCGGAGATCGCCGTCGGACTGGGGGCACTCGGCCCGGTGGTATTCCTGGTCAACCCCAGCGAGCACACCCGCCGGACCGGGGAGGTGCTGCGCCGGCTGGGAGACGTCGTACCGTTGACCGGCGACCGCGAAACGGACCTGGCGGCGGTGCGTCGGCTTCACCCGGCGGCGGTGCTGACCTTCTCCGAGCCGATGCTGCCGGTCACGGCGTGGCTGGCCGATGCGCTCGACCTGCCCTTCCACCCGATCGCCACGACCGGGCTGCTGACCAACAAGGTGCAGCAACGCGAGCGGTTACGGCTCCACGGCGTCGACGACGTGCGAAGCCGCCCGATCTCCTCGATCGACGAATGGGCCGCTGCCCGGGACCACGTCGGCCTGCCCGCCGTGGTCAAACCCGTCTACGGCCAGGGCAGCCGGAACACGTACGTGATCACCGACGACGCGGTGGCGCACCGGGTACTCGCCCCGCTCCTGCCGGCCGGCCGGGCGTCCACCGTCCTGGTGGAGGAGCTGCTCGTGGGCCGTCCGGGCGGACCGTACGGTGACTACGTGTCAGTGGAGAGCTGCCACGGGCCGCAGGGGCTGCGGCATCTCGCCGTCACCGGGAAACTCCCGCTGGCGCCGCCGTTCCGGGAGACGGGGCAGTTCTGGCCGGCGGCGGTCACCGACGCTGAGCGACAGGAGATCCTCGATCTCGCCACGCGTGCCCTCACCGCGCTCGACCTGGGCCCCGGTCTGACCCACACCGAGATCAAGCTGACGGAGCGCGGGCCACGGATCATCGAGGTGAACGGTCGCCTGGGCGGCCACATCAACGACCTGGCCCGGCACGCCGCCGGCTTCGACATGGTCCGCCTCGCCGGGCAGCTGGCGCTCGGCCAGCAGGGGGCCGTACCCCCGGTCGACCAGCCGGGCAAGGTCCACTTCCAGCACAACACGTTGGCCCCGGTCGAGTCCTGCGAACTCCTGTCGATCACCGGCGCGGCTGAGGTCCGCCGCATCGACGGCATCGACGGTTTCCGGGCGTACGCGCGGGTGGGTGACGTCCTCGAGGCCGACGTGATGACCCGGCATCTCGACCTGCTCTGGGGGCACTGTGACCGGCACGCCGACCTGGCCGCGCTGCTCGACGAGGCACAGCGCCGGATCTGTTACGAGTTCCGGTTCGGCAACGGGGTACGCCGACTGAGCGCAGCCGACCTGCAACGGGGGTCCTGAGTTGACGTTCATCCAGGCTACGACGCGCCAGCTCCGGTCGCAGTGGCAGCCCGATGCTGGCGAAACCCGTGCCCAACTGCGGACCCGTGTCCTGGTCGCGGACCACGATCCGGTCTGGCGTCAGCTGCTGCACGACGTGCTGAACGGCAACAGTCAGCTCGACGTCGTGGCTGAGGTGGACAGCCACCGACCGTTGGTGGACTGGCCACTGCGGCGCGTCGACGTGGCGGTCATCGGATCGAGCCACGGAGACCTGATGATCGGCGCGATCCGTCACCTGGCCGCCCGGCGGATTCCGGTCATTCTCCTGTGCCTGGACTGGTCCCGGCGCAGTCTCGATGCCGCGATGTCGGCCGGTGCCGCCGGCTGCCTGGTGAAGGAGCCCGACCTCAGCGGGGTGGCCGGCAGCGTGCAGGCGGTCGCCGGCAGGAACCGGGTACTCTCCACGGCCCTGCTGAACTTCTACGTCAACCCGGCTGCGGTGGACCGACGGTCCCAGGACGCCGTGCAGAAGCTGACCGCTCGCGAGCGCGAGGTGCTCTGCCTGCTCGGCGAGGGTCTCACCACCGCCGAGACGGCGGAGCTCTGCGGGGTTTCGAGCGCCACCGTCAAGAGTCACGTCTCGCACGCCCTGGCCAAGCTCGATGCCCGCAACCGCCTGGAGGCTGTTCTCATGGTGCGTGATGCCCTGGGCGCCCCGGCGCCCGCGACGTACTGGACCCCGGATGCCGCCGCGAGTTGATCGCGTGCGGGCTAGTCGTAGCCGTGGGTGAGTTCGATGCCGTACGCGCGAACCAGATCCGGCAGCAGGTACAGTCCCGGCCCGGGCTGGGCGACGAGGTGTACGTCGGCCAGTTCACCGAGATGCCGGCGCGTCCGGCGGGAACTCGTGCTGAGCAGACTCGTCACCGAGTGGACCGTGAATTCCGATTCCACGTTCGGGGCCAGTTGCCGGAAGAGTCTCGCGGCACCGTCGCTGAGCATGCGGTACGACGCCGAGAACGTGCTGCGCACGTCGACGGTGGCATCCACCGTGGACAGCGCATCGAGTCGGGTCTCGGGCGCCCGCAGTTCGGCAGCCAACTGCTCCAGCCGGAGACCCGGAAAGTTGGCCGCCTGCGCGGCGGTCACCGCCAGGGTCAACGGGTTGCCGTCGCAGTAGTCGACCAGCTCGGTCATCGCCGCCGGCTCGGCGGCGGTCCGGTCGATGCCCAGTCGCCGTACGAGCAGCTCCCGCGCCTCGACATCGGACAACGGGCCGAGGGAGAGCGGTAGGGCGGCCCCGGTCGCCACCAGACTCGTGAGCCTGCTGCGGCTGGTCACGATGACGGGGCAGCCCGCCGGCGCGGGCAGCAGCGGCCGCACCTGCTGGGCGTCCGCCGCGTTGTCGAACACGATCAGCATCCGACGATCGACGAGCAGGTTGCGGTACAACGCCAACTGGCCGTCCACGCTGACGGGCAGACGCTCCGGCGACACGCCCAGGGCCAGCAGAACGGTCCGGACGACCTCCGGGACGGACAGCGGTGGGCAGACGGCGTTGAACCCGCGCAGGTCGACGTAGAGTTGCCCGCCCGGAAGCTGCGTCGCCACCTGGTGTGCCAGGTGGATGGCGAAGGTGCTCTTGCCGATGCCCGCCGGACCGCTGAGGATGAGCGTCTCCGGGCGACCGTCGGTGCCGCACAGCAGCCGGGTAGCCGTCTCCAGTTCGGCGGTCCGACCGACGAAGATCGGTGGCGCCGGTGGCAGAAGACGCGGGACCGACGGGCCCACCCCGATGGCGACCGTGCGTCGCAGGATCCTCCGCTGGAGATCATGAAGGTCGGGTGCGTCGAGGCCACGACAGGCCAACAGGGTCAGCCCCTCCCGGCAGACCTCCGCCGCCTCGTCCACCCGCTGGTCGGCATAGAGCGCCAGCGCCAGCAGGCGCCGTACCTTCTCGTTGTACGGGTCGACGGCGATCATGCCGGCGAGTTCGCCCGTGGCCTCCACGTAGCTGCCGATCTCGACGAGCGCCTCGGCGCGGAGCTGCATCGCGGAGCGACGCAGTGCGTCCAGGCGTTTGATCTCGGCCGTGGCACCCCACCAGTGGGCGATGTCCGCGAAGGCGGTACCGCGCCACAGCGCCAGTCCGTCCCGGAGCAGCTTCGCCGCCTGCCGCGCCTCCGCGGTACCGCCGGTCCGGAGCAGCCGGTTACCCTCGACCACCGCGCTCTCGAAGACCTGCGCGTCGACGCTGTCCCGCGCCAGCTCCAGTAGATAGCCCCTGCTGGCAGGCGTGCCCACGGTCCGCACGGTGGTCATCGGGGCGTCCTGGCCGTGCGGGAATCCGAGCTTCCGGCGCAGATGTGAGACGTGGCTGCGGAGAGTGGTTTCGGCTGCCGCAGAGGCGGACGTACCCCACAGCAGCTCGACGAGCTGGCCCGCATTGACCGGTCTGCCGGCGTGGAGCACCAACGCCGAGAGAAGGCTGGAGACCTTCGGCCCGAGTTGTACGGTGCCACCGAGGTGTTCGACGCGCAACGGCCCCAGGACGGAGATCCTTGGCGCTGCTGAATCAGGCTGGTTGTCGGGCATGGATCTTCCCTGAATCATGGATCTTTCCTGAATGAGGTCCGTGTTCATGGAGACATCCGGATCCAACGACGAGTCGCCTGCGTCGCCTCGGCGGACGAGCAGGCGCAGCCGAGCGAACAGACCATTTCCGCCCTCACAATCGGTGGCTGTGCGGCTCTGGTTCCCCCTGCAGGTCACGTCCCCCAGTGGCCGGTCGGGCGGTGGCGCGTCGGCGACCACCGGTTGGTACCGTCGGTTCTTCTGGTGGGTACGGCGGTGGAGCAGGACTGCGACGCAGGGGTCAGGCGGTGGTACGGGCCACCGGCGCCGGCAGGTCGACGCGGCCGGCCGTGCCGACGGTGCGGGTGGTGTACCGGTTGATGTCGATCTCCGGCCCGGCGCCGAAGACGTGGGCGGTCAGTCGTGGCGTGCTGGCGTCGTGGTGGGAGTCCTCGTCGGCATGGCCCAGCATGACCACGGGTGTGGTCAGCGCGTCGACCGAGAGCAGCAGGTCGGCGCAGTCGCCTGCCGGGGCCCGGCCGATGGGTTTGGCGGGTACGGGTTCGAAGCCGAGGCGGGTCTTGAACAGGAACAGGCCGGGCTTGGCGACGTGTCCGTAGAGGTTGGGGTCGTTGCCCATGGTCACCTCGGGATAGCCACGCCTGCGGGTCTCCTCGAAGGCGTGCAGGTAGATCACCCGGGCGAGGCTGTGTTCCCGCCAGCGGGCCTCGACGGCGGAGAAGAGCAGCCACACCGAGTTGTCCTCCGGGAACTCCCGGCACAGGCAGCCGCCGACCAGTTCACCGTTGTCGTAGGCGAACACGCCGAAGGTCCTCGGGTTGTCGATCATGCCGTCGCGCAGTGAGCTGGCGAACGAGAAGCCGAAGCGCATCCCGTTGACCCGGTTCTCGTACAGGGTGAGGAACGGGTCGAGTTGGTCGGTGCTGAGCGTCTGGTGCACCTCGACGTGCACGTTGGCGCTGGCCGCCCGGTCGATGGCCCGGCGCAGGTCCTGGCGGGCCTTGCGGGCGAGTCGGGCGGCGTAGTCGTCGACCGAGCGCGGGGTGGGTGCCCGCCAGCTCAGCCAGATCGGCTTGCGGATGAACCCGGCCCGGGCGAGGTCCGCCCAGGTGTCGCGGGGTGGGTCGGGAACCCGGATGAGGGCAACCGGGGGTAGGTCGCCGGCGCGGTGTGCGGCGAGTGCCTGGTGCGCGTCCGCTTCGGCGATGGTGAGCCCGTAGTCGTCTCGAACGTGCATGTCGTTGGCGCCTTCCGCAGTGCTGACCGGCCGCGTGGGGACCGGGGATGTGGAACTGTCGAGGGTGTCGGGACATCGACTGGTCTGTCAACGTGGGCCGTGCCGGGCGGCACGGCCGGGGGCAACGGGAACGGTAGCGGCCCGGTTGCCGCGGTGGTGTTCACGTCCGGGCCGGGTCGGCGGTGGTGGTGGCCATGGTGGGCGGCGGTTCGTCCAGGCGGCGCCACCGGGCGGGGCGCAGCACCAGGGTGAGCGCCACCAGCAGGTACAGCAGTCCGGTCAGGGCGATCGCGGGGGTCAGCCCGAGTGCGGATGCGGCCCAGCCGCCGAGTACGCCGCCGATCGGGATGCTGGCCCAGGAAACCGCGGTGGCCAGTCCGAACATCCGGGCCTGCAACGGTGGCGGGGTGCGTTCCAGGATGGTGGCGGCGATGATCGGGTTGACGGAGGCCAGTGCGATGCCGGAGACGAAGGTGATGGCGACCACCACCAGCAGGTCGTGGCTGAACGCCATGGCCAGGAAGCGGGGCGCCCCGCCGACGAGGAATCCGATCGTGAAGGTGAGGTAGCGGGGCAGGCGGTTGGCGGCGATGGCGAAGCCGATGTTGCCGACGACCGCGCCGAGGGCGAGCGCGCCGC
Organism: Micromonospora sp. CPCC 206060; assembly: GCF_036906895.1. Taxonomy (NCBI): domain Bacteria; kingdom Bacillati; phylum Actinomycetota; class Actinomycetes; order Micromonosporales; family Micromonosporaceae; genus Micromonospora; species Micromonospora sp. CPCC 206060. The sequence goes on from NZ_JBAKHU010000007.1 coordinate 54,304, forward strand.
TTATCGCGCCGAGCGCGGCCGGGTTGTCGACCACCTGGTCGACCCAGACTGGGATGTAGACGGCGACGCTGGCCTGGTTGAACAGGTTGATGACGAACATCATGGCGAAGATCCCGACGGCGACCTGGTCGGAACGCAGGTGGCGCAGTCCGATGCCCAGCGCCTTCAGGTACGGTTCCCGCTCCGCGGCGGCGGCGGTGTGGGTGGGCCGTCCGATGGACGCCGGGATCAGCGCCGTCACGACGGCGGCGGCCACGGCGAAGGTCGCCGCGTCGATCAGGATAGCCTGGGTGATGCCGAACCAGGCGATGATCACGCCGGCTGCCGGTGCGCCGACGAGGATGCTCAGCCGGTGCAGGCCGTCGTCGATGGCGCTGACCCGCGCCATGGAGACGCCCGACGCGGCGATGGTGGGATGCGCCATCGCCCGTTTGGCGTTGTCGCCGAGACCACGTAGGACGCCGATGAGAGCAACCTGGGCGAGCAGTGTGGTGAACCCGAGGTGGTAGGTGGCGGCCAGCACCAGCATGCCGGCGGCGCTGGCCAGATCGGCCGTGATGGAAACCCGGCGGGCGCCCAGTCGGTCCACCAGGGGTGGGCCCAGTGCGCTGATCAGTACATAGGGCAGCATCTCGGCGGCGGCGACCAGGCCCATCCGGGTGGGGCTGCCGGTGCTGACCAGGACCAGCCAGGGCAGGGTCACCGTGGACACCCGGGTGCCGGTGTCGGAGATCGTCCCGGCGGTGAGCAGCCCGACGAGGGCGACCCGGGACCGGGTGGGCACCGTCACTCCCGTGGACCGACTGCCGTGCCGGTACGGGCGAGATGGCGGTCACGCAGTTTGCGCTTGTCGACCTTCCCGTAGCCGATCATGGGCAGTGCGTCGACGAACTCCACCTCACGGGGGGTCCAGATGGTGTTGAGCCGCTCGGTGACCAGGTCGCGGAGCTGTTCGGGGGTGACCGTGGCGCCCGGTACGGGCACGACGAAGGCGTACACCGCCTCACCATAGGCGTCGTCCGGTACGGCGATGACGGCCGCGTCGTGGACGTCGGGGTGGGCGGTCAGGACGTCCTCGATCGGCCCGGGGTAGACGTTGGTGGCGCCGGGACCGGTGATGATGCGGTCCTGCTCGCGCCCCACCAGATAGAGGTAGCCGTCCTCGTCGAGGTATCCGGTGTCCCCGGTGCGCAGCCAGCCGTCGACCAGTGTTCTGGCGGTCAGCTCCGGCTGTCCCCAGTACCCGGCCATGACCAGCGAACCGGAGATCCACACCTGACCGTGCTGCCCGGGCGGCAGGTCCCTGCCGGCGTCGTCCCGGATGGCGATGCGCATGTCACCGTAGGCACGTCCGCAGGAGCGCAACAGGTGGGGCCGGCTCGGGTCGTGTTCGTCGCCGTTGAGTTCGGTGATCAGGGGCGCCTCGCTCATCCCGTAGGCGACGCGCACGATGGGTCCGAAGCGGTCGAGTGCCTGGGTCAGCCGGGCGGGGGCGACGGTCGAACCGCCCACGCTGATCATCTCCAGACTGCTCAGGTCGGTCCGGCCGAGCAGCGGGCAGTCCAGCATCTCGTACAGGCGGGGTGAGGCGCCGTTGGTGCTCGTGATGCGTTCCTGCTCGATGAGGGTGAAGAACTGCGTGACGTCGAAGGAGTCGCACATCACCTGCGTCCCACCGGTGAACAGCATGCCCATGACGCCCAGTTGCGAGCTGACGTGCCAGAAGACGCCGTAGTAGAGGTGGCGGGTCGGGCGGCCCTCGCCCGCCCACCGGGCGGCGAGTTCCAGAATCGTCTGGAACAGCAGGTTGCGGTGGTGGACGAGTTTGGGCCGTCCGGTCGTGCCGCTGGTCTGGAACAGGGAGGAGGGTTCGCCCATGGTGTCGGCCGGTTCCAGTGCCACCCGGGGTGCCTGCCACAGGTCGGTGCCCAGGGTGCCGGGGCCGAGGCTGAACACGGCCGGGGACTCGGCCTGGCGGGCCAGTTCGACGCCGGCCTCGGCGTGGGTGCGGGGGTCGTACACCAGGGCGTCCGGGCGGGCCTGGCGGAGGAAGTCCAGCTGGTGCTCCACGGGTGCGTGGGCCACCCAGACGGACCGGCAGCCCAGCAGGTGCAGGGCGAAGTGCAACATGACCACGTCCGGGTGGTTGTTGGCGACCACCGCCACCGCACGGCCCGCACGTATCCCCTGCCCACGCAGGGCCTCGGCCAGGTGCTGGATGCCGTCCCGCAGGTCGGTGTAGGTCAGTCGGCGGTCGGAGTACACGATCGCCTCTGCCGGACCGTACTTCTCGAACAGCGCCAACGCCTGCGGGACGTAGTTGATGGATGCAGCGGTTGGGGTGTGCACGGGGCGATCTCCTCGGGCCGGACGCTCGGTGTGGGGTCAGGACGGCTCGGAGCCGAGCCGGATGGCCTGCGCGACCTGCTCCCGGCGCAGCTTGTCGACCTCGTCGGCGACGGTCTCGTCCTCGGCCATCAGCCGGTCGAGGTTGGCGTCCTGGTAGCTCAGTACGCCCATGTCGGCGAAGGCCCGCTGCAGTTTCGGGCCGAACAGGCCGATGTCCTTGAGCGTGGGCACGATCCGGGAGAACAGCTTGGATCGGAAGTACTGGTAGTGCTCGGAGTCGCGCATGAAGGCCATGCACTCGGCGGCGTCGAGGTCGAGTGCGGTCCAGACCTCCTCGCCGACGAAGCGTTGCTGGAGCATGTGGCAGGCCTCGATGCAGAACTCCTCACGTTCGTCGCGCTCGGCCTGGGTCAGCTCGGGGTAGTAGTCGCGCAGGGCCAGCCGACCGAAGGCCACGTGACGTGCCTCGTCCTGCATCACGTAGGCGTTGAGGGCCTGGGCGAGTGGTTCCTTGGAGTAGTCGCGGATCTGACCGAACGCGGCCAGCGCGAGTCCTTCGATGAGAACCTGCATACCGAGGTAGGTCATGTCCCAGCGGGAGTCGGAGATGATGTCGTTGAGCAGGCTCTTGAAGTACGGGTTGATGGGGTAGGCGAACCCGATCTTGTCCCGGAGGTAGCGGGAGTACACCTCGACGTGACGGGCCTCGTCCACCACCTGGGTGGCGGCGTAGAACTTGGAGTCGATGTCCGGTACGGTCTGGACGATCTTGGCAGAGCAGATGAGGGCGCCCTGTTCACCGTGGAGGAACTGGGAGAACTGCCACGAGTTCATGTGCAGCCGTACGTTGGCTTTTTCTCTTCTGTTAAGTGACTGCCAGGTACGTGACCCGTAGATGGCGACCGATTCCTCCGGTATGCCCATCGGATCGTCGTGATCTATCTCGATGGACCAGTCGAGTCGCTCCGCCGCGTTCCACTGCCGCTCCTTGCCCTTCTCGTAGAGAGTGAGCAGTTTGTCCCGGCCCTCGTCGTAGTCCCAGTCAAAAACGGTCGTGTTCCCTGCCTTGATGTGCCAGCCCGTCTGGTCGACAGGCAGGGCGTACAGCCGGGTGCTCAATGATGCCTCCACCTCATAAATAGCTACGGTTGATTATGAATTCAGGGACGTTTGTCGGGCACTGGGGAGTTCCCTAGGGTTGCCGCGATCCTCGGGTCGGGACCCTGCGCAGGGTGCGGCTTTTGCGGCGAAAACTTACTCACAGTTTCCAATCACAATCCTGCTAATGTCTATTGCGGATCGGACCGGGCATCAGAAGATGGGAGTCGATCTGATATGACGGGTGCCAGGGTTCAGCGGCGACAGGACGGACGTTGCGGGCGTGCGTCGGGAGAGTGGTGCTGATGACCCCGTTCGTGGGACGTGACACCGAGATGACGGTCCTGCGGGGGGCCCTGGAGGCGACAGGTCGAGCGGGAGTCCGGGTCGTGGCGGTGACCGGCGATCCCGGTATCGGGAAGACCCGGCTGCTCAGCGAGTTCGGCGAGGTCGCTCGTCGCCGGGGCGCCCGCGTCCTGTCGGGCTCGGCCACCCGTGGGCACCGGTCACCACCCCTGGCCCCACTGCTCGACGCGCTGGTCGACGGCGCCCGCTGCAACACCGGGCAGGTCGATCCGGGCGACGCACCCGCGGACAGCAATGCTTCCATCCACCTGGTACGTGACCTCGTCAACCGGGCGGGCGACGCGGACGCCAACCGGCTCGTCGTCCTGGTCGACGACATGCACTGGGCCGATGAGGCGACCGTCGCACTGCTTGCCCAACTGGTGCGCTCCCCGTCGCCGATGCCGCTGCTGGTCGTCCTCGCCTACCGGCCCCGCCAGGCACCGGTACGGCTGCACACGGCACTGGTCGGCGCGCCCGGAGACGAACGGGTGCGCGAGATACCACTCGGGCCGGTCACCGAGCAGGACGCGCAGACGCTGCTCGGTAGCCAGTGCGGTGGACCGTGGCGGTGGGCCCTCTACCGGCACAGCGGCGGCAATCCGTTGCACCTGCATGCCCTGGCCGCCGCCGCCACCGGGTTGTACGACACCGCGTCGGTGGTCATCGGCGAGTTGCCCGTCGCGTTGCGGATGAGGCTGGTCGGGGAGCTGGAGGCCGCCTCGCCGCTGGCGCGTACGGTCCTCGACGCGGCGGCGGTGGCGGGCGAGGTGTTCGAGCCGGCCCTGGTGGCCCAGATCGGCCAGTGCAGCGACATCGAGGTGCACCGGGCGCTGGACGAACTGGCCGGTCTGGACCTGGTCCGCCCGGTCGCCGGTGACCGGCTGATCGGCTTCCGGCACTCCGTGGTGTGGCGGGCGGTCCACGACGCGGTCAGCCCGGGCTGGCAACTGGCCGCGCACGGCCGGGCCGTGGCCGCGCTGTACCAGCGCGGCGCCCCGCCGCAGGCGCTCGCCCCGCACGTGGCCCGAAGCGCCCGTCCCGGCGACCTGGCTGCGGTGGCGGTGCTGCACCGGGCTGCCTTGGTGGTGCAGACCCACGCCCCGGTCATCGCGGTGCACTGGCTGCGGGTGGCCCTGCGGCTGCTGCCGCACCAGCCCGACCACGACCGGCGGCGCGTGGTGCTGCTGGTCCGGCTGGCCCAGCTCGCCGCGGTCACCGGGGATCTGGCGGGCAGCCGCAACACCCTGCACGAGGCGCTCAGACTGCTGCAACGCCGACCGACCACCCGCCGGGCGCACGCGGTGTCCCTCTGCGTCATGGTGGAGCTGGCGCTGTCCCGACGGGCCGAGGCGGGTGCGCTCGCCCGGGCGGAACTGGCCGCACTGCCCGCCACGCAGAGCATCGGACGGGCCATGCTCGCCTTTGAACTGGCCTGTCTGGAGCTGGCCGCCGGTCACGCCGACGCCGCCCGCGACCTGGCCGCCGTGGCGTACACCGCGGCCCAACAACACGGGGTACGCCCGGCGGAGGCCACCACGCTCGCGCTGCTGGCGGTGGCGGACACCGCCGCGCTGGACATGCCCCCCGCGCGTCGCCGGCTCGATCAGGCGGTCAACCTGCTGGACGCGATGCTCGACGGCGAGTTCGTCCGCAGCCTGCGGGCCGCCGCCTGGGTGATCGAGGCGGAGATCCTGCACGAGCGTTTCGACGACGCGGTACGCCACCTCGACCGGGCGGTCGCCGCCGCCCGGCACAGCGGGCACCTGCTGCTCCTGGCCCGCCTCCAGGCCGCCCTGGTGGTCGCGTTGCAGGCCCGGGGCAGACTGCCGCAGGCACAGGAGTGCGTGCAGCAGGCGGTGGAGGTGGCCACCGTGGTGGGCGGCGAGCGGGAGATCGCCGTGGCCCGCACCCTACAGGCCTGGATCGACAGCCAGGTCGGGTCCGCCGAGGGCCCACCGGAGGTCGACGCCCTGCCGGTGCTGTCGGATGGACCGTACGCGCTGCTGGTCCGTCGGCTGCAGGTGGAGATCGGTCTGGCCGGCAGTGACCCGGCCGGATACCTGACCCGGGCGTGCCCGGGCGACAGCGACCGGCTGCCGGCGTCCGACCTGTGCTCGCAAATCAGCTGGTGTGAAGCGATGACCCGGGCGGAGCTGGCCGCCGGCCGGGCCGAACGGGCGGCGCATTGGGCCGACCGGGCCGCCGCGGTTGCCGCCGTGTTCGACCTGCCGGGTCACACCGGTCTGGCGCTGCTCGCCCGGGCGCACGTGCTGGCCGCCGAGCACCCGGCACGGGCGGTGGCCGCCGCGCAGGTGGCGGCCCGGGAACTGGCCTCCGCCGGCATGGTGGTGGACGCCGCCCGGGCGCGCATGGTCAGCGTCGGACCGTTGGCCGCACTGGGACTGGTCAACGACAGCTACCGGGAGGTCAAGGCGGTCCAGGCCGCGTTCGAGGCGTGTGGTGCGCACCGGCTGGCCCGGCAGGCCGTGCTGGAGCGGCGCCGGCTGGCGGCGCGCGCATCACGCCGTACCCGGCCGGACGAGTCCGCCGACGTGGTGGGCCTGGACCGGCTCACCCGGCGGGAGCGGCAGGTCGCCGCCCTGGTCAGCCAGGGGCTGACGAACCGGCGGGTGGCGCAGGAGCTGTTCGTGACCGAAAAGACGGTGGAGATGCATCTGGCGAACATCTTCGCCAAGCTCGGGGTGTCCTCCCGGGCTGCGGTCGCCCGTCTCATCGGTGCCACCGGGCACCCGGTCGATGCGGCGGTGCCGGCCGGGGAGGTGGCGGCGACCTGAGGACGCGCTTCACTGTCGGGTGGTGGCGGCTCGCCCGCCCCGCCCGACCGGCGTGCCGTGCGCCGCCGGGCGACCTGCGCCACGACGGATCACAGCGGGATGTTGCCGTGCTTGCGGGCCGGCAGGATGACCCGCTTGTTGCTCAGGGCACGCAGGGCGCGGACGACCGTGGGCCGGGTCTCCGACGGCAGGATCAGGTCGTCGACACAGCCGTGCTCGGCCGCCCGGTAGGGGGTGAGCAACTGCTCCTCGTACTCGTGGATGAGGGTCTGGCGGGTCAGCGCCGGGTCGTCGGCCTCAGCGAGGGTGCGGTGGTGCAGCAGGGCGACCCCGCCCGTCGCGCCCATCACCCCGATCTGCGCGGTCGGCCAGGCGAAGCAGAGGTCGGCGCCGAGTTCCCGGGATCCCATCACCGCGTACCCGCCACCGAAGGCCCGCCGTACCACGATGGTGATCTTCGGGATCGTCGCCTCGATGTAGGCGAACGCGAGTTTCGCACCCCTGCGGATGATGCCCTGGTGCTCCTGGGCGGTACCGGGCAGGTAACCGGGCACGTCGACGAGGGTGAGCACGGGGATGTTGAACGAGTCGCAGAAGCGGACGAACCGTGCGGCCTTCTCGGCGGCGTCGATGTCGATGGCGCCGGCCAGATGCAGCGGCTGGTTGGCGACCACGCCCATGGGGGCGCCGTCGACGCGGGCGAAGCCGCAGATGATGTTGGGGGCGAAGTTGGGGTGCACCGTCAGCAGGTCGCCGTCGTCGACGATTCGCCTGATCACCTCGTGCATGTCGAACGGGGTGGTGGCCCGGTCGGGTACCAGCGTGTCGAGTTCCCGGTCGGCGTCGGTGGGATCCAGTGGGGACACCGGTGGCCAGACCGGGGCCGGGTCGAGGTTGTTGGCCGGCAGGTAGGACAGCAGGTCCCGGACGTAGTCGATGGCCTCGGCCTCGCTGGCCGCGGCGTAGTGGGCGTTCCCGCTGCGGGTGGCGTGCACCGTGGCGCCGCCGAGGGCCTCCAGGCCCACCCGCTCGCCGGTCACCGCGCGGATGACGTCCGGGCCGGTGACGAACATGTGCGAGGTGTTCTCCACCATGACCACGAAGTCGGTGAACGCCGGGGTGTAGACGGCGCCACCGGCACAGACACCCATGATGAGGGAGATCTGCGGGATCACCCCGGAGGCGGTGACCATGCGCCGGGCGACCTCGCCGTACGCGGCCAGGGCCAGCACTCCCTCCTCCACCCGGGCGCCGCTGGAGTCGTTGATGCCGATCACCGGGCAGCCGACGCGCATGGCGTGGTCGAGTATCTTGCAGACCTTGGCGCCGAAGACCGCCCCCGCGCTGCCACCCCGATGGGTCGCGTCGTGCGCGTAGACGCACACCTGACGACCGTCGACGGTGCCGTAGCCGGTGATGACACCGTCGCCGGGTGGCTGCGGCCCGGCGTACCCCTCGATCTCCCGGCGGGCCAGCCGGTCGGTCTCCACGAACGAGCCGGGGTCGAGCAGCGCCAGGATCCGCTCCCGTGCGGTCATTCGGCCCCGGGCGGCCAGCCGGCGGGCCGCCCGGGGTGAGCCGGGCTGGTCGGCCTCGGCGCGCCGGCGGCGCAGCTCGGCCAGCTTCTCCGCGGTGGTCGGGGTGTGCAGGTCGGTGATGGTGCCGTCGGGGCGGCCGTTGGCCCGGTCCGGTTCCATGACGGCGGTCATCGGCGGGCGTCCGTACGCGGCGCGGTCATTTGCGGGTGTCCTTGACGATCTCGCCGTTGCGGACGACGAGGACGACCCGGTCCGGGTCGTCGAACAGGTGCGGCTCGGCCAGCGGGTCGAAGTCCACGGCGACGAGGTCGGCGAGCTTGCCCACCTCGACCGACCCGATACGGTCGGCGACCCGCATGATCCGGGCATTGACCGAGGTGGCCGAGACGATCGCCGCCATCGGGCCCAGGACGCGGGCCTTGAGCACGAGTTCCAGCCCGCGCCGGTTCTGCTCCGGGCCGATCAGGTCGGAGCCGGAACCGACCAGCACGCCGGCTTCCCGGGCCAGCAGCAGGGCGTCGACCATGCGCTGGGCGGTGTCGCCGACCCGGTCCCGGATGCCGGGGGCGAGTCCCTGCCGCTCGAAGTCGGTGCGCATCATCTCGGCGATGGCCAGGGTGGGCACCAGGTGTACGCCGTGGGCGGCCATCATCGCGGCGGTCGCCTCGTCGATGCCGGTGCCGTGCTCGACGCAGCCCACGCCCGCCTGGACGGCGTTGCGGATACCGGCACCGTTGTGGGCGTGCACGGTGACGTAGGTGTTGCGGGCGTGGGCCTCGGCGACGGCGACCGCGATCTCCTCGACGGTGTACTGGGTGTCCTCCAACGAGTCGGACACCGAGATGACCCCGCCGGTGACGGCCATCTTCAGGAACGACGCGCCCTGGCGGAAGCACTCGCGGGCGGCCCGGCGGACCTCCTCGACGCCGTCGGCGTTGGGGGTCATCCCGGTCAGGCCGCGTACCGAGATGGGCGACGGGCCCGCCGGTGCCAGCGGTGAACTCAGCCGGCCGTGACCGCCGGTCTGGGACAGCGCGACGGCGGCGGCCCAGATGCGGGGGCCGGGTACCAGCCCCCGTTGCACCGTACGCAGCACCCCGAGGTCGAGGCCGCCGCAGTCCCGGATCGTGGTGAACCCGGCGGCCAGGGTCTCGCGGAGGTTGCGGAAGATGTCGGCGGCCCGCTCGGCCACCGACAGCTCCCCGTTGACCATGGCGCGTACGTCGCTGGAGTAGCCCACGTGGGTGTGCGCGTCGATCAGCCCCGGCAGCAGGGTCAGCCCGCTCAGGTCGACCAGGTCGGCACCGTCGGCCGGGACCCGGGTCCCCACCTGCGTGATCCGGTCGGCTTCGACGCGTACGGCCCGGCCGGTCACCGGGTCGCCGCCGAGCCCGTCGATGAGCGTCGCACCGGTCAACAGCATGGTCATGCGGGCGTGTCCTTCCGGGTGGTGTCGGGTGGGGTCGGGTCGGGGCGGTCCGGATCGGCGTCCGGCGGTGCGGGCAGGGCCCCGCCCCGGGCGAGGAAGCCGAGCATCCGCGCGAACAACGCGGCGTCCAGCTCTGGTGGCCGGGCCAGGTCGGCCGGCAGTGCCGCCCACACGTTGTCGCAGCGCATCCGGGGCATGTCCCGGTCGGGGGTGTCGCCGAGCATGGCCATCAGCGGGGCGAGGGTGTTCGACGTCTCGTCGGCCTCGATCTGCGCGGTGAGCTGGTGGCGCCACCGCTGCCAGTCGACGCTGGGTACCCGGTAGCCGCAGGTCCGCAGGTGGGTGAAGATGTCGTTCCAGTCCAGCGGGTCGGGGTTGACCGTGTGGAAGGTGCCGCCGAGGGTCTCCGGGCGCAGGGACAGGGCGACCACGGTGCGCGCGACGTAGTCGACGCTGGCGGCGGCGAAGGCGTACCGGCGGGTGGGGGCCAGAGCGAGGTCGACGCAGCCCTGGATGACCTTGGTGACGTAGTCCTCCCGGTTGGTCGCGCCGGTGCGGCTGTCACCGAGCACGGCGCCGGCCCGGTAGACCGAGACGGGTACGCCGCGTTCCCGGGCGATGTCGATGAGACCCTCGGCGACCCACTTGCTCTGGCTGTAGGCGGTGTCGTGGCCCACCGGTGGCGGCAGGGGGTCGTCCTCGTGGACCTGTCCGGCGCCGTTGGCGACGGCTCCGGCGAGTACGGCCAGGGTGGAGATGTGGTGCACCGGGGTGGGCCGGCCCCGGGTGGCCAGCCGCAGCACCTCCTCGGTGCCCCGGACGTTGGTGGCCTTCAGCGATCGGTAGGGGCGGACGAAGTTGACCCAGGCGCCGCAGTGGTAGATCGCGTCGACCTCGTCGGCGAGCGCGTCGAAATCGGCCGGTGCCAGGCCCAGTCGGGGTCTGGCCAGGTCGGCGGGGATGACGCGCAGCCGGTGCGCGGGTGGCAGCGGCAGACCGTACGACGTCAGGGCGGCGTGCAGGCGTTCGGTTCCTTCGTCGGGGTTGGCGGCCCGGACCAGGCAGACGATCTCGGCGCTGGTCTGCCGGGCCAGTTCGGCGCAGAGGAAGGCGCCGACGAATCCGGTGGCACCGGTGAGCAGGACCACCCCGGGGGGTCCGGTGCGGGCCGGCGCGTCCGCGTCGGGGGTGACCGCCGGGTCGAGGACGACCTCGGCGGTCAGGTCGGGGCCGTTGCCCTGCACCTCGATCAGCGGTCGCCCGGACACGGTGGCCTCGATCAGGGCGGCCAGTCCGGCGACGGTGGGGCTGGCCAGGACGTCGCGGGCGGTGAGCTGGGGTGCGCCGAGGCGGCGCAGCTCCCGGGCGGCCTGCGTGATCATCAGGGAGTGCGCGCCGCAGTCGAACAGGTCGTCGGTGACGCTGATCCGGTCCACGCCGAGCAGGTCGCACCACACCTGGGCGACCTGGCGTTCCCGCTCGGTGCGGGGGCCGAGGTAGCCGTCGTCCGGCGCGTCGGCCAGGTCGGCGGTGCCGGGGGCCGGGTCGGCGGTGCCGGGTGCTGGGTCGACGGTGCCGGGGGTGTCGGCCGGTCCGGGGTCGGGCACGGTGGCCGTCACGCCCGGCTCGACCCAGTAGCGGCGACGCTGGAACGGGTAGCCGGGCAGGCTGACCCGCCGGGCGGGACGTGCGGTGTGCAGCGCCGGCCAGTCCACGGTGACGCCGGCCTGCCAGAGCCGACCCACTGCGGCCATCAGGTGCGCGGTGTCCGGCAGCCGGTCGCGGGGGTGACCCAGCGAGGCGACCGCGGTCGGGGTGGGGGCGAGCCGCTGTGCGGGTACCAGCGCGGTCAGGGCCCGCCCGGGCCCGACCTCCAGCAGCACCCGGTCGGGTGCGGCCAGGACGGTACGCACCGCGTCGGCGAAGCGTACGGGCTGGCGCAGGTGCCGCGCCCAGTAGTGCGGGTCGGTTGCCTCCTCGGGGCGGATCCAGGTGCCGGTGACGCAGGACACGAACGGGGTGCGCGGTGGGCGCAGGTCGCAGTCCTTGACCCGGGCGGTGAACTCGTCGAGCACCGGCTCTACCAGCCAGGAGTGGCTCGCCACCGGCACGTTGATCCGCCCGCAGTCCACGCCCCGGTCGGTCAGCAGCCGGTCGAGGGCGGCGATGTCGTCGTCCGGGCCGGCGACGACGGTGAGCTCCGGCGCGTTCACCGCCGCGATCGACAGCCGCTCGTCGAGCAGCTCCGCGACCTGTGTCTCGGGCAGCGGTACGGCGAGCATCCGGCCCGGGGCCAGCCGGGCGAACAGCTCACCACGGGTGTAGGTGATGGCGAGCGCGTCGCCGAGGGTGAACACGCCGGACAGGCACGCGGCGACGTACTCGCCGAGGCTGTGACCGAGCATGGCGACCGGTTCCACGCCCCAGGACATCCACAGTTTCGCCAGCGCGTACTCCACGGCGAACAGTGCGGTGACCACCCCGGGTCCCTCGGCGCGGCCGAGCGCGCGTCCCCGCTTCGACCCGGCACCGTCGGCGGGGAACAGCAGCGCGGTGAGGTCGACGCCGAGCCGGTCGCGCAGCAGCGCCGCGCAGCGGTCGATCTCCGCCCGGAACACCGGCTGACTGCGGTAGAGGTCGGCGCCCATGTCGCGGTGCTGGTTGCCGCCGCCGGGGAACATGAACACCGCCCGGTGACCGGTGTCGGGGGGGGTGCGGGTGACCAACCGGTGCGGATCCTCCCCGCGCAGCACGGCCACCAGGTCGGGCAGGTCGGCGCAGGCGGCGAAGCGGCGTACCGGGAAGCTGCGCCGGCCGTCCTGGAGGGTGAAGGCCACGTCGGCCAGGTCGAGGTCGGGGTGGGCCTCCAGGTGGTCGGCCAGCCGGCGGGTGGCGGCGTCGACGGCGGTGCGACTGCGCGCCGACAGCGGTACCAGCTGCCAGCCGGCGGGCGCCGGGGCGGCCGGGTCGGGGACGGGCGGTGGCTGTTCCAGGACCACGTGGGCGTTGGTGCCGCCGACGCCGAAGGCGCTCACCCCGGCGCGGCGTGGTCCGGTGCCGGCCGGCCAGGCGGCGGCGCGGGTGGGCACGAAGAACGGTGAGGAGTCCAGGTCCAGGCCGGGGTTGGGCGACCGGAAGTTGACCGTCGGTGGGATCTGTCCATGCTGGACGGCGAGGGCGGCCCGCATCAGACCGGCGGCGCCGGCAGCGGCGTCGAGGTGGCCGATGTTGGCCTTGACCGAGCCGAGGGCGCAGAAGCCCTGCCGGGCGGTACCGGCGCGGAATGCCTGGGTGAGCGCGGCAACCTCGATCGGGTCGCCCACCTGGGTGGCGGTGCCGTGTGCCTCCAGGTAGCCGATGCTGCCCGGGGAGACCGCCGCCAGGGCGTGCGCGGCGGTGATGACGCGGGACTGCCCGTCGACGCTCGGTGCGGTGAAACCGGCCTTGACCGCGCCGTCGTTGTTGACCGCGCTGGCCCGGATCACCGCGTAGATGTGATCCCGGTCGGCCAGCGCGTCGGAGAGTCGGCGCAGCACCAGGGCCACGGCGCCGTTGCCGGGTACGGTCCCGCCCGCGTCGGCGTCGAACGGCCGGCACTGCCCGTCGGGGCTGAACACCCCGCCGTAGGCGTGCGAGTAGCCGGCCTTCAGCGGCAGGTTGATCGCCACCCCGCCGGCCAGCGCCAGATCCGACTCGTAGGTCAGCAGGGACTGGCAGGCCAGGTGGGTGGCGACCAGCGAGGTCGAGCAGGCGGTCTGTACGGTCAGCGCCGGGCCGTCCAGGTCGAGCAGGTACGCCACCCGGGTGGCCAAAAAGTCCTTGTCGTTGAAGATGCGGGCCAGGGGTGCCATCGCCGAACGCTGGAAGCGGGGGTTGGTGGCGAGGTTGGCCGTCAGGTACTTGTTCATGAACATGCCGGCGAACACGCCGACGGCGCCGTCGGTGCGGTCCGGGGTGTGGCCGCTGTCCTCCAGAGCGGCCCAGGCGGTCTCGCAGAAGACCCGCTGCTGCGGGTCCATCGTCTCGGCCTCGGCGGCGTTGTAGCCGAAGAACTCCGCGTCGAAGTGGTCGGCGTCGTCGATCACCGCGCCGGCCGGGACGTACTCGGGGTCGGCGAGCAGGTGCGGGTCCACGCCGGCCGCGCGTAGCTCCTCGGGGGTGAACCGGGTGATCGAGGTGACGCCGTCGAGCATGTTGGCCCAGAACCCGTCGACGCTGTCGGCGCCGGGTACCCGGCAGGCCATGCCGATGATCGCGATCGGTTCGACCCCGTCGGTCGGATCGGCGTCCGGGGTGGTTCCGGTGCTGTTCAGGTGCGCGGTCACGGTCGGTCAGCTCCTTCGTCCGCGGCGCGGGCCGGCGGCGGACAGGGCGGCGGCGCGTCGTCCGGCGGCCTGGCGGGTCCCGGCCAGCGCGTCGGGGCGGTCGCCCGTGGTGGAGCAGGCGGCGGCGAGCGTACGTACCGACGGGTAGCGGAACAGGTCCACCAGGGACACCCCGGTGACGTCTCGGGCCAGCAGCCGGGCCCGGGCCTGTACCGCCAGCAGCGAGTTGCCGCCGAGTTCGAAGAAGTTGTCGTCGAGACCGACCCGGTCGCGGCCGAGTAGTTGCGCCCACACCTCGGCGATGGTCTGCTCGATGTCGGTCCGGGGTGCCAGGTAGCGGGCGGGCTCGGCGGTGTGCGGGTCGGGCAGCCGGTTACGGTCGATCTTGCCGTTCGGGGTCAGCGGCAGGTCGTCGAGGACGGTGATGGTGGCCGGCACCATGTAGTCGGGCAGTGCGCGGGCCAGGGCGGCCCGCAGTGCCGCCGGGGTGGGCGCCGGGTCACCGGTCCGGGCCGGGCTGTAGTACGCGGCCAGGCTGCGATGCGCGCCCGTGCCCCGTACCACCACCGCGGCGGCGCGGACGCCGGGCTGTGCGGCCAGCACACTCTCGATCTCGCCGAGTTCGATGCGGTGGCCGTGGATCTTCACCTGGTGGTCCAGCCGGCCGAGGAACTCCAGCGTGCCGTCGGGGCGCCAGCGGGCCAGGTCACCGGTGCGGTACAGGCGGGAGCCGTCGGCGGCGAACGGGTCGGGGATGAAGCGTTCCGCGGTCAGGGCCGGGCGGCCGTGGTAGCCACGGGCGACGCCGGGGCCACCGAGCAGCAGCTCACCTGGCACGTTGACCGGGGTGGGGCGCAGGTCCGCGTCGACGACGTAGGCGCGGACGTCGGCCAGCGGGTGGCCGAGCGGCACGGTGGCGCCGGCCGGCTGGTCGCTGGTGACCCGGTGGGTGCTCGCCCAGACGGTCGCCTCGGTGGGGCCGTACATGTTGTGCACGTCGCCGCCCACCAGGTCGGCGAGGTCGGCGCCGAGTGCGGCGGGCAGCGCCTCCCCGCCGACGAGCAGCCGGCGCAGGTCACGCAGCGCCTCGCGGGTGGCGGGGTCCTCGGCCAGCACACCGGCCAGCGACGGGGTGCACTGCAGGTGGGTGACGCGGTGGCGGCGCAGTTGCGTGGCGACGGGCTCGTCGGCCAGCGCCACCCGGCGGCGCTCCTCGCTGATGTCCCGGGCGGTACGCAGGTGCGGCAGGGCGGCCAGGACGTGGTCGTGGTCGACGCCGAAGTCGATCAGGCAGGCGACCTCGTCCACCTCGATCGCCTTGAGCCGGTCCACCAGATCGGCGGCGGCCTCGGGGGTGCCCAGCAGGGCGGCGGTGTCGAAGAACCGGTCGAAGGCCTGCCGGACCAGCGCGTCGAGTTCCTCCTCGGGCAGGTTGTGGAAGTCGCTGCTGCTCCCGGACACCGCGCCGAGACCGGAGAGCAGGTCGAAGGAGCTCTTCAGGTACCCGCACAGCGGCTCGCGTACCAGCTCGCGTACCTGCTCGGCGTCGGTGCCGAGGAAGGTGTGCAGCATCAGGGTGACGTGACCGGAACCGGCGTGACCGGCCTCGCGCCAGGCCCGGCGGTAGATGTCGATCTTTTCGCCGAGTTGTTCGACGGAGTGCCCGAGCAGGTGCGTGAGCAGCCCGGCGCCGATCTCACCGGCCATCCGGAAGGTGTCGGGGCTGCGTGCGCTGGTGACCCAGACGGGCAGCTCGGGCTGCACCGGTGGCGGGTACACGCGCACGCTGACCTGGTCGCCACCGGGACGCGGGCGGCTGACCGCCTCGCCTCGCCACAGCCGGCGCACCTCGTCGATGCCCTCCAGCATCAGTTTCTTCCGGTCGGCGTACCGCTCCGGCGCGAGGACGAAGTCGTTGGGCTGCCATCCGGAGGCGACCGACATGCCGATCCGCCCGCCGGAGAGGTTGTCCACCACGGCCCACTCCTCGGCGACGCGCAGCGGGTCGTGCAGCGGTACGACGACACTGCCGGCCCGGATCTGCACCCGGTCGGTGATGGTGGCGATGGCGGCGGCGGTGACCGACGGGTTCGGGTAGAGCCCACCGAAGTCGTGGAAGTGCCGTTCCGGGGTCCACACGGCGGTGAAGCCGTGCCGGTCGGCGAAGCGGGCCCCCTCGACCAGCAGCCGGTACCGGTCGTCGGCGGCGCCGCCCCGGTCACCGCCGAAGTAGAACAGGCTGAAGTCCATCGGCCGGGTCTGCACCTCGGCGGGTACCGGGGCACCGGTGGCGGTCGCGGCGCCGGAGGTGGGTTCGTCGCCCCGGATCACGACCTCGAAGCCACGGGTGAGGGTCCACAGCAGTTCCAGCACGGAGATGTCGAAGGAGGCACTGGTCACCGCCAGCCAGGTCGGCCCGGCCGCGTCACCGTCACCTTCCGGCTGGGACGTGTCCCGGTCACCCTTCGGCTGGAACGTGTCCCGGTCACCGTCGGCGTCCGGGCCGAACTCGCGGTCCATCCCGGCGAAGAAGGTACCCACGTTGCGGTGGGTGACCAGCACGCCCTTGGGCCGGCCGGTGGAGCCGGAGGTGTAGATGACGTAGGCCAGGTCGTCGGCGTGCGACGGCCGGCCGGCCGACACCGACGCCGTGGGTGACGCCGTGGGCGATGGCAGGGCCGCCGTCCCGGTGGGGGCCGGGTCGGCCGGCGGTGTGCCGGGGGCGACGGTGGTGACCGGCAGACCGCCCAGGCGGCCGGCGAGGTGGTCGGTGGTGACCACGACCCGGGTACCGGAGTCGGTGACCATGAAGGTGAGCCGGTCGGCCGGCAGGGCGGGATCCAGCGGCAGGTACGCCCCGCCGGCCTTGAGGATGGCCAGCAGGGTCACCACCAGGTCGGTGCCACGGTGCAGCAGGACACCGACCGGCACGTCCGCGCCGACGCCGTGGCCGCGCAACGTGGCGGCGAAGCGTTCGGCCCGCTCGTCGAGTTCGCGGTAGGTCAGCCCGGGCCGGACGCCGGGCCCGGCGTCCCGTACGGCGACCCGGTCGGGGGTGCGCCGGGTCTGCGCGGCGATGAGGTCGTGGACGAGCACGTCGCTGTGGCGGTCGACGCCGGTGGCGGTCCACTCGGTGAGCAGCTGGTGGCGCTCGTCCGGGGTGAGTACGTCCAGCTGGCCGACCGGGGTGTCCGGGCGGGCCAGGGCCGAGGTGAGGACCTGACGGAAGCGGGCGGCCATCCGTTCGGCGCTGTCGGGGTCGAACAGGTCGCTGCTGTACTCCAGGCGGCCGGTCAGGTCCGGCCCGCGCCGGGTGAGGGACAGGGTGAGGTCGAACTTGGCGGTGGCGGTGTCGCCGGGGACCGGGGTGACCGTGCAGCCGGGCAGGGCCAGCCCTGCGGCGTCGGTGTCGTGGTAGCTGAACAGCACCTGGAACAGCGGGTTGTGGGCCAGGTCCCGGCTCGGGTGCAGCTCCTCGACGAGCTTTTCGAACGGCAGGTCCTGGTGGGCCAGGGCGTCGCGGGTCTCGTCGCGGGTCCGCTCGACCAGCTGCCGGAAGGTCGGGGCACCGGTGAGGTCGATGCGCTGCACCAGGGTGTTGGCGAAGAAGCCGATCAGCGGCTGGATCTCGGCGCGCTGCCGCCCGGCCACCGGCGAACCGACGACGACCTGCGGCGTACCGGTGTGGGCCTGTACGACGACGGCGAAGGCGGCCAGCAGCACCGCGAAGGGGGTCGCGGCGGCCTGCCGGGCCAGCGCGGTCACCTGCCCGGTGACATCGGGGTCGAGACGCAGGTCCAGGTGCGCGCCCCGGTAGGTCTGCGTCGGCGGGCGGGGCCGGTCGGTGGGCAGGCTGGCCAGCAGCGGTACGTCGGCGAGCCGGTCCCGCCAGTGGCCGACGAGCCGGTCGAGGGTGGCACCGGTGAGGTGTTCGTTCTGCCATTCGGCGAAGTCGGCGTACTGCACGGGCAGGTCGGAAAGCTGCTGACCGGCGTACGCGGCGCTCAGCTCCTGCTCCAGGATGGCCAGCGACCAGCCGTCACAGACGATGTGGTGCACGGTGAGGCACAGCCAGTGCTCCTCCGGGCCCAGCCGCAGCAGGGTGGCCCGCAGCACCGGCCCGTTGACCAGGTCGAACCGGGTACGCGCCTCCGCCTCGGCCAGGGCCGCCGCGTCGGCGGCACCGGCGACGTCGCGTACGGTCAGGGGTGCCTCGGCCGCCGGCAGGATGACCTGTCGGGGTTGGCCGTCCACGGCGCGGAACACGGTACGCAGCGCCTCGTGCCGCTGCACCACCGTGGTCAGGGCGCGTTGCAGGGCGGCGACGTCGAGCGGGCCCCGGATGCGGTAGCCCAGCGGGATGTTGTAGACCGGGTTGTCCGGGTTGAGCTGGTCGAGGAACCACAGCCGCTGCTGCGGGTAGGACAGCGGGTGGCTGCGCTGGGCCAGCCGCTGGGCCAGGTGCTGGGCCAGCAGGGCCCGCCGGGCGTCGGTGCCGGTGTCACTCATCGATCCGCCTCGTTGTCCGCGAAGTCGTGCAGCAGTTGGTCGACCTGCTCGGGGGTGAGCTGGTCGATGTGCTGCAACAGGTGCTCCATCTGCTGCCAGCTACCGGATGCGATGCCGCCCGGCCCGGCCGGCTCCCCGGTGGGCGTGCCGGTGTCGAGGGCGGCGACCAGGCAGGCGACGGTGGGGGTACGCAGGAAGCGGGCCAGTGCCACGTCGGCGCCGAACGTCTCGTTGACCCGGGCCACCAGCCGCATGGCGAGCAGGGAGTGCCCCCCGAGGGCGAAGAAGTCGTCGTCGAGGCCGACCTGTTCGAGCCCGATCAGGTCGGCGCAGATCGCGGCGACGGCCCGTTCGGTGTCGGTCTGCGGTGGACGGAAGGCGACCTGCAGGTCAGGGCGTTCGGCCTCGGCGGCCGGCAGGGCCGCCCGGTCGAGTTTGCCGTGTTCGGTGAGGGGCAGGGCCACCAGTGACACGTACGCGGCGGGCACCAGGTAGGGCGGCAGCCGCTCGGCGAGCCAGGCGCGCAGCTCCGTGGCGGTCGGTTCGGGCCGGCCGGCGGCGGGCACGACGTAGGCGACCAGGCGCCGACCGGCGGGGGTGTCGTCGACGACGACGGCCGTGCCGGCCACGGCCGGATGGTCGAGCAGGGTGTTCTCCACCTCGCCCGGTTCGATCCGGAAGCCGGAGATCTTGACCTGGTTGTCGATCCGGCCGAGGAACTCCAGGACCCCACCGCTGCGCCAGCGCACCACGTCGCCGGTGTCGTAGAGGCGGGAGCCGTCGGCGGTGAAGGGATCGGGGACGAACCGCTGCGCGGTCAGTCCGGGCCGGCCGGCGTAGCCCCGGGCGACCCCGGGACCGCCGAGGTAGAGCTGACCGGGTACGCCCTCGGGCACCGGACGCAGTTCGTCGTCGAGTACGTACGCGGTGGTGTTGGCGATGGGGCGGCCGATGGGTACCGAGGTGGCCTCGTCGGGCAGGTCGGTGATGTGGTGCACCACCGCGAAGGTGGTGGTCTCGGTGGGGCCGTAGCCGTTGAGCAGCCGGGCCGGGGCGTGCGGACTGCGCAGCAGCTGGCGGATCCGGACCGGGTTGAGCGCGTCGCCGCCGACGAGCAGGTTGGTCATGGTGGCGAAGCTGTCCGGTCGGTGCGCCATCACCTCGTTGAACAGGGCCGAGGTGAGGAACATGCTGGTCACCGCGAGCTGGCGCAGCTGCTCGCCCAGGTGGCCCGGACTCAGGACGGTGTCGCGGGGGATGACGCAGACGGTGCCGCCGTGCAGCAGGGCGCCCCACACCTCGAAGGTGATCGCGTCGAAGGACGCGTCGGCGACCTGGGCGATGCGTTCGTGCGGCCCGAACCGCACGAAGTCGGTACCACAGACCAGGCGCAGGATCGCGCGGTGGGCGACGACCACCCCCTTGGGTCGTCCGGTGGAGCCGGAGGTGTAGAGGACGTAGGCGGCGCTGTCCGGGCGGGCGGCGGGCTCCGGGGCGCCGTCGGGCAGGTCCGTGGGGCCGACCTGCGGATCGTCGACGGTGACCACGTCCACGTCCACGTCACCGGCGGGCAGCAGACCGGCCAGGTCGGCGCGGGTGACCACGAGCCGGGCCCCGGAGTCGTCCAGCAGCCAGCGCAGCCGTTCACCGGGGTAGCCGGGGTCGAGGGGGACGTAGGCGCCGCCGGCCTTGAGCACGGCCAGGAATGCGGTGATCAGGTCGCTGCCGCGTTCGAACAGGACACCGACCGGGGTGTCGCAGCCGACGCCCCGGTGGCGCAGCAGCCGGGCCAGCCGGTTGGCGCGGGCGTCGAGTTCGGCGTAGCTGAGGGTCTGCCCGTCGTACTCGACGGCGGGGGCGTGCGGTCGCCGGGCCACCTGCTCGGCGAACAGGTCGGGCACGGTGCGGTCGGCGGGGAAGGCGGCGGCGGTGCGGTTGTACGTGTGGACGATCCGGGTCTGCTCCTCGGCGCTGAGCAGCGGCAGCCGGCTGACCGGCTGGTCGGGGTCGGTCATCGCCGCGTCGAGCAGCCTGGTGTAGTGCGCGGTCATCCGCCGCATGGTCGAGGAGTCGAACAGGGCGGTGGCGTACTCCCAGATCAGGGTGATCGGGGCGGCGTCGTCGCGGTGGCCGTGCCCGGCGTGCTGTTCGGCGCGCGGCAGGACCACGATGTTCAGGTCGGTCTTGGCGGTGCCGTTGTGCCGTTCCAGGACGCTGCCGGTCAGCCCGGCGAAGGCCAGCTGCGGCATGGGGGAGTCGTGGAAGCTGAACATGGTCTGGAACAGCGGGTTGCGCGCCGGGTCGCGGACCGGTTCGAGGGCCTCCACGAGCCGGTCCAGGGGTACGTCGGCCCACTCGTACGCGGTTGCGGCGCGGGTGTGCACCCGGCGGACCAGTTCGGTGAAGCCGGGGCGGCCGGACAGGTCGACCCGCAGCGGCAGGGTGTTGACGACCATGCCGATCATGCGTTCGGTCTCGGCGAGTCGGCGGTTGGCCACGCCGCTGCCGATGATCATGTCGTCCTGGCGGGCGTACCGGCCGAGCAGGGTGGCGAAGCCGGCGAGCATGGTGGCGTAGAGGGTGACCCCGTGCCGGCGGCTGTACGCGCGCAGCCGCTGACACAGCTCGCCGGGCAGCTCGATGCGCAGCGCCGCGCCGGTGAAGCTCTGGGTCAGCGGGCGGGGCCGGTCCAGGGGCAGGGCGAGCTCGTGCGGTGCGCCGGCCAGTTCCCGGGTCCAGTGCGCCAGGTGACGGTCGAGGGCCGCGCCCTGTATCCAGCCGCGCTGCCAGAGCGTGAAGTCGCGGTAGCGGCAGGCCGGTGCCGGCAGGTCCGAGTCCCGGCCGGCGGCGTAACTGCCGTAGAGGCTGGTGAGTTCGTCGATGAAGACGGCGAAGGACCAGCCGTCGTGGACCAGATGGTGCTCGACGTGGACCAGGGTGTGGTCGTTGTCGGCGTGGCGGATCAGCGCCCACCGGGCCAGCGGTGGGCTGGCCAGGTCGAACGGTTCGCGCAGGTATCCGGCTACGGTCTGCTCGGCCCGCCGGCTACGCTCCGGTTCGTCCAGCATGGACAGGTCGACCAGCGGGAGGTCGATGGCGCAGTGGGCTGCGGTGCGCTGCTCGGGGCCGTGCGGGCCGGCGACGAAACCGGTGCGGAAGACGTCGTGGCGGCGGACGATCTCGTTGAGCGCGGCCTCCAGCGCCGCCGGGTCGAGCGGCCCGCGCAGCCGGATGGTGGCCTGGGCGTGGTACGCCCGGTTGCCGGGGTCGAGCTGGTCGAGGAACCAGATCCGTTCCTGCGGCAGGGACAGCGGCACGACCGCGTCGGGATCGGCCGGGGTCAGTGGCGGTGGGGCGGGTGCCCGGTCGGTGTCGTCGGCATCGTCGAGCGCGGCGGCCATGGCGGCGACGGTGGGGGACCGGTAGATGACCCCGACCGGCAGCTCGCGGCCGGTTTCGGCGCGGACCCGTGCGGCGAGCCGGCCGGCCATCAGCGAGTTGGCGCCGAGGGCGAAGATGTCGTCGTGCACCCCGAGGCGGTGACCGGCCGGCGAGCCGGTGGGCGGCGCGGCATCTGGTCCGGTGCTGGTGTGGCCGAGCAGGTCGGCGACGAACCCGGCGAGGAGCTGCTCGGTGCCGGTGCGCGGGGCGGTGACGGTGGCGGTGAGGCCGGCGCTGGCCCGGTCGGGCTCGGGCAGGGCGGACCGGTCGATCTTGCCGCTGACGGTCAGCGGCAGCGCGTCGAGGGTGACCACCACGTCGGGTACCAGGTAGGCGGGCAGCCGGTCGGCGAGGAAGGCGCGCAGCCCGGCCGGGTCGTGGTCGCTGGCGGCGTAGCCGACCAGTCGGGTGGCGTCGCCGGAGCCCCGGGCGACCACCACCGCGTCGGTGACGGCGGGATGCTCGGCCAGTACGGCGGCCACCTCGTCCGGTTCGACCCGGTGCCCCCGCAGTTTGATCTGGTGGTCGATGCGCCCGAGGTAGTCGAGCGTCCCGTCGGGGCGGCGGCGTACCTGGTCGCCGCTGCGGTAGCGGCGTGCGCCGGGCGGGCCGTCCGGGTCGGGGATGAACCGCTCGGCGGTCAGTGACGGCCGGGCGTGGTAGCCCCGGGCGACGCCGGCTCCGCCGATGACCAGCTCGCCGATCTCGCCGTCGGGTACCGGCCGGCCGTGCGGGTCGACCACGGCGACGTGGACGCCGGTGACCGGTACGCCGATGGACGGCCGCCGGCCGTCGGGGTGTACCTGCGCCAGGGTGGCCCAGACGGTGGCCTCGGTGGGGCCGTAGGCGTTGAACATGCGCCGGCCGGGGGCCCAGCGCTGCACCAGCGCCGCCGGGAGCGCCTCACCGGCGCAGACCAGCATCGCCAGGTCGGGCAGGGGTTCGTCGGGCAGGGTGGCCAGCACCGACGGGGGCAGCGTCAGGTGACTGATCCGCCGGGTACGCAGGGTGGCGAACAGGTCCGGACCGGGGGCGATGGCGGCCCGGTCCGCCAGGACCAGGGTGGCGCCCGTCGCCAGCGCCATGGCGGTCTCGAACACCGAGGCGTCGAAGCTGGACGGGGCGAACTGGAGGACCCGGTCACCGGGGCCTACACCGAAGGCGTCGGCCTGGGCGCGGATGAGGTTGGCCAGGCCGCCGTGGCTGAGTAGGGCACCCTTGGGGCGCCCGGTAGAGCCCGAGGTGTAGATCACGTAGGCGAGGTGCCGGCCGGTCGGAGGCTGCGGCAGCGGGTCGGGTACCGGCCCGGACTCTGCGGCGGCCTCGGCCGGATCGATGCGGCGTACCCGCCCGGACGGCAGCCGGTCCATGGTGTGCGCCTCGGCGACGACCAGGTCCACGCCGGAGTCGGTGAGCATGTAGGACAGCCGCTCGGCGGGGTAGGACGGGTCCAGGGGTACCCACGCGCCGCCGGCCAGCAGGATGCCGAGCACCGCGACGACGGATTCGGTCGAGCGGTCCAGGGCGATCCCGACCGGTACGTCCGGTCCGACGCCGTGGCGGCGTAGGTGGACCGCCACGCGGTGGGCGCGTGCGACCAGGTCGGCGTAGCTCAGCGACCGGTCGGTGGACTCCACCGCGACCGCGTCGGGGGTACGGGCGGCGTGTGCGAGGACCGCCTCGTGGAACAGCACGGATTCGCCGGGCATCGACGTACCTATCCTCATCAGGCCGGTGGGGTGAACGTCCAGTGGGCGGTGCCGTCCGGCTGCAGGACCAGACGCGAGGTGTCGCCGAAGACGAACTCCTGGTGCTGTTGTGGTGCCTCGTGCAGGTCGGTGGTGATGTCGAGGACCCCCTCGGGCGCGGTGGCCGAGCCGATGAGGGTGATGTCGACGCCCGGGCCGGTGATCCGGTACGTCGGTCCGGTGCCGGAGGCAGGGTCGCCGGTGGGGTCGGGCGGGGTGGTCGTGGCCCGGTAGCCCAGTGCGGTGAGCGCATCGGCCATCCGGGCCGCCCGCTGCGGTCGTACCCGCAGGGTGACCGCGGTGATGTCGCGCAGCCACCGGCGGTCGCGGGTCCCGGTGCCGAAGGCCGCGTCGAGGTAGCCGCTGCGCAGCAGTTCCCCGTTGGGTCCTCGGCGGGCGGACAGCGAGTCGAAGTACTCGGGGGTGACCTCGTTGAGGAACATCAGCAGCGGGCTGTCCTCGCCGAGGTCGGTACGCAGCATGTGGTACCAGGGGCGGGATTCGCCGGTGTCGGCGGCGTTGCGGTGGACCAGCTCGTAGTGGCCGCCGGGGCCGGTGTCGAGCACCTCCCGGGCGCGCTGCACCGAACCGGGGTGCTCGAAGGAGAAGACCAGCCCACCGGTGAGGCGGCGCGGGCCGGGCAGCGCGCCGTCGAACAGCTCCAGCAGGGTGTTCTCGCCAGCGACCCCGAGCGCCGAGTACTGCCCGGCGACCGAGCTGGTGACGTTTTTCGGTTTCACTCGGGCAAATTGTTCACGCAGCATGTCGCAGGCGTATATATCGCGGAAGGCGGCTCCGTCGAGCAGTACCACAACGTGGTCCAGCAACGGGGTTGGGATGGCGCGCGAATGCGTCTGCGCGAATGGCACGTTGATTTCCTCTCGCCGTTTTCCGGGCGTTCCACCCCGGGTTGCAGGCGTGGTCAGCCTAATTTCGCTGCCGTGCGTCGGAGTACTGGGGGAAACCCCAACGGGCAGAACCTAGGGGGGCGCGGTGCGGGTGCCGCAGTGTTAACTGGTTACTGGTTCGCACTCAAAGAGATGCAAGGGATTCAATATGAATCTACCCATTCGGTGGGTACCGTGACGACCCGGTCGGCAGTGCTCGCCGGGGTGGGCGGCTGGGTGCCGCCGCGCGTGGTCACCAACGCGGACCTCTCCGCCGGACTGGACACCTCGGACGAGTGGATCCGGTCCCGCACCGGCATCGTGCAACGCCACCTCGTCGATCCCGGTACGTCCACCTCGGACCTGGCGGTCGAGGCCGCCCGGCGGGCGCTGGTCTCCGCCGGGACGCCTGGCGTCGACGCCGTCGTGGTGGCCACCATGACGCCGGACCGGTCCTGCCCGGCGACCGCACCCGAGGTCGCCTCCCGGCTGGGCCTGACCGGGGTGACCGCCTACGACCTGGGTGCGGTCTGCAGCGGCTTCGTCTACTCCCTGGCCACCGCGGCCGGCCTGATCGCCGCCGAACTCGCCGACCGGGTCCTGGTCATCGGCGCCGACGCGCTCTCCAGCGTGACCAACCCGGCTGACCGCACCACCGCCGTGGTCCTGGCCGACGGGGCGGGGGCGGTCGTGCTGCGCGCTGGCGGGCGCGACGAGCCCGGCGCACTCGGCCCCTTCGACCTCGGCAGCGACGGAGGGGGAAGCGACCTGATCCAGGTGGCCGCCGGTGGGGCCCGGCAGCGGTTGTCCGGTCGCCCGACCGACCCGGCCGACTTCTACTTCACCATGGACGGACGCGAGGTGTTCCGCAACGCGGTCGAACGGATGGCCGCCTCGTCCCGCACCGTCGTGCGGCGCGTCGGCTGGCAGCTCGACGACGTCGACCGGGTCGTCAGCCACCAGGCCAACATCCGCATCCTCAACGCCCTCGCCGACGAACTCGACCTGGCCCGGAAACGGATCGTGGCAAACATCGACCGGGTCGGCAACACCGGCGCCGCCTCGATCCCGCTGGCCCTCGCCGACGCCGACGCCACCGGCGTGGTCACCCCCGGCGACCGGGTCCTGCTCACCGCCTTCGGTGGGGGGCTGACCTGGGGATCGACCGTCCTCGTCTGGCCGCAGCTACGGCCGACCGAACGGCCGGGCGACCCGACGGGACCCGCCGCCGGAACGGACCCGACCACCGCCGGGACGGACCCCGCCCCGGTGCCGCACCACCCGATGCCCGAGCCGCCGGGCACCGGCCCGGCCACGCGGTGACCGACGAACCACGAGGAGCGTTTGACATGACCGACGTCTACCGGCAGGTGGTGGAGATCCTCACCACCCGCTTCGAGGTGGAACCGGACGAGATCGGCCCGGACGTGACCTTCGAGGAACTGGAACTGGACTCGCTGTTCATGGTGGAGCTGGCCCTGGTCCTGCAGAAGGAGTTCAACGTCAAGATCGCTGACGAGGACACCACGCCGCGTACCACCATCGCCGCGCTGGCCGGCGTCATCGAAGCCTCGTTGGCCCGCGCGGCGTGACTGGGATGGAGACCGCCATCACCGGCCTGGGGCTGGTCACCCCGGGCGGGATCGGCGTGGCACAGACCTGGCAGACGGTCTGCGCCGGGACCTCCACCGCAACCCACGACCCCGACCTGGCCGGCATACCCGTCGACCTCTCCTGCCGGGTACCCGACTTCAACCCGCGCGCCGCCGTCGGCCGCCGCCACTGGCAGTACGACCGTCTCGTGCAGTTCGCGCTGGTGGCGGCCCGGGAGGCGGTGGCCGACGCCGGTCTCGACTCGGCGACCTGGGACGGTGCCCGGGTCGGCGTGGTGATCGGCGTCGGCATGTGGGGGGTGTCCACCACGGGTGCCCAGCACGCCGTCCTCGCCGCCGAGGGTCCGCAGGCGGTCTCCGCGCTGCTGCTGCCGATGATGCTGTCCAACATGGCCGCCGGTCAGGTCGGCATGGACCTGCGCGCGGGTGGGCCCAACCTGGTCACCGCCACGGCCTGCGCCTCCGGCAGCACCGCCATCGGTCTGGCCCACGACCTACTGCGCAGCCGGACCTGCGACGTGGTGGTGGCCGGTGGCACCGAGGCCGGCGTCACCCCCCTCGTCGTCGCCGGTTTCGCGCAGATGGGGGCACTGTCGCGGCGCGCCGATCCGACCGCGTCCCGGCCGTTCGACGCCGGTCGGGACGGCTTCGTCCTCGGGGAGGGGTGCGGCCTGCTGGTCCTGGAACGCGCCGAGGACGCCGCCGCCCGGGGCGCCCGGGTGCGGGCCCGGCTGCTCGGTTTCGGCGCCAGCGCCGACGCGCACCACCCCACCGCCCCCGACCCCGAGGGCCGTGGTGTCCAGCGGGCCGTGCAGGCGGCGCTGAGCGGAGCCGGTCTCGTACCGGCCGACGTGGATCACGTCAACGCGCACGCCACCGGCACCCCCGCCGGTGACCTGGCCGAGGCGCGGGTGCTCAGCCGCCTGCTCGGCCCGTCGCCGGTGGTGACCGCGAGCAAGGGTTCCCTCGGCCACGCCCTCGGTGCCGCCGGTGGGATCGAAGCAGCCCTGACCGTGCTGGCGTTGCAGCACGGCCTGGTGCCGCCTACCGCGAACCTCAACGAACAGGACAGCGCGATCGACCTGGACGTGGTCACCAAGGCGCCCCGGGAGCAGCGCATCGAGGTGGCCCTGAGCAACTCGTTCGGCTTCGGCGGCCAGAACGCCGTCCTGGTGCTGGCCGCCGCCTGACACCACCGTCGCCCGCGCGGACACGACGCCGGGCGGTGACACCACACGTCGCCCGCGCCGGCACATCGGCGGGCGGAAGGGGGCAACACACGTGGCAGCGACACCTGCCGGCGCCGACGTGATCGTCGTCGGCGCCGGATCCGCCGGCTGTGCCCTGGCACGCCGCTTGGTCGACAGTGGACTGCGCGTGGTCGTGCTGGAGGCCGGCGGTGCGGACACCAACCCCGACATCGGTACGCCCGGCCGCCTGGCCTACCTCTGGTTCGCCGAGGAGGACTGGGCGTACCACACCGTGGCGCAACCGCACGCCGGTCACCGGCGCCTGCACTGGCCACGCGGGCGGGTCCTCGGTGGGTCCAGCGCGCTCAACGGCATGATCTGGGCGCGCGGCGCCGCCGCCGACTACGACCACTGGGCCTACCTCGGCAACGACGGCTGGTCGTGGGCGGACGTGGTGCCGGTCCACCGGCGGATGGAGGACCTCGACGCCGGGGAGTCCGCGCTGCGCGGCACCGGCGGGCCCATCCACGTCATGTCCCAGTACCGCCCGGACCCGATCTTCGAGTCCTGCATCAAGGCGGCACAGGAGATCGGTGTCGCGGTCAACCCGGACTACAACTCCGGCGAACTCGACGGGGTGTCCCACACCCAGTTGACCATCCGCGACGGCCGGCGGCAGAGCGCCGCGGTTGGGTACCTACGCCCGATCGCCGACCACCCGGGGCTCACCATCGTCACCCGGGCCCACGCCCGCCGGCTGCTGTTCACCGGCGACCGCTGCACCGGCGTGGAGTGGGAACGCGACGGGCGTACCACCACCACCCACGCCGATGTCGAGGTGATCGTCTCCGCCGGCACCATCGAGTCCCCCCGCCTGCTGATGCTCTCCGGCATCGGCGATGCCACCGACCTGCGCCGGCACGGCATCGACGTCCGGGTGGACCTGCCCGGCGTGGGCCACAACCTGCACGACCACCTGCTCGCCCCGGTCATCTTCGGTACCAGCCGACCGGTCGGACGGTCCCCGGACCTGTCGCCGATGCAGAGCCATTTGTTCTGGCGTACCCGCCCCGGCCTGCCGGTACCCGATGTCCAGGCGCTGCACTTCCCGGTCCCGATGTACCAGCCGGGGATGGCCGGCCCACCCGACGGGTTCACCCTCCAGGCCGGTCTGGTCCGCCCGGTGAGCAGGGGACACATCCGCCTCGGGGGCGCCGACCCGCACGCCGGGCTCGACATCGACCCGGCGACGCTGGCCTGCGCGCAGGACGTCGAGGCGCTCGTCGACGCGGTGATCCTGTGCCGGGAGATGGGGGCCGCCTCGGCCCTGGCCGGCGAGTGGGGTGCGCGGGAGGTCTACCCGGGCCCGCAGGTCCGTACCCGCGACGAGCTGCGCGCCTACGTACGCGCCACCGCCGGAACCTTCCACCACCAGGTCGGTACCTGCCGGATGGGTGCCGACGACCAGGCGGTGGTCGACGCCCGGCTGCGGGTGCACGGCGTGCAGGGACTCCGCGTCGCCGACGCGTCGATCATGCCGGCGGTGACCACCGCCAACACCAACGCCCCGGCGATCCTCATCGGTGAACTGGCCGCCGACTTCGTTGCCGCCGCCCACATCCGACAGGAGCAACCGTGACCCCCGCTGTGGCGACCGACCAGGTGACCAGGCTGTTCATCGACGGCGACTGGGTGGACGCGGCCCAGGGTGGGCAGGGCATCTCCCTGGACCCGGCGACCGGGCAGCCACTGGCCCGGTACGCCGAGGCCGGCCCGGCCGACGTCGACGCGGCGGTGGCGGCAGCCCGCGCCGCGCTCACCGCTCCCGCCTGGGCGCGGATGACCGCCGCCGCGCGGGCCCGACTGCTGTGGCGCGTCGCGGATCTGCTCGACGAACACGCGGACACCCTGGCCGACCTGGAGACCCGCGACCAGGGCCAGCCGTTACGCGCGGCCCGGGG
Organism: Micromonospora sp. CPCC 206060; assembly: GCF_036906895.1. NCBI lineage: Bacteria > Bacillati > Actinomycetota > Actinomycetes > Micromonosporales > Micromonosporaceae > Micromonospora > Micromonospora sp. CPCC 206060. The sequence goes on from NZ_JBAKHU010000007.1 coordinate 83,535, forward strand.
TTGCGTGACCGCCGCAGCCGAGCACCTGCGCTACTTCGCCGGCTGGTGCACCAGGATCGAGGGCGCCACCGTGCCGGTGTCCTACCCGGACACCCTGCACTACACCCGCCGCGAACCGGTGGGGGTCTGCGCCCTGATCGTGCCGTGGAACTTCCCGCTGTTGATCGCGGTCTGGAAACTCGCCCCGGCGCTGGCCTGCGGCAACACCGTGGTGCTCAAGCCGGCCGAGCAGACCCCGCTCACCGCGGCGTACCTGGTGGAGCTGTGCCGGCAGGCCGGCGTACCGGCCGGCGTGGTCAACCTCGTCACCGGCGGACCGGACACCGGCCGCAGCCTGGTCGCCCATCCCGGGGTGGACAAGGTGTCGTTCACCGGTTCGACCGCCGTCGGCCGGGAGGTCGGGCGGGTCTGCGGTGAACAGCTCAAGCGGGTGACGCTGGAGCTCGGTGGCAAAGCGCCGGTGATCGTCGCCGGGGACGCCGACCTCGACGCCGCAGCCGCCGGTTGCCTGCGTGGCGGGCTGGTCAACAGTGGCCAGGCCTGCACCGCCTACACCAGGCTGTACGTGCAGCGGGCGCGGGCCGAGGAGTTCGCCGACACGCTCGCCCGGATGGCCGGCGCGGTCCGGCTCGGACCCGGCCTGGCCCCGGACAGCCAGCTCGGTCCGCTCGTCTCGGCCGAGCACCTGCGGCGGGTGGACGACCTCGTGCGTACCGGCACCGCCGAGGGCGCCCACCTGGTCACCGGGGGAGGGCGGGTCACCGACGACCGGCTCGCCGACGGCTTCTTCTACCAGCCGACCGTGTTCAGCGGGGTACGCGACGACATGACCATCGCCCGCGCCGAGATCTTCGGGCCCGTGCTGTGCGTCCTGCCCTACGACGACCCGGCGGAACTCGTCGACCGGGCCAACGACACCGACTACGGCCTCTCCGCTGCCGTGTGGACCCGGGATCTGGCCACCGCACACCGGCTCGCCGGGGCGATCCGCGCCGGTGCGGTCTTCGTCAACATGCCGCCGCAGCCGGATCCGGCCGCCCCGTGGGGCGGGTTCAAGGCCAGCGGCCTGGGCCGTGAGATGGGTGCGGCGGCGATCGAGGCGTACACCGAGATCAAGGGGGTCTGGGTGCACACGCCCTGACCCGGCGTCCGCCCGTGCGGCGGGGCGGGCCGGTTGCGGCGGGCCAGCGACTCGCCGCCTGTCGAGCTGCACCGTCTTTGCTAGCAGGCCGGCTGCTCCGCCGGAACGCGACACCGCCTCCGGCCCGGCCTCCATCTCCCGCCCTGCTCCCTGTCGCTGCCTGCCCGGCCCCTGTCTCCGGCCCTGACCGACCTCGACCACCCGGGTGATCCACTCGTCTTCCGGGTAGCCGGGGTGTCCGCCCCGGCCCGATAGCCCGGTTCCCTGGAAACGGAGTGGATCAAGACAGGGCGTCGCCGATCCGGGCTCGGGCGGGGGGCCGCCCGGCCGCGTCGGTCAGCGGAGACCCAGCGCGGGAGAGCCGACCAGGCCCAGGAGGAACCGTCCTGGTGATCACGACGTGGTCCGCGCCGGACGCCGACATGTCGTCCCGGCCGTAGAACCAGGCGTGACCCGGAGCAGCCCCGACCCCGTCATCGAGCCGGTCGTACTGGCGCGCGGTGCTGAAGTCTCGCCCTCCCGCGCCCGGTCGGCCAAGTTCACCTGACAGAGTACGAGCCGCAGAGCGTTCCGTTCCAAGCAGGAGTACGACGTGAGCAGCAGGATGAAGATCATGCAATCGACCGCGGCGGCCCTCGTGACGATCGGAGCGCACACTGGAGTGAATCTGGCCGTCGCCGACGCGCTCTGGGTTGGCAGAGATTCGCCTGCTGAATGGGTCTTCTATCACGCGAGCGCCGCCTGTCTACTTCTTCCCGTCACGGCGACGTTGGGCTGGCTGCTCACCCGATGGAGCAGAGCACGACATATTGGACGCGGAATCCTCGTCGGCGCGGCTCTACTGCACCTGATCGGCACGCGGTGAACAACGCCGTCGACCCGAAGCCGTCGACCCGAAGGAGTGCCGCCGATGACGGAAGCGATGCCGGGCGCGGCCCACCGCATCTGGGACACCGCCCCGGCGACCCGGTGGGAGGACGCGTTCCTGTCCGGCAACGGTGAGTACGGGATCATGGTGTCCGGTGCGGCGTACGCCGAGCGGATCGTGTTCAACCATCACCGCTTCGTGCTGCCCAACGGCACCCGCCACGCCCGGCCACCCCAGCTTGCCGACCGGTTGCCCGAGATCCGGGAACTCATCCTCGCCGGCCGGCGGGCCGAGGCCAGCGCGCTGCTCGCCGACGGGCGGGAGCTGCGCTGGACCCAGTCGTTCCACCCCGGGTACGCGATGACCATCGACGCGACCGGGAACCATTGCGCAGGCGACCCGGCGGAGTACCGGCGCAGCACCGACTTCACCACCGGCGAGGTCGTCGTCGAGTGGGATGCCGGGCGCCGACGCGCGTTCGTCTCGCGTGCCGACGCGGTCGTGGTGACCCACGTCGAGATGACCGGCTTCGTCGTCGGACTCACCGGCGACCTGCCCGGCCGCCCCGACGACGTGCGCTACGAAACCAGCGCGTACCGCCGGGGTGACCGGGTCTTCCTGCGGATCCGGGGGTACTACCCGTCGGAGGGCGACGGTGCGTACGGCTTCGAGGGGCTGACCCTCGTGCAGGGGGCGGCGGAGATCGTCGGGGACCGGGTGGCGGTACGCGGGCCGGCCCTGCTGACCACCGTGCTCCACCGGCGGGACGACGCGTCCTGGCGGACCGGGGAGCTGGAGCAGCGCCTTGTCGACGGGTCCGGTCCGGACTATGCCGCGCTGCTGGCCCGGCACACCGCGCTGCACACGCCGATGTACCGGCGGGTCAGCCTGGACCTCGGGGTACCCACCGGGGACCGGGACCTGCCGGTCGGCGAGCTGATCGCCCGGCAGAACGCCGACCGCAGCCGGCTCCTGCCGGCGCTGCTGGAACGGCTGTTCCACTCCGGCCGGTACCTGATGATCAGTGCCAGCGGGGTCCTGCCGCCCCGGCTGACCGGCCTGTGGCTCGGCTCGTGGGGTGCGGCGTGGGCCGGTGACTTCACCACCGACGCCAACCTCAACCTCCAGCTTGCCGGGGCCAACATCGGCGCCCTGCCCGAGGTGACGGCGGCCCACGCAGCGCTGATCCGGGACCAGATCGACGACTGGCGACGCAACGCGCAGGCGGTCTACGGCACGCGGGGTCTGCTGGCACCGGGCCGCACCGACGGCGAACACGGGCACCTGTTCCACTTCAACGCCGACTGGCCGTGGGCGGCCTGGCTCGCCGGTGCGGACTGGCTGCTGTACCCGCTCTGGGAACACCACCTGGTCACCGGGGAGCCACTGGGTGAGGTGGCCGGCTGGCTGGCGGAGGCGGCGGTCTTCTTCGAGGACTTCCTCACCGTCACCGACGAAACCGGCACGGTGGTCGTGGTCCCGTCGTTCTCGGTTGAGACCGGCCCGCTGGACGGGGACGGTCGGCCGGTCTACCTGGCGGTGAACGCGACGATGGACATCGCCGCCGCCCGGCACGCGCTGGCCACCGCCGCCGAGGCGACCGGCGTCGACCGGTGGGCCGGGCTGCGCGAGCGGCTGCCGGCGTACCGGGTCGACGAGCGGGGCGCGCTGGCGGAGTGGGTCTGGCCGGGGTACCACACCGACGAGGAGCACCGGCATGTGAGTCACCTCTATCCGGTCTGGCCGCTGGACGAGATCAACCCCGACGACACGCCCGAACTGGCGGCGGCCGCGCACCGCGCCCTGGTGCTGCGCGGCGACGAGAACCTGTCCGCGCACGGCAGCCTGCACCGGGCGCTGGTCGCGGCCCGGCTGCGCGACGCCGACCTGGTCGGCGCGAACCTGCTCAAGATCATCGGCAACGACATGTTCTTCCGGTCGCTGATGAGCGCGCACAATCCGGATCTGGAGATCTACAACGCCGACGCGGCGCACACCCTGCCCGGGGTACTCATCGAGGCGCTCGTGCACTCCCGGCCCGGCCTGCTGTGGCTGCTGCCCGCCGTGCCGGCCGGCCTGGGCCGGGGCACCGTCCGTGGGGTGACCTGCCGGGGCGGCGTGGCCGTCGAGGAGCTCACCTGGGACGCCGACGGTCTGCGGGTACGGTTCGTCTCGGCGGTCGACCAGCGGGTGGGCGTGCGCAGCCCGTACGGCGACGCGACCGTCGACCTGGCCGCCGGGGTGGCCGCCGGGCTGACCCTGCCCCGACCGGACGGTGACCCCGGGCCTGCACCGGCGATCTGACCAGGGTCCGCAGCGCGGTCAGTCCGCCAGGCCGTCAGCCACCTGCCAGTGGTCCACATGGCCCGTTGCGGGTCGGCGGTGGTGGCCCCGGTCTGCGCCCGCAGCCGCTCCAGCGGAATCCCCGGGGTGCAGGGGATGAATATGCTGCCGCGCATGGATGCCGTGATGTTGCTGATCTGCGGAGCCGGTTGCACGGTACTGGTGGCGCTCGCCGTTGCGGGGATGGTCATCCTTATGGTGCAGGCCCGCAAGGAGGAGCGTGAGCGGCGGGACCGGTGGCGGCACTGGGCTGCCCGCTACGGCTGGGCGTACGTCGAGCGGCCCCAGGTGGACTGGACCGACCGGGTGCCGGGCCGTAGCCGGCGGGGCGTACGGTTCGCGATGACCGGTGTCCTGCACGGTCGCCCCGTCGAGGTGGCCGAGTACGCGTACACCGAGTCAAGTACCACGACCGACGCGAACGGCAGTTCGCAGACCACTTCGCACACCCACTCGTACGTCGTCTGCTCGGTGCTGCTGCGCCACCCCTTTCCGAGGCTCGCGGTGGTACCGCGTGGCCTGCTCTCCAAGCTGGGCAAGGCGCTGTCGGGCAGTTACTCGCACGCGCTCGGAAACGAGGCGTTCGACCGGCAGTGGCGGCTGGTGGCCGACTCGCCGGGGGAGCGGGCACTGGTCGGGCCGGCTCTGGTCGCCGCCCACGTGACCGGAGCGGCACCGGCGTGGAGCGTGCGCGGGACCCGGTTGATCACCTACCGGAATGGTCGGCTGACCGACCCCGGCCTGGTCCGGCCGCTGCTCGACCCGTTGGTCGCCGTCGCCGACCTGCTGGAGCAGGGCCGCTGAGCCGTCCGTCGCCGGGCAGGCCGGTAAAAACCGTTGCCGGGCAACGGCACCGCTCGTTACGGGAAGGGTGCCGACCGGGACCGGCGCTACGCGACGCTGGTGCGCCTACCGCAGCTCTGCGGTCCGGACGGGTGTCACACGTGACGGCCAGGCGGTGGGCCAGCTCGGTGGTGGTGCCGGGTTCGGCCAGCAGGGTCAGCAGGGCGCCGTGGTTGAGCATGGTCGACATCCCGTCCGCGAAGCGGCCGTCGGCCGCACCCTGACCGTGGCCGGGGTGTGCGGAGTTCTGGCCGCCTTGCCGGCAGGCCGGGCCGGCGACCGGGTCATGGACGACTACGATGGGACGGCGTTTCTGGCACCATGTGGTACATGCAGCCGCACCGCGAGCGAATGATGGGCCCCTGCTCGGGGCTCCTCGGCGTGCGGTAGCAACACCAGCACCGTCCAGGCTCTGTCTCGCGGGGCCTGCTGCATCGTCTCCCGCTCATGCCAGGGCGAACGAACGGGGAGACGATGACCACTGACGAGCGTTTCTACATCACGACCGCCATCCCCTATGTCAACGCCGCGCCGCACCTCGGGCACGCGTTGGAGCTGGTGCAGGCTGACGTGCTCGCGCGCCATCGCCGGCTGCGCGGGCAGCCCGTACGGTTCCTGACCGGGACCGATGACAACTCGCTCAAGAACGTCACCGCCGCCCGCGCCGCAGGGGTGGACGTGCGTACCTTCGTCGACGCCAACGCCGCCCGGTTCGCTGCCCTGCGCGACCCGCTGGCGTTGTCATTCGACGACTTCATCCGCACCAGCGTTGATGTGCGCCACGTTACGGGGGTGGCGCGGCTGTGGCGGGAGTGCGCCGCCGCCGGCGATTTCTACCGGCGGCGCTACGAGGGCCGGTATTGCGCCGGCTGCGAGCAGTTCTATCCGGAGGCAGAGCTGGTCGACGGGCTTTGTCCGGAGCACCTGGTGGCGCCCGAACCCGTCGCCGAAGAGAACTGGTTCTTCCGCCTGTCCCGCTACACCGACCGGCTGCTGGACATTCTCGAGGCCGGCCAGGTGCGCATCGAACCAGCCGCCCGGCGCAACGAGGTGCTCGCCTTCGTGCGCGCCGGCCTGGCCGACTTCAGCGTCTCGCGTCCGGCCGCGCGTGCCGGTGGCTGGGGCATTCCGGTGCCCGACGACCCGGACCAGGTGGTCTACGTCTGGTGGGACGCGCTCACCAACTACGTCACCGCGCTCGGCTACGGCGTCGACGACCCCGACTACCAGCGGTGGTGGGCGGGCTCGGCTGAGCGGATTCACGTCATCGGCAAGGGCATCGTCCGCTTCCACGCCGTGTACTGGCTGGCGATGCTGCTGTCGACCGGCCTGCCACTGCCCACCGCCGTACTCGTCCACGACTACCTGACCGTGGACGGAGCGAAGCTGTCCAAGAGCGCCGGCAACGCCGTCGACCCGACGGATCTGGTCGACCGGTACGGCGTGGATGCCGTGCGCTGGTGGCTTCTCCGTGACGTGGCGCGTGTCGGTGACACCGACTTCACCGTGAAACGGTTGGTACACCGAGCCAACGGTGACCTGGCCAACGGGCTCGGCAATCTCGTCAACCGCACCCTGACCCTGGTGCACAAGTACCGGGACGGGCAGGTGCCCGAGGCGACGCCGACCGGTGAAGTTGCCCGCCTGGCCAAGGCGTACACCGAGCTTGCCGACCGCATCGACCACGCGCTGCGCGACTTCGACTTCCGAGCCGCAACCAACGCCCTGTGGTCGGTGGTCGACGAGGGCAACCGGCTCGTGGAGGCCGAACGCCCATGGGAACTCGCGCGCGCGGAGCATGCCGGTGACGAATCGGCCGCCACCCGGCTCGATTCGGTCCTGGCGAGCCTGGTGGGCGCGTGCCGGGTGTTAGCTGTCGAGCTTCAGCCGTTCCTGCCCACTGGCGTACAACGGCTGCGCGACCAACTGCTGTCCGGAGACCGCGTCGACCGGCCGCAGCCAGCCTTCCCGCGCTTGGAACAGCCGGGCGAGGAGTAGGACGCAGCCGTCGCCGTCGCCGTGGCGGTTCCCGTCGCCGTGGCGGTGAGTTGGTGCTGAAGCGGTCACCGCCGGGCCGGCAAAAGTCACCTGGCCGGACCCCGTTCGGGGCCCGGCCAGGTGTCGGTATGGGTTGCGGGTCAGCTGGTCCAGTGCTCGGCGACGAGGTCGGCGGCCTGGGTCTCCCACTGGGCGTACGCCTCGGGGAAGGCCGAGACCTGGACGGCCTGGGCGGCGTAGGTCAGGGGCATGTCACGCCAGCCGTCGACATTCTTCAGGCCCTTGAGGAATGCGGTGGTGGAGTACTCGGGGTCGGTGATCTGCTCGACCGAGCCCCAGCCGCTGGAGGGCCGCTGCTGGAACAGGCCCTGCGAGTCGTGGTCGTTACGGTCACCGAGGTGACCCAGGTTCTCCAGCTTGGACTCCTGGAGGGCGGTGGCGGTGGCGACCACGGCGGCGCGCTCGTCCATACCCGCCTTCTTGGTGGCGTCGACGATGGCCTTGACGTTGGCCTTCTGCTCGTCGTCCAGAGTGATGCGGGCCTGCTCACCCATGGTGCCGTTCGGGATCAGGGCGTCCCGGGCAGGCCGGTCGGTGGTGCGGTCGGCCTGTACGGCGGCCGGGGTGTCCGTGGTCGGGTTGCTGAGCATCGCGTCGACGGGGCCGGCGGCGATCCCGCCGGCGAAGGCCAGACCGGTCACGGCGAGCAGGCTCTTACGCAGGATGATGTTCATGGTCGAAGCTCCATTCGGGGGGTTGACGCCCCGGGGGACGGGGCGTGGGCACCTCGACGGGCGCTCGGGGAATCGAGAAGAGGATCGAGAAGGGGGATGACGCATCCGACTGCGGTGTGCGCGTCGGGTAGGTATAACGACCGGTGGCGGGCCGGCATTCCGTCGGCCCCGTACGCCGCCCCGGGGGAGGGGCGGACTGTCATCCGGTCGTACCAGGTTCCAACGCCCCGGGACCCGCCGTCATTCCGGCCGGACCGGTCCCGACCGGCCGGCGAACCGGACATCCGACACGTTGAGGCGCACACCGCCCAGCTCTCGATGAAGTGCGGTACCCCTCAGCAGGTGGTCCAGGGCGGTTCGGGGCCGGATGTCCGGTTGCGGGTGACCGAGCTGATCGAGCTGCCCAACCGGCTCAGGCGGGGGTACCGAGGCGCAGGCGGCCGTCGACGACCTCGACCATCCGGTCGGTGCGGTTCAGGTGGTTGGTGTCGTGGGTGACGATCACGGTGGCGATCCCGCGTTCGGTGGTCAGGCCGGTGAGCAGGTCGATGACGGCCGCCCCACGTTCGTGGTCCAGGGCGCTGGTGGGTTCGTCGACGAGCAGCACGGCGGGGTCGTTCATGAGGGCACGGGCGATATTGACCCGTTGGCGCTCACCGCCGGACAGTTGGTGCGGCCGGCGGTCGGCCCGGGCGGACAGGTCGACGGTGTCGAGCAGGCGGCGGGCCCGGTGCCGGGCGTCACGGCCGGAGCGGCCGTCGAGGTGGGCCATGACCTGCAGCTGCTCGGTGGCGGTGAGCGAGGCGATGAGGTTGGGCTGCTGGAAGACGATCCCGATGCGCTCGCGGCGCAGCGCGGTGAGCTGCTTCGGGTGGAGCCCCGTGGTGTCGACGCCGTCGATGACGACGCGGCCGGCGTCCGGGGTGATGAGGGTGGCGGCCACGGCCAGCAGGCTGGACTTGCCGGAGCCGGAGGGCCCGACCACGGCGGTGGTGGTGCCGGCGGGGACGTGGAGGTCGACCTGGTCGAGGGCGGTCAAACGACCGTCGCCGTCGGGGTAGGTCAACACGATGTCGGTCAGGTGCAGGCTCAACGGGCACTTCCCAGGGCGGTCAGCGGGTCGACGGAGGTGATGCGGCGGACGGACAGGGCGGCACCGACGGCACCGAGGACGACCATCACCGCGGCGGGCAGCAGGACGGAAGTGGCATCGAGCACGAACGGCACCGTCGACGCGGCGACGGATCCCAGGCCGACGGCGATCGCCGCGCCGAGCCCGGTACCGGCCACGAGCAGGACAACGGCCTGCCCGAGGGCGTCGCGCAGCAGGTAGCCGGTGGTGGCTCCCAACGCCTTGAGTACCGCGATGTCGCCGCTGCGCTGGATGGTCCAGACCGTGAAGAACGCGCCGATGACCAGGGCCGAGATGGCGAAGAGCATGCCGCGCATCAACTGAAGGGAGCCGTTCTCCGAGGTGTAGGAGCCGATCGCGGACAGCGCCTGCGACCGGGTGACCGTGGTGGTGCCCAGCCGCTCGTCGGCGGCGGCCAGGTCGGCGTCGCCGGTGGTGCGCAGAGCGAGGACGGTGGCCGTCCGGTCGGCGGTGCCGCTGTCGGCGCCGGGCGCCAGCCGACGAAGGTCGGCCAGGCTGGCCCACACCACCGGGGTGTGGCTGTAGGAGGCGTCACCGGAGACGACGGCTACCTGCACCGGGTGCCCGGCCAGGGTCAGGGACTGCCCACGCCGCACATCCAGGGCCTCGGCGGCGCCCGTGGAGAGCACCACCCGGCCGTCGGCGAGGTGTCCGGCGGCGGGGTCCAGGAACGAACCGGGGGCAATCCCGAAGACCGACAGTGCCGCGCTGCGCTGCCCGGCGGTGGCCCTGGTCGTGGTGATCCCCAGCGGCGCGGTCGCGGTGACACCGGGTACCCGGGCCCATTCCCGCCACAGCGGTTCGCTGACGGTGGACTCGGTGAAGGACGGCTCCTGGCCGGCGGGGGCGGAGAAGACCAGGTGGTCGGCGGGCAGGCCGGTGATCGCCGAGGTGCTCTCCCGGCCCAGCCCGGCGGTCAGGCCGGACAGCAGCGTGACCAGCAGGGTCATCAGCAGCACGACGGTACCCATCAGGGCGAAGCGCCCCCGGGCGAAACGTAGGTCTCTCCAGGCCACGAACACGACGGGCGGCACCTTCCTCGACGGGGCAGAGCGGCACGGACGCTGACCTCGGCCGGGCCGGCTCGAGTTGGCGTTCCGGTACCAAGGCTGGCCGCTCACCGGGCCGGGGGCATCGCTCCGTTGCTGGGCCTGCCGGGGTCGAGGTGCTGACCACGAAGTCAACCTTTTGGTTGACGCCGGGACCGGGGCCCCGGCGCGCTGCGGCTCGTAGGGTGGAGGGCTGGTGAACACCTCAGCGACCCCGCCACCCGCGCCGGCCGCCGCGCCCCTGGCCGGCAGGCCCACCGGCCGTGCGCTGCGCTCACCGGCGCGGCTGCTGCCGGTACTGCTGCACAGCCTGGTGGTGGTGCTGCTCACGGTGGCCGCCGTGCGGGCGCTGTCGGAGCGCGACCCTGCGGCGCATCCGGTGGCGGTGCCGGTCAGCGCGGCGGTGTTCGCGCTGGTCTACTCCGCCGGTGTCGTCACCGGCCGGCCACGTCGGTCCCGGGCGGCGGCCGGGCGGTGGCTCCTGGCCGTCGGGCTGGCCTGGCTGCTGCTGCTCGGATCGACCCCGGACGGCGTGTGGTTGGCCTTCCCGCTGTTCTTCCTGCAGATGCACCTGCTGCCACCGCGCTGGGGGCTGGCGGGCGTGGCCGTCACGACCGCCGCCGCCATCGCGGGCTACAGCTGGCACGCGCACCGCTTCACCCCTGCGGCGCTGATCGGACCGACCCTCGGCGCGGCGGTGGCCGTGACCGTCGTGCTCGGCTACCAGGCCCTGTACCGCGAGAACGAGCAGCGGCGTCGCCTCATCGAGCAGCTTGAGGCCACCCGCAGCGACCTGGCCGCCGCCGAACACGCCCGGGGTGTGCTGGCCGAACGCGAGCGCCTCGCCCGGGAGATCCACGACACCCTGGCGCAGGGACTGTCCAGCATCCAACTACTGCTGAGCGCGGCGGCGCGCAGCCTGCCGGAGCGGCCCGGGACGGCAGCCGGCTACGTGGACCAGGCCCGCAGCACCGCCCAGGACAACCTGGCCGAGGCACGCCGCTTCGTCCGTGCCCTGGTACCGCCCGGGCTGGCCGGCGGTACCCTGCCCGCCGCCCTGCAACGGCTGTGCACCACGACCACCCAACGCTCCGGGCTGCCCACCCGCCTGCACATCGACGGCAGCCCCGTCCCGCTACCCACCCCACACGAGGTGGCGCTGCTGCGCATCGCACAGTCCGCCCTGGCCAACACCGTCCGCCATGCCCGTGCCGGCCGCGCCGACCTGACCGTCACCTACATGCCCGACCGCGTCGCCCTGGACATCGTCGACGATGGCGTCGGCTTCGACCCGACCACCGCCATCCCGCACGGGGACGGCGGCTTCGGCCTGACCGCGATGCGTACCCGGGCCGCCGAACTCGGTGGTTCCCTCACCGTCGAGTCCGCCCCCGGGCAGGGCGCCGCCCTGGCTGTGTCCTTCCCGTTCTCCGCCGACCAGTACGCCGCCGACACCCGAAACGGTGCCCCAGACCATGGCTGACCGTGATGTCATCCGTCTCCTGCTGGCCGACGACCATCCCATCGTGCGGTCCGGCCTGCGGGCCGTTCTCGACGCCGAACCCGGATTCGAGGTGGTCGGGGAGGCGTCCACCGCGCAGGAGGCGGTCCAGCTTGCCGGGGAACTGGCACCCGACGTGGTGCTGATGGACCTGCAGTTCGGGTCGGGTAGCCACGGCGCCCAGGCCACCGCGGCGATCACCGACCGGCCCGACGCGCCGCGCGTGCTCATCCTGACCACCTACGACACCGACGCCGACATCCTGGCCGCCATCGAGGCCGGCGCCACCGGCTACCTGCTCAAGGACGCCAACCCCGAAGACCTCGCCGCCGCCGTGCGTACCGCGGCAGCCGGCCAGTCGGCCCTCGCTCCGGCCGTGGCCCAGCGGCTGATGGGCCGGATGCGTACCCCGGAGGCCGCTCTCAGCCGCCGCGAGACCGAGGTGCTCCAGCTCGTCGCCGACGGCCTGTCCAACCAGCAGATCAGCCGGGCACTGTTCCTCAGCCAGGCCACCGTCAAGTCCCACCTCGTGCACATCTACGCCAAGCTCGGCGTGGACAACCGCACCGCGGCCGTCGCCGCCGCGAGGAGGCAGGGCCTCATCCGCCGCTGAGCGGTCACCTGGCGTCCACCGCCGACGGGAAGCCCATGCCACCCGGCCGGCCCGGACCACCTGCCGAGCGGCCGTCCGACTCGCGGATCAGGTGCAGGCCAGGTCGATCGGGCGCAGTACCCGCTCGACAGCGTGCCGCCGGACACCCGACGGTGGGCCCGGCCGCAGGGGTGTCCTGCCGGCCGGGCCCACCGGGTGGATCAGTAGACGGTCACGCCGTACGCGCTGGCCGCCTCGGTGACCGGCTGGTAGAACGTCGTGCCGCCGGTGCGGCAGTTGCCGCTGCCGCCGGAGGTCAGGCCGAGGGCCTTGGTGCCGTCGTAGAGGGCGCCGCCGGAGTCGCCCGGCTCGGCGCACACGTTGGTCTGGATCATGCCGCGGACGGTGCCGCCGCCGGAGTAGCGGACCGTGACGTTGAGCGCGGTCACCGTGCCGCTGTGGGTACCGGTGGTCGACCCGCTGCGCTTGACCGACTCGCCGACGAAGGCGTTGGCGGCGGTGAAGCCGCCCGGGTGGCTGAGCGAGGCGTTGTCGTAGCGCACCAGGGCGTAGTCGTTGCCCGGGAAGCTGGAGCCGGTGGTCGGGCCGATCACGGTCCGCAGCCCGGAGTCGCTGTACCAGGTGTTGACGACGTCACCGCAGTGGCCGGCGGTGAGGAAGTAGTAGGTGCCGCCCTTGACCACGTTGAAGCCGAGGGAGCAGCGGTAGCCGCCGCCGTAGATGGCTTCACCGGCGCCGAGCAGCGCGCGGAACTCTCCGGTCGTCCGCTCGACGCGGATGGCACCGGCCTTGCTGCCGGCGCTCTTGGTGAGCTTCGCGAGGTCGGCGCGGGAGACGGTGTCGTCGGCCGTCACGACCACCCGCCCGGTGGCCGCGTCGACGTGCCAGGCGATGCCGTCGACCCCGGACTGCTCGACCGCGCTGCTGACCTGGGCGAGCTGGGTGGCGTCGAAGGTCGCCGGGGCGGCTGACGCGGACGTGGGCAGGGTGAGCGCGCCGGCGGTGACCAGGCCGATGGTGGCGGCGAGCAGTTGGCCGATCCGGCCGGTGGTCTTGGTGATCCTCACTGATCCTCCTCGGAGCGGTGGTTCCCGTGCTGGGGCCCGCAGGTTGTGGTCGGGCGGCGGCGCGTCGGAGCCGGTCGGAGCGTGATCCTGACGGTCGTCGTGGCAGTGAGTATCCATTGAGATCAATAGCCGTGCAAGGGCCTGCGGGACGCGGATCAGCCGGGGTCGGTGGTCGGCGCGAGGACCCCGGGCCGGTGGTCCGGCCTCCGCCCGGACTGGGGGTTGCCGAATCGAGGCGGCCACTGTGGATCGCAGGTCCGCTGTCCTGTCCTCCGGACGGTGGAGGTCGATCACCTGGTGTTGTGGCAGGCTGGAGCGGTGCGGCACTCCCCTCTGACCGGGCTCGCGGTGGTCCTGGGCGTCCTCGCGCTCGCCACCGTTCTCGGCCTGTGGCGGCGCCGTCGGGACGGCCGGATCCGCCCCGTGCCCGGCACACCCACCGCCGCCGTTGGTGCGGCGGCGCCGTCGTCGGTGCTCGCCACGCTCGGGGTACGCGCCGGTGCGGTCAACCTGGTGCAGTTCTCGTCCCCGTTCTGCGCCCCCTGCCGTACCACCCGCCGCGTCCTCGGGGAGATCGAGGGCCACATCGAGGGCGTCCACCTGGTGGAGGTCGACGTCGAGCAGCACCTCGACGCGGTCCGGGAACTCGACATCTGGCGCACGCCAACGGTCCTGGTGGTGGACGCCGGGGGACGGGTCGTCCAGCGCGCGTCGGGGGTACCCGGTCGGGACGACCTGATCGCCGCGATCCGGCCACTGCTCGTCGGGGCCCCGTCATGATCGGCGTCGCGTTGACCCGCCGACGGGCCGTGGACCACGGCCGGCTGTCGGCGAGCCTCTGTCGACCGGCCCGCTCCGTCTGATCCCCTGGCCATCCTTCCCGCCGGTCCCGCGTGCCCGGGTTCCGGCCGGTACCCCTGAACGGAACCCCTCATGCTGCTCGACCCCCGCGCGCCGCGGTTCGCCGCGACCGTCACCACCGTCGTCCTCGCCGCCGCGTTGATCACCGGATCCGTTCTGCCGCTGGTCGTCCAGGCGGTGGTCTTCGCCGGCACTGCGGCGTATCCCCGTCTCGGCCCGTACGGCCTGCTCTACCGTGCCCTCGTCGCGCCCCGACTCGATCCGCCCACGGAGCTCGAACCCGCCGCCCCGGTACGGTTCGCGCAGGTCGTCGGCCTGGTCTTCACGGTGGTCGCGGTGGCCGGTCAGCTCGCCGGCGTGCCGGCGCTGTTCCTGGCCGCCACCGGTGCGGCGCTCGCCGCGGCGTTCCTCAACGCGGCCTTCGACGTCTGCCTCGGCTGTGCGGGGTACCTCGCCGTGCGCCGGCTGGTCGGCCGGCCGATGGTGGCCCGGGTGCCGGCCGGCTCGTCCTGACGCCGGCACCGCCGGGGACTACAGCACCTGGGACAGGAACCGGCGCAGCCGGGGGTGCCGGGCCTGTTCGAAGATCGCCCCGGGTGCGCCGACCTCGATCACCACGCCGTGGTCCATGAAGGCGACGGTGTCGGCCACCTCCCGGGCGAAGCCCATCTCGTGGGTGACCACCACCATCGTCATGCCCCCGGCGGACAACTCCGCCATCAGCTTCAGGACCCCCTTGACCAGTTCGGGGTCGAGCGCCGAGGTCGCCTCGTCGAAGAGCATCACCTGGGGTTGCAGGGCCAGTGCGCGGGCGATCGCGACCCGCTGCTGCTGGCCGCCGGACAGGTGCGCCGGCCGGGCGTCGGCCTTCGCGGACAGCCCCACCAGCTCAAGGTGGGTCCGGGCGACGGCCACGGCCTCGTCCTCGCCGAGCTTGCGGAGCCGCCGCAGCGCGAGCGTGATGTTGCGCAGGACGCTCATGTGCGGGAAGAGGTTGAACTGCTGGAAGACCATGCCGACCCGCTGCCGCAGGGCGTCCGGGTCGTCGCGCAGCACGCTGCGCCCGTCGAGCAGTACGTCGCCGCGGTCCGGCTCGATGAGCCGGTTGATGGTGCGTAGCAGGGTCGACTTGCCCGACCCGGACGGGCCGATCACGCAGGCGGTCGCTCCGCGTGCCACGTCCAGGTCCACGCCGCGCAGCACCCGGTTCGCCCCGAAGGACAGGTGCACGTCGCGGACGCTGAGGCTGACCGGGGTCCTCGTGTCGATGGTCAACGTGGGGTTCCTCCCCTCGGGTCGGGCAGTACCGGGTCCAGGTCGTCGGAGTCCCCGACCGGCGCGGTGGCCGGACGGCCGTGCCGCAGCCGCCGGTCGATCCAGTTGACGACGTGGGTCAGCGGCACGGTCAGGGTCAGGTAGAACAGTCCGGCCAGCAGCAGGGCGGACTCGTTGCCGGTGGTCGCCGCGTAGTCCTGGCCGATCCGGAACAGTTCCCGCTGGCTGGCCACCAGGCCGAGGAAGTAGACCAGGCTGGAGTCCTTGATCAGGGCGATCAGCTGGTTCACCCAGGCCGGCAGCACCCGGCGGATGCCCTGCGGGATGATCACCAGGCGCATCGCCTCGCCCCAGGAGAAGCCGAGCGCCCGGGCGCCCTCCAACTGGGCGGCCTCCACCGACTGGATGCCGGAGCGGAAGATCTCACCGATGTAGGCGGCGGCGATCAGCGACAGCGCCAGGATGCCCAGGGGGTACGGGTTGGGCCCCCAGACCTGCATGCCCAGCGGTGCCAGGCCGACGCCGATCAGCAGGATGGTCGCGGCCGCCGGCAGGCCCCGGAACACGTCCGTGTAGACCCGGGCCGGCCAGCGCAACCACCGGGTACGCGAGATGCCGGCGATGGCCAGCAGCATGCCCAGCACCGAGCCGAGCAGGGCGGCGGAGACCGCCAGGATCAGCGTGTTCGGCAACCCGACGGTCAGCATCTCGGGCAGCGCCGCGCGCATGGAGTCCCAGTCGAAGAAGGTCTCCCACAGGGTGCTCAACGGATCCATCAGTGCTCTCTCCTACCGCCCCGCTCGCTCGTCGTCCGTACTCAGGAGGAGGCCGGCGCGGCCGGCACCGGTACCGTGCCGCTGCCGGGCCTGAAGTCGGCCGGGATGGGACGTCCCGGGTAGTACTGGGCCTGCAGGCGGCTCCAGGTGCCGTCGGCGATCACCTCGTCGAGAGCCTTGTTGAGCGCCTCACGTAGCTTGTCGTTGCCCTTGGCGAAGGCGTACGCCGTCGGGGCCGGGCTGAGCTGCTTCGCCGCCACGGTGATCTTGCCGCTGCTCTCCGCAGCGGACTTCTCGCCGATCTCGGCCGGGGCGATCCAGGCGTCGGCGGTACCGGCCTTGAGCTGGTTGATCGCGCCGTTGTAGTCGGGTACCCGGACCGGGTCGAGGCCCTTGCCGGTGGCGTAGTCGTCCTGGACGGTGCCCTGCACGACCACGACCCGCTTGCCGGCGAGCTGGTCGAAGCTGGTGATCGGCGAGCCGGCGGGTACGTCGAGGCCGAAGTAGCCGAAGTCGTAGCCGTTGCCGAAGTCGACGGTCTTCTTGCGTGCCTCGGTGATGGTGATCGAGGAGCTGCCGACGTCGAACTTGCGGTTGTTGACCTGGGAGAGCAGGGCGGAGAAGTCGGTGCCCACGAACTCCACCTTCAGGCCGGCCTTCGCGGCGACTGCGGTGAGCAGGTCGTTGTCGAAGCCGGTGAACGTGCCGTTCTTGAGGTAGACGTTCGGTGGCGCGTCGGTCAGTGTGCCGGCGCGCAGCACGCCCGGCTGGAGCAGGCCGTACGGGTTGTCGGCCGGGCGGGAGGTGTCGTCGGCGCAGGCGGTGAGGGTGGCGACGCCGAGGATGGTGGCGACGCCGAGGGCGGCGGCCCGGGTCAGGGCAGGAAGGAATCGCACAGGTGTCTCCGGGAGAGGTTCGGGTGGCGGGCACGGGCGTGCGTCGCCGACGGTGCGCCCGGTGGGCGTACCGCTGGGGTGGTTCCTGGAAGGGGAGTGGCCGCGGCTAGCCGGCGTTGCCGGGGCGACACACGGCGCTGCAGATCCGCATCATGTCGACGTGGCGGCGCCGGGTCAGGGCCGGCGGGATCGCGGGGCGGGCCGGTGGGGCGCAGCTACGGGAAGGCATGGTTCTCCTCGGTCGGTGATGACCTGGGAAACCAGGCCACGCTTGCACCGGAGGCTGCTCCGGTGCCTGGTCTTCACCCGGGGCACCCCTACGTGGACGAGGGTTGCCGGCCAGCGAGCCGGGGCTTGACGCTGGCGCTCATGACCTGCCGACGAGGCTAGCAGCCTGTCCCGGTGCGTCGTCCAGCCGTTATGACCACCCTCACCCGGCCCTTCCCGGCGGCGCCGTCGGGCGTCGCCACCCTGCGGCGGTGTGCCGGTCCAGGGCACGCAGGAGGTTGCCGCCGAGGATGTCGTCGCGTTCGTCGTCGGCGAGTCCGTCGAGGCCGACCGGGTGCAGGGTCTGCGCGAACGACACGTGGTCGAGGGCGGGTGCGAAGTCGGACCCCCAGTACAGGCGCCGTGCGCCGAACCGGGCGAGCAGGAGATCCACGAACGGTCGGGCCGCGTGGTGCGGGAAGTCGTCGGAGGGCTCGCTGACCGCGTACAGCCCGGAGATCTTGACCCCGACGTGGGGCAGTCCGGCCAGGTTGGTCAGCGGCGTGAGGATCCCGGCGGCGGCCTCCCGGGTGGGCACGACGGGTTGCGCGCCGGGCAACCCGAGGTGGCTGAACAGCACTGTGCACCCGTCCAGCGCGGTCAGGGCCGGCCCGAGGTGCGCGGTCGCCGCAGGGGTGGCGTTGAGGCTGATCAGGGCCGCGACCCGGTTCAGTGCGGTCGCCTCACGGGTCACCCAGCCGGCGAAGCGGTCGGCCGCCGCCGGGTCCGGCAGGTACGCGGCGATGCCGACGAAGCCGGCCGACCAGAAGGTTCCGGTTCCCCCTTCCGGTCCACCTGGTGGGACGTAGGCGACGGGCGCGATCCAGTCGTGTGCTGCGGCGAGACGGGCGACGTGGTCGTTGTTCCCTGCGAACTGTGCCTCGCCCTCGTAGCCGATCACCAGCGCCCGGCTGATCCCGTGCGCGCGACGTATCCCCTGGTAGACGGCGAGTTCGTCGCCGCCGGCGGGGGAGCGGCCGTACCTGCCGGGGTAGCCGGCGGCGAACAGGTGCAGGTGGGCGTCAGCGCGTCGCATGGTCGGACCCTAACCCAAATCTGCCCTGGCCATTGACGTGGCGGGACCCCTGATTTAGGTTCTTGTCTCAATTAGGTCCGGATTACACGGCGCGAACGAGGGGTGAACCGCGTGACGCTGGCAGGCGACGACGTTGACGAGCTGGTGCGGCTGCGACGCCAGCTCCATCAACACCCCGAGCTGCGGTTCACCGAGAACCAGACGGCGGCCGTCCTCGCCGGGCTGTTGGGTCCGCTCGGGCGGATCCGGACCGGAATTGCCGGCACCGGGCTGCTCCTGGAGATCGATGGAGCTGCTCCGGGGCCCGCTGTCCTTCTTCGGGCCGATATGGACGCCTATCCCGTCCAGGATGCCAAGCAGGAGCCGTACGCGTCCCGCATTCCGGGCGTCTGCCATGCCTGCGGGCACGACGTGCACATGACCGTCGCCTACGGCGTCGCCGCCCGGATCGCCGCCGACCCACCGGCCCGGGGCTCGGTGACCGTGCTGTTCCAGCCGGCCGAGGAGATCCCGTTCGGCGCCGACTCCGGTGCCGCTGCGGTGCTGGCCGACGACGCCCTCCGCGACCGCCGGTTCGACGCGGTGCTCGGCCTGCACTGCTGGCCCGACCTGCCGGCCGGCGCCCTGGGTATCGACCGGAGCGCGGCGATGGCCGCGAAGGACGCGTTCCGGGTCGAGGTGCTCGGACGGGCCGCGCACGCCGCGACCCCGGCGTTGGGCCGCGATGCCATCCTCGGCCTGACCGCCATCGTCACCACCCTGCACGCCGCCGTCGCCCGCGCCCGCAACCCCCACGAACTGGTCGCCTTCAACATCGGCACCATCTCCGGCGGGGCCAGCCAGAGCCAGGTCGCCGACCACGCGGAGGCGACGGGCACGCTGCGCACCCTCGACCCCACCGTCCGGGAGCGACTCAAGACGGTGATCGAACGCGTCATCCGCCAGCAGGCCGCCGCCCTCGACCTCGGCGTACGTTTCACCTGGGCCAACGAGATGCCCGCAGTGCACAACTCCCCCGAACTGGTCGCCCTCGCACACGCCGAACTACCCGGACTGGTCAAGGTCGTCGACCTGCCGGTACCACCCCTGACCACGGACGACTTCGCCCTGCTCGGTGCGCTCGGGCCGAGCCTCTACGTCAAGCTGGGCGTCGTCGGGGAACGGGGCGGTGCCTCGCTGCACTCCGGCGAGTTCGACGTCGACGAACGGTGCCTCCCCGCCGGGGTGGTCGCCCTGGAGCGGCTCACCCGGGCCGTGCTCGACGGCGCGCTGACGGCCGACCCCGGGCACGACGTGGCCGCCCGGCCGGTACGTGCCGGGGCGGTGGACGCATGAGCACCGGACCACGGGTGGCGGTGATCGGGACCGGCGCATTCGGCGTCCGGCACGTCGCGGCGTACCGGTCCCTGGGGATCCGGGTGGACGCGCTGGTCGACCCCGACAGGGACACCCGGGACCGGGTCGCCGCCCGGTACGACGTCCCGCGCACCTTCGACACCGTCGCCGACCTGCTCGCGACGGCCCCGCCGGACGCCGCCTCGGTGTGCGTACCCGGCCCCGCGCACCGCGCGGTCGCCGTCGCGCTGATCACCGCCGGGATCCCCGTCCTGGTGGAGAAACCGCTGGCCGCGACGGTCGCCGACGCCACCGCCATCGTCGCCGCCGCCGAGGCGCACGGGGTGCTCTGCCACCCGGGGCACATCCTGCGGCACAGCCCCGCCCACCGGGCGTTGTACGACGCGGTCCGGGACGGCCACCTGGGGCAGGTGCTGGCGGTCTCCTCACGACGGGACCGCCCCCGGACCCTGACCCGGCTCTTCCCCGACGAACATCCCGCCCTGCTGACCGCGGTGCACGACATCGACCTGGCGCTGTGGTACGCGCAGTCGCCCGTGGTCGAGGTACGCGCGGCGGCCCGGACCCGACCGGGATCGGTGACACCGGTCCTGGTGTGGGCGGAGCTTCGGCACGCCAACGATGTCGTGTCGTCGATCCGCAACAGCTACCTCCTGCCCGAACACACCCCCAACCACACCTCGGACCTGGTCGAGGTGTACGGCACCGACGGTGTCGGCCACGTCGACCTCGGGTACCCCACCCTGCTCGTCCAGGCCGAGCGGACCGAGGCACCGGACTGGCTGCTCTCCCCGCCGGACGGCGGTGGCGCGCTCGCCGCCGAACTCCGGCACTTCCTCCGCATGGTGGACGGCACCGAGTCGTCCCCGGTCGTCCCGCTCGCCGACGGACTGCACGTGGTCCGGGTCGCCGCCGCCATGGCCGACAGCGCCACCGCCGACGGTGCCGTACGCCGAATCCCCGATCCCCCTTGCTGACAGGAGCTTCTGCCGATGAACCGACGTAGATTGGCCGGCCTCTTCGCCGCCGGTGTGGCCGCCGCCGCGCTGCTGACCGGGTGCGGAGGTGACGACGACGCAGGCGGCCCGGTCACCCTGAAGGTGCTGACCTGGGAGCCGGGTGGCGCCGAGTACTGGAAGCAGGTCAAGACCAGCTTCGAGGGCAGCCACCCGGACATCAAGCTGGACCTGCAGTCCGTGCCGTTCGACAAGTACCCCGAGGTGCAGGGCCCGTACATCACCTCCCAGTCCGGTCCGGACGTGATGGCGAACAACGCCGGGCTGGAGCTGTTCGACCGGCGCAGCGCGTACGTGCCGTTGGGCGAGCGGGCAGCGGAGATCAACAAGGACCTGGTCACCTACAGCGGCGCCTGCGAAGGGTTCGACACCAGCAAGCCCTGCTACGGCGTGCCCTTCTCCTACCAGGGCAACGTCCTCTACTACAACAAGGCCGTGCTGACCGCCGCCGGGCTGGACCCGGAGCGGCCCCCGACGACCTGGGAGGAGTTCGGCGCGGCCTGCGACGCGGTCGGCAAGACCGGCAAGACCTGTCTGGCCCTGGGCCTGTCCGGCACCTTCCCGGCCTACTGGGACTTCCCCGAGATCGCCCGCAGCTACCTCAGCGAGGACGACATCCGGGGCCTGCTGGCGGGCACGCTGTCCTGGAAGGACCCGAAGCTGGTGGCGGTGCTGGAGAAGCTGGCCGAGATCACCACCAAGGGCTGGGCGAACAAGAACGCCCCGTCGATCACCATGCTGCCCGACGGCGCGGACATCTTCCAGCGCGGCGACGCCGCCTTCGCCGGGACGATCATCTCCGACGCGGTGAACTGGGAGGCGTTCGGCAAGGCCCTCGGCGACGACAAGCTCGGCGTGACCCGCTGGCCGGCGGCCAACCCGGGTGCTCCGCTGGCGCAGAAGTTCTCCGGCATCGAGGGCGCGGTCTACGGGGTGACCCAGTGGAGCGAGAAGAAGGACGCCGGCCTGACCTTCATCAGCTGGCTCGCCGGCAAGGAGAACGGTGAGCTGTGGGTCAAGCACGCCAAGGGCCAGCCGCTGAACAAGAACGTCGACAAGGCGCTGCTGCCCTCCTCGCCGGCCTTCCAGAAGATCCAGCAGTTGGTGGCGGAGCCGACCCTGCACGCCGGGGTGATGCTCTCCGGTCCGGAGGCCGACGCCCTGGCCCGTGGCTGGCAGCAGGTGACCCTCGGCCAGCTCACCGTCGACAAGTGGGCCGACCAGATGCAGCAGGCGCTGGAGCGCAGCCCGACGAAGAAGCAGAACAAGTAGTCGCACCGGGTGGGGCGGTCCGCCGCCCCACCCGGCCAGCCCCTGGAGAGGACCCCCCGATGACGATCTCCACCACGCCGGTACCGGAGCCGGTGGTCGCGGACCGCCCACCTGAGCCCGTACGCCGTCCGTCCCGGCCCGGGCGGAGCCGGGAGTGGTGGCTGGGTGCCGCGCTGGTGCTGCCGGCGCTCGCCCTGGCCGTAGCGTTCAAGCTGGTACCGCTGGGCCGGGGCGTGGCCACCAGCCTCGAATCGTCCAGCGGGTTCGGCGGCAGCACGTTCGCCGGCGCGGACAACTACGTCCGGATGCTCGACGACCCGGTGGTGCTCGCCAGTTTCCGTAACGCACTGCTGGTGGTGGCGACCCTGCCGGTCTGGGTGGTGCTGCCCCTGGTGCTGGCCGTGCTCATCCACCAGCGTGCCCCCGGCTGGAAGTTCTTCCGGGCCGTCTACTTCATCCCGTACACCGTCGCGCCGATCGTCGTCGGCATCATGTTCCGGCAGATCCTCGCCCCGGACGGGCCGATCAACGCCCTGCTGCGCACGGTCGGGCTGGAACCGCTGGCGATCGAGTGGCTCAACGGCCGGTACACCGCCCTGTTCTCGCTCGTGGCGGTCGCCCTGTGGAGCTTCTTCGGCCTGGGCGTGATGACCTACCTCGCGGGTCTGGCCACCATCCCCGAGGAGACCCTGGAGGCGGCCTACCTCGACGGGGCGGGCTTCTGGCGGCGGCTGTTCTCGGTGGTCGTGCCGATGCTGCGGCCGACCGTCGCCTACTGGAGCGTGCTGTGCGCCTCGGGCGTACTGATCTGGCTGTTCCCGCTGATCTACGCGCTGACGCAGGGCGGCCCGGGGGACGCCACCATGCTGCCCGAGTACCTGGTCTTCCTGACCACCTTCCAGTTCCTGGACCGGGGGTACGGCTCGGCCATCGGCATCGCCCTGTTCGTCTTCGTCGCCGTGCTGTCGATCTTCAGCGTGCGGCACATGTTCACAGAGGGGACCCGGAAGCCGCGATGAACCAGCGTGCCACCGCCCAGCTCGGGCGTTACCTGTTGACCTTCGCGCTGGTCGTCGTCGCGGTCGCGGCGGTCTACCCGTTGCTGTTCACCGTGGTCAGCTCGCTGAAGACGCAGGCGGGCTTCGCGCAGGACCCGCTGGGCCTGCCCGGTGGGGTCACCCTGGACAACTACCTTGAGGCGTTCCGCCGGATGAACATGCCCCGCCTGCTGCTGAACTCCCTGATCACCACCGTGGGCGGGCTGGTGCTGTCGGTGCTGGCCGCGCTGCTGGTCGCCTACGCGGTGACCAAGCTGCGGTTCCGTGGCGGCAAACTGGTCTTCCTGCTGATCATCGTCACGCTGACCATTCCCAGCCAGGCGATCATCTACCCGCTGTACCAGACGGTGCTGGACCTGGGCATGTCCGGGGAGTACCAGGGGCTGATCCTGGCGTACGCGGCGTTCGGCCTGCCGCTGGGCACCTACCAGCTGGCTGGCTACTTCCAGCAGGTGCCGGACGAGCTGATCGAGGCGGCCCGGGTCGACGGCGCGGGCCACTTCACCATCCTGTTCCGACTGCTGGTCCCGATCGCCTCCCCGGCACTGGCGGCGCTGGCCATCTTCAACTTCGTCTGGATGTGGAACGACCTGCTGCTGCCCCTGGTCATCATGGGCGGTTCGGACAGCAAGACGCTGATGGTCGGGGTCTCCCTGCTCAGCGGCCAGTACGACGTGTCGGTGCCGCTGGTCAGCGCCGGCCTGATCGTCGCCCTGCTGCCGGTGCTGATCATCTACCTGGTGTTCCAGCGCCAGCTCGTCTCCGGTGCGCTGGCCGGTTCCGGCAAGTGAGCGCGCGGACGGATACCGACCCCGGCGCGGCCGGGCCCGGGGTGCAGCTGTGTCACCTGTACCGGCTGCACCCCGGCGCCGAGGAGGAGTACGAGCGGCGGCACGCCGCGATCTGGCCCGAGATGTCGGCGTTGCTCGACGAGGCGGGGATCTACGACTACCACATCTACCGGCACGGTCTGCTGCTGATCTGCGTGCTGCGCACCCGCGCCGGCTACCCGCACGCCCGCCGGGTCACCGGCGGCTCAGCCGTGCAGGCCCGCTGGACCCGGTCGCTGACCCACCTGTTCGCCGAGATCGCCGACGCCGACGGCGAACCACTGTGGGCGTACCCGGTCTTCCACCACCCCGGCCGGCCGCCCGGGGACTGACCGTGCCGGCCGATACGACGGTGGCCCGGCGGGAACACCCGCCGGGCCACCGGGCTGCCGGCCTAGACCGCGTAGGCGACCGAACCGTCCGCGCGCAGCGGAATGCGGGTCAGCGGACGCCCGGTCAGGTCCAGGGGCCGGGCGTCGGTGAGGTCCAGAGTGACTCCCAGGCCGGGTTCCTCGGGTACCGGCAGGAAGCCGCCCTCCCGTCGCACGCAGGCCCGCGCCGGCCCGTCGGCGAGCTGGTCGTCCAGCGGGGAGTACTCCTGCACCACGAAGTTGGGGATGGCCGTGTCCAGGTGCACCGCCGCCATGGTCAGCAGCGGGCCGAGACAGTTGTGGCTGACCACGGCGGCGTGGTACGCCTCGGCCAGTGCAGCGATCTTGCGGGCGTGACTGATGCCGCCGGCCAGCCCCAGGTCGGGGCGGACGTACTGGGCGCCGCCCTGGGCCAGCAGTTCCTTGAATTCCCAGATGGTGTGCAGGCGTTCCCCGTTGGCCATCGGTACGCCGAGCGCCCGGCGGACGATCTCGGACTGGCTGCTGACACTGTCGATCTGGATCGGGTCCTCGACCAGCAGCGGCAGGTGCCGGGCCAGGGCGGGTACGACCGCCTCGGCCTGCAACGGGGTGAGCTTGCGGTGCAGTTCGAGGAGCAGGTCCACGTCCGGTCCGACGGTGTCGCGGACCGCGGCGGTGGTGGCCTCGGTGGTGGCGACCAGCCGGGCCAGCGACAGGTCGGCGTAGTCGGCCGGCAGCGGGTCGAACTTGACCGCCGTGAAGCCGTCCGCGACGGCTGCGGCGGCCTGCGACGCCAGCGCCTCCGCTCCGGTGCCGGGCAGCAGCAGGTGCAACCGGATCCGGTTCCTGACCCGGCCGCCCAGCAGTTGCCAGACCGGGACCCCGAGGCGCTTGCCGAGCAGGTCCCACAGGGCGATGTCCACGGCGGAGACGGCTGCGGAGAGCACCGAGCCCCGGAACGGGCCCATCCGGTAGAGGTGGTGCCAGTGGTGCTCGATCCGGTCCGGGTCGGCGCCGAGCAGGTGGGGACGGAACGCCTCGACCACGGCGTGCACCGCGGCGGGGTAGCCCCAGCAGGCGGACTGTCCGACGCCGACCAGCCCGTCCGATGTGTGCACCTGGACGAAGTGCGCGTCGCCCAGCACCACCGACTCGACGGCGGTGATCTCCATACCTGCCCCCAAATTAGAGACTAATAACGGCCAGAAACTTGCTATCGCACTCTTCCATAGCACTCCACCGCTGGTCTAGGCTTCCTGTCGAACGAGCCGGAATAAGGCTCTAACTACCACTGGGGGTGTGATGGGGCTGCCGGACGACTATCGGCTCATGGCCCGGATCCGCCGGTTCGAGGAGCGGTTGACCGCCCTGAAGGACGACGGTGAGATTCCGGGTTCGATCCACCTGTGCAACGGCCAGGAGGCGATCCCGGTCGGGGCCTGCCGCGCGCTGCGCGACGGCGACTACGTGACCGCGACCTACCGCGGCCACGGCTGGGCGCTCTCCCGGGGCGTGGACCTGGTCGGGTTGTTCGCCGAGATGATGGGACGTGACTCTGCCCTCTGCGGCGGTCGCGCCGCCTCGCCGTACCTGTCCGACCCGGCCCGCTGGTTCGTCGGCGAGAACTCCATCGTCGGCGCGGGCGTACCGGTCGCCGCCGGCGCCGCACTGACCGCCCAGCGCACCGGAAGCGGCGCGGTCTCCGTGGTCAGCATCGGCGACGGCGCGATGAACCAGGGCAACGTCCACGAGGCGATCAACCTCGCCGCGGTGCTCGACCTGCCGCTGGTGCTGGTCGTGGAGAACAACGTCTACTCCGAGATGTCCCGCATCGAGGACATGGTGCGGGTGCGTCAGCTCACCGAGCGGGCCGCCGGCTACGGCGTCCCCGGTCGGGTCGTCGACGGCAACGACCCCGACGCCGTCGCCGAGGCGGTCGGCGAGGCGGTCGCCCGGGCCCGCGAGGGATCCGGCCCGTCCATCGTGGAGGCGATGACCGAACGGCTGGTCGGCCACTACAGCGGCGACGCTCAGCACTACCGGCCGGCGGGGGAGATCGCCGCCGCCCGCGAGCGCGAGCCGCTGGTCCGGATCCGCCGGGCCGCCGACGCTGCGCTCGCCGAGCAACTCGACGCCATCGACGCCGAGGTGGCCGCCGAGGTCGAGGCCGCCGTCACCGCCGCCCGCGCGGTGCCCTTCCCGGACCCGGCGACCGTCAAGGAGCACGTCCATGTCTGAGTCCCTGCGCTACATCCAGGCCGTCAACGCCGCGCTCACCTGGGCCCTGGACACCCGGGAGGACACCGTCTACTTCGGTGAGGACGTCGCCCTGCCCGGCGGACCGTTCGGCGCCACCAAGGGACTGCACAAGCGGTTCGGCTCCACCCGCATCTTCGACACCCCGATCTCCGAGAGCGGCTTCCTCGGCATGGCCCTCGGGGCGGCGATGACCGGGCTGCGGCCGATCGCCGAGATCATGTACGCCGACTTCTCGTTCGTGGCGATGGACCAGTTCGTCAACCAGATCTCCACCATCCGGTACGCCAGCAACGGCCGGTGGCGGGCCCCGCTGGTGGTCCGGATGCAGCAGGGCTACTCGCCCGGCGCCTGCGCCCAGCACTCGCACTCGCCCGAGGCGTACTTCGCACACACCCCGGGCCTGCGGGTGGGGCTGCCGGCGACCCCCGACGACGCGTACCAGATGCTGCGCAGCGCCGTGGTCAGCGACGACCCGGTGCTGATCGCCGAGGCCCGGATGCTCTACCCCACCCGTGGGCCGGTGCGCACCGACGCGCCGGTCGAGCCGGTCGGCGGCGCCCGCGTGGTCCGCCCCGGCACCGACGTGACCGTCGTCGCCTGGTCGCGCATGGTCTCCGCGGCCCTGGACGCTGCCGGTCAGCTCGCCGAGGAGGGCATCGCGGCCGAGGTCATCGACCTGCGCTGGCTCAACCCGCTGGACTTCGACACCGTCGCCGCCTCGGTGGCCCGCACGGGCCGGCTGGTCGTCGCCCACGAGGCCAACCTGACCGGCGGATTCGGCGCGGAGATCGCCGCCCGGGCCGCCGCCGAGTGCTTCGCCGACCTGCGCGCCCCGGTCGCCCGGGTGGCCGCCCCGGACGTGCCGATGCCGGCCGCCCCGGCCCTGCAGGCCGCCGTGGTACCCGAGGCCGCCGACGTGGTGGCGGCGGTGCGCCGGACGGTCGGTCGGTGACCGGCGACATCCCGCCGGCCGGTCTGCTGGCCGGTCGGCGGGTGGTCGTCGTCGGCGGCGCCTCCGGCATCGGGCTGGCCACCGTCCGGGCCGCCGCCCGGGCCGGCGCGGCGGTCGCCGTGCTGGACGCCGACGGCGACGGCGCGGCCCGGGCCGCCGAACAGGTCCGGGCCGGTGGGGCGGTCGCCTATGCCCACCGGGTCGACGTGACCGTCGAGGACCAGGTCGCCGCCGCCCTCGACGGCGCCGCCGTCGACCTGGGCGGGATCGACGCCGTGCTGCACGTCGCGGGTGTCATGCGCGGGCAGGGACTCGACGTCCGGGAGGTCGACGCCGACCTCTGGGCGCAGGTGATCGCCGTCAACCTGACCGGCCCGTTCCTCGTCGCCAAGCACGCCACCCGGCACCTCACCCCGGGCCCGGGGGTCCTCGTGCTCGTCGGATCGAAGGCGGGCGTGCTGACCGGATCCGGCTCGGTACCCTACGGCGCGAGTAAGGGAGGACTGCACGGCCTGGCGCTGACGCTGGCCCGACAACTGCGTCCACAGGGGATCCGGGTGCACGCGCTCTGTCCGGGCGACATCGACACGCCGCTGATGCGGCGGTCGCTGGACGAGGCGCGGGCCAACGGGACCGACGTCGGCCGGGTCGCGGAGATCGAAGCCGCGCTGGGCCGTCCGGAGGACGTGGCCTCCGCGCTGGTCCTGCTGGCCTCACCGGTCAGTGACGGTGTCGTGGGCACCGTCCACACCGGCTGAGCAGCCCACCCGAGGCGGCGACGACGTGGAGGCAGCAAGGTGATCGGCATCATCGGTCCGGAGGACTCGATCCGGCTCGTGCAGGAGGTCGCGGCGGGCGAGGGGCGCGCGGCGGAACTCACCGCGCGTGCGTACACCCGACCCGAGCAGGCCCCCGAACTGGCCCGCGAACTCGACGAACTGTGCCAGGTGCTGCTGTTCACCGGACGCATCCCGTACGCCTTCGTGTCCGCCGCCGGCGGGTTGCGCGCCGAGATCGACTACATGCCGCACGCCGGCATCGACCTCTACCGGACCCTGTCGCGGATGCTGCTGGCCACCGGCGGGCGGCTGCCCACGGTCAGCGTGGACACCATCGAGGCCGATGTCATCCGGGAGACCTACCACGACATCGAGCTGACCCCGCCGACCGAGATCCTGCCCATCGCAGACTCCTCCGGCCTGCTCTTCTCCGGACTCGACGAGATCACCGCCTTCCACCGGGAGCGGTACGCCTCCGGCGCCGTCGAGGCCTGCCTGACCTGCCTCGGCGCGGTCCACCGGGACCTGCGGGACAGCGGGGTGCCGGTCTGGCGTGTCGAGCACACCCGCGCCTCGGTCCGCGACGCCCTGCGCCGGGCCTGGCTCGCCGCCGAGATCCGGCAGTCCCGGGCCACCCAGATCGCGGTGATGATGATCGAGCTGACCGAGCCGGCCAACCGGGGCAACGATCCGTACCAGGTGGAACGGGAACGGCTGCGGCTGCGGGAGGCGCTGCTGGAGCACGCCGAACGGATGCGGGGACGGCTGAGCACGATCAACGACCGGGTGCTGCTGATCACCACCACCCGGGGGACCGTGGAGAGCGCCATCGCCCGGCACCGCGCCGGGCACGCCTCCCTGCTCACCATGCGCGGCGTCGACGTCGAGCACACCGTCGGCTTCGGTGCCGGCACCACCATCGCCGCCGCCGAGGACAACGCCCGCAAGGCCCTGGCGCTCGGCCGCGGCAGCGGCGACACCCACGTGGTCTTCCCCGACGGGGAGATCTACTCCAGCCGGGAGAGCCCGGTCAAGCAACGGCTCCGCGAGACCGCCCCCGGGGTCCTGCGGATCTCCGAGCAACTGCGGTTGGGGCCGTTGTCCACCCGCCGGCTGCTGGAGGCGCTGCACCAGATGGACCCCAACGAGGTCACCGCGCGGGGTCTGGCCGACGCGTACGGGGTGGAGGCCCGCTCGGCGCGCCGGCTGCTCAAGTCCCTGCGCGCCGCCGGCTACGCCGAGGAGGTCGGCGTGCACGTCAGCACCGGCGCGGGCCGGCCCCAGACGGTCTACCGGGTGGCGATGCAGCGGTTGTTCGAGGCGATCGGGGGTGGCGCGTGAGGTTCGAGCCGACCTTCCTGGTCACCGCCACCTTCGCCGCCGACGCCGCCGACCGGCGCGGACCCCACCGTCAGGCGCACCTCGCCCACGTCGAGAGCCTGCTCGCCACCGGTACCGCCCTGCTGGCCGGGGCCCGCGCCGACCTCACCGCATCCGTCCTCGTCCTGCGGGCCGCCGACGCCGGTGCCGCCCGCGCCCTCTGTGAACAGGATCCCTACTGGCGGCACGGGGTGTGGACGGCCATCGAGGTGGTCGACTACCTGGCCGCCATCCCGCAACCCCTCGGGAGGTCATGATGTCGCCGTACCGCCAGCTCACCGGAATCCGGGTGCGGGGCGCCGCGTCCGCGCCCTACGCCGCGCAACTGCTCGGTGGGGCCTGGGGTGAGACGCCCGACGGGGTACCGGTCGGCCTCGACGTCGACCCGGCGCTGCCCGAGGGCGGCTACCGCATCGAGATCCCCGAGCAGGGCGAAATCAGGCTCACCGGTGATCCCTTCGCCGGCCTGATCCACGCCGCTCGGGAGCTGCTCGCCCTGGCCACCCCGGCCGGCCTGCCGGTGGGCGTCCGGACCGGATCACCCGGCCTGCCGCTGCGTACCCTGTGGACCTGGGACCACTCCACCAACTGGGACCTGCGCCAGCTCGGTCAGCAGGAGATCGGGGCGCTCAACCCGTACGCCAAGTCGGCGGAGGCGTTCGGCGCCGACTACCGGCGACTGGTCGACTTCTGTAGTCGTGAGCGGATCGGCGGCATCGTGGTGTACGGGCTGCTGCGCGACGCCCACGGCGGCGTGGCGGCGGCCCGGGAGCTGTGCGAGTACGCCAACGCCCGGGGCGTACGCATCATCGCCGGCATCGGGGTCAACGCCTACGGCGGCATCTACTTCGACGGCCGGCACCGCTACAACCTCGCCACCTGGCTGCGCAGCCGCCCCGACCTGGCGGCCGAACTGCCGCAGAAGGTGGGCTTCGACATCGACGAGTTCGGCGACCTGCACTTCCCGGCCAGCGAGTACATGATGGCGGCCTGCCCCTCGCAGCCGGACAACCTCGCCTGGCACCGGGACGCCATCGACTGGCTGCTGGACACGCTGCCCGTCGGCGGGATCAACTTCGAGACCGGCGACTACGGCAGCTGCGCGTGCGCCCGGTGCACCTCCCGGACCGGCGGCGAGCGCACCTCGTGGTCGTACGAGGCCATGCGGTCGGTCTACCCGACGCTGCTGGAGACCGCCCGGCGCAACGGACCGGCGGGCGTACCGCTGCGCCACCTGGTCGAGGTGTACTGGGACAACATCTTCGACCTGGACGCGCAGAAGCCGTTGGCCGACCTGCCCGACGACGTGGCCTACCAGTACTGCGTCAACCGTGGTTTCTGGTCCGACAACCGGGACCGGCTCACCGCCGGGCACGTCGAGGCGCTCCCGCACAGCACGAACGTCCTGCGTACCCACGCCGGTTCACAGTGGAACCGGCAGCGGCACTCCTGGGTGCCCGAGCTGTACGCCGACATGGCCACCCGGGCCGGTGGCGCGGGGATGCGCGGGCTGACGATCTTCGCCGAGGCGTCGGCGTACCACCCGACCAACGAGATCAGCTACCTGGCGTACGCGCGTTTCACCTGGAACCCGGAACTGGCCTGGGCGGACTTCTGGCGCGACGAGGTGGCCCCACGCTTCGGCGGCGCGGCCGAGGCCGAGGCGTTCCGCGACGGCGCGGCCGTGCTGGACGACCCGTCGGCGGAGGCGGCGGCGCTGGCCGCGGTCCGGTCGGACGCGCTGGCCATGGTCGCTGCCACCAGCGGTGAGGTGCAGCGCCGGTGGTTGTGGCTGGCCGAACGCGCGGCCCGGCACGCCCACTCCGCCGCCTGACGCCGGCCGGGCCCCTCCGCTGACCCGGCCGGGTGGCAGCCGCCTCACGGGCGGTCGCCCCGCAGGACGGCCGTGAGGTCCCGGGCGAAGCGCTCCGTGGTCTGCGACTGCCCGGTGGCGAACACGAACCGGTCCGGCCGCAGGACCACCCGGTCGACGCGGTGCCGCCGCAGCCAGGCGGTGATCACCCCGTCGACGTCGACGATGTCGACGTGCTCCATCCGGTCGTGCCCCGTTGCCGTCGCCGTCGGCAGGCTCTCCGTCGGGGTACCGGCCGGATGGACGCCGACGAACCGCACCGGCAGCCCCTGCCAGGCCGGCGAGGAGAGCGTGGCCGCCGGCACGCCGGACCCGAGCACGGCGAAGCCGGTACCGAGCGCCCCGTCGAGCAACTGGGGCGTGTCCGCGCCGACGGTGACGACCCGGGGCTGGGGGAACATCGTGCCGACGGCACCGGCACGCCGCCCGCCGGCCAGCAGACCCCGCCGGTACGCCGGCACCGGCTTGAACTCGAAGTGCCGGACGAACCGGCGGATCCGGGGCACCGTCTGCACGGCCCGCAGTGCGGTGTCCCGGAGCCAGGCGACGGTACGGCTGCGGGCCAGGAAGATCCGGCCGAGCCGTACGCTCGTGCCGGCCATCGCCACGGTGTGCGGTCGACGTTCGGTCTCGTACGTGTCGAGCACCGTCGGGTCGGCGGTACCGGACAGCACCATGGCGAGTTTCCAGCTCAGGTTCGCCGCGTCCCGCAGGCCGCTGCACAGGCCCTGGCCGAGGAACGGTGGCATCTGGTGCGCCGCGTCGCCCAGCAGGAACACCCGACCCTCCCGCCACCGCTGCGTGACCAGGTGATGGAACGTGTACACCGAGGCCCTGGTGACGGTGAGGTGGGCCGGGTCGACGTACGGTTCGACCAGCGCGGCGATGGTCTCCGGCCGCTGCATGACGGCGTCGGTCTCACCGGCGCGGAGCATGAATTCCAGGCGGTAGCTGCCGCCCGCCCCGGGGGACACGAACGCCGGTCGCTGCCAGTCACAGACGAACGTGGTGCGGTCCACCCGGACGGCGTGGGCCGGCACCTCACCGGAGACGGCCAGCCACGGCTCCGGGTAGCTGGCGCCCTCCGCCCGGGCCCCGATCACCGATCGGGTGGTGCTGCGGGCACCGTCGCAGCCGAGCACGTACCGGGCCCGCACCGGGCGGAGCTGCCCGGTGGCCACATCCCGCAGGACCAGGTCCACCCCGTCGCCGTCCTGGTGCAGGTTCACCAGTTCGGTGCCGAGCTGGAGGTCGACCTGGCTGAACCGGGCCAGCCCGGCACGGAGGGTCTGTTCGAGCCGGGGTTGGTCGAAGAAGTGCAGAGGTGCGTGGCCGAACCCGAAGTCGATCTCCGACAGGGCGATCCTGGCCAGGAGTCGTCCCCTGCGGTTGATGTACTCCGCGACCGTCGGCGCGTGCATCCCCCGGCTCACCTGGTCGAACAGGTCGGCCTGCTGGTAGATCCGCAACGTCTCGTCGTCGCAGGAGAACGCCCGCGGCTGACCGTGCGGCGCCACACTCCGCTCGACGACCAGCGTGCTGATGCCACGCGCGCCGAGCAGGTTCGCGGTCAGCGCGCCGACCGGACCGCATCCGATGACGGCAACGTCGACCTCCCGGGCCGCTGCGGGATCGGACTGGTGGGTTGCTCGCATCGGGTGGTCCCTTCCGGTGCCGGCTCCGTGCGCGACGGCCCGGGGCCGTGCGCTCCTACGCCGACCACGACACCAGGGGAGTGTGGAGGGCGTGTGGAGACGGTGTGGAGGTCGACCTCCACCGGTCAGTGACCAGCGTCGGCGGTGAAACGGGCCAGGAGCAGCCCGGCGCCCTGCGTGGTGGCGAGCCGGGCACCGGTACGCAGCGCGGCCGGATCACCGCAGGCGAGGCCGCGTACCCGGTGCAGCTCGGCGGTGACCACCCGCTCGTCCAACTCGTCCGCCGTGGCCAGCCCCTCGTCGGCCAGTTCCGCTGCGGTGACCGCGTCACCGGCCGACAGGTACGCCTCGGCCATCGCACTGAGCACGATGGTGCGGGTGGCGCGGAGCCCGAGCTGGTAGATCGCCTGCCCGGCGGCCCGCATCGCGGGTAGCCGGTCGGGGTCACCGCCCCGGGCGGCGGCCCACTCGTGCAGGAACGTCCCGGTGGTGACGAAGTGCGGCAGTCCGCCCGCCGCCCCGATCTCCCGGCAGCGCCGCGCCGCGCTCCGGACCGCGACGACGTCGTGCTCCTGCAACCCCAGCCAACCGGCGAACAGCGCCGCGTTCGCCCGCCCGTACAGATCGTCGAGTTCGTCGGCCAGGGCGGCGGCGTCGGTGAGGTCCGCCGCTGCGGTGGCGTCGCCCCGCAGCGACCGGACCAGTGCCCGGAAGTTGTAGGCGGCCAGCACCGGACGCCGACCGACCTGCCGGCTGAGCAGCCGCAGATCCACCTCCCGCAGCAGGTCGACCGCCGTGGTGAGCCGTCGGTCGGCCTCCGCGAGCCGTCCGGTGAAGTAGCCGACCACGCCCAGCAGGTACTCCCCGGCCGCCGTGATCAGGTTCGTGCCGTCGTCCCCGGCCGCGACGAGCCGCTGCGCGAGGTCGGTGCAGATGGCGAAGTCGGCCCGGTTGGCCGCCAGCTCACCCAGCGCCCACAGCGCCGGCCGGATGTCCGTGTCCGGGCCCACCAGCGACAGCAGCTCCCGGGCCCGGGCACAGACCTGCCCGGCCGCCTCACTGCCGACACCGACCGCCATCTGCAGCAGCGACGCCCGGTGCAGCTGTACGGCCAGTTCGGTCCGTGCCGCGTCCGGCGAGCCGGCGGACCGCACGGCCAGCCGCTGCGCGGCGCGGTCGAGGTGGCCGATGGCGTCCTCGTAGGCGAGTCGCCGGGTCGCGTCGTCCGCTGCGGCCAGCGACCACCGCAGGTGGTCGTCGCCGTGGCCGAGCCCGACCGCCCGGCCGTAGTGGTAGGCCAGCTCCGCCGGTGCGACCGTCCCGGCCGCCTCGTACGCCCCGGCCAGGCGGGCATGTGCCACGGCCCGCCGTGGTGGGGGCAGCTCGGCGTAGACGACCTCGGCCAGCAG
This sequence comes from Micromonospora sp. CPCC 206060, assembly GCF_036906895.1. Classification (NCBI taxonomy): domain Bacteria; kingdom Bacillati; phylum Actinomycetota; class Actinomycetes; order Micromonosporales; family Micromonosporaceae; genus Micromonospora; species Micromonospora sp. CPCC 206060. Next base: position 118,148 of record NZ_JBAKHU010000007.1, read on the forward strand.
CGGGTGCCGGAACCGCACCCCACCCGGTCCGGCCTCGGTCACCAGTGCGGCCGCATGGGCTGCGGCGAGGGCGTCGGCGACCGCCGGCGTCGTCATGTCCAGGGCTGCCGCCATGATCTGCACGTCGAGGTCACGGCCGGCGACGCCGAGCAGGTCGAGGCAGTGGCGGGCCGCCTCGGGCAGCCCGTGCAGGCGCAGCCGGACGGTGTCCCTGATGCTCGGTGGCAGGTCCGCGCCGGTCGGGTCGGTCCGCCACCGGAGCAGCTCGGTGAGGAAGAACGGGTTCCCACCGGTACGGGCCGCCAGTCGGGCCACGACCCGGTCGGTCGGCGGCATACCGGTGTGATCCGCGATCAGGTCGGTCACCGACGGCATGTCCAGTCCGGTCAGCCGTAGCGGGGTGTAGCCGGATCCCCGGGCGAGTGCGGCGACGGTCGCCACCAGTGTCGGGTCGTGGTCGTAGGGACGTAGCGCGACGACGACGAAGGCGCGGGTGCCGGACAGGACCGGGGAGAGGAACCGCAGCAGCAGCAGCGAATCCGGGTCGGCCGCGTGCAGGTCGTCCAGGACGACGAGCAGGCCCCTCGGTCGGGCCACCGCCCGCACCAGCTCGGACACCGCCTCGTACGCCTGGAACCGGGCCGTCGGGTCGGGCTCGACCGTACCGGTCAGGCCGGCCAACGGTCCGGCGGCGAACCCGCCCAGTCGTGGTGCCGAGCCGGCGTCACCGGCCTGTGGCATCGCCGCGAGTTCGCGTACCACCTGGCGCCACAGCCAGAACGGTGGTGCCTGCCCGATGTCCGGGCAACGGCCCCACACCACCGGGACACCGGTGGCGGCAGCCTGTCCGCTGAGGGCGGCGGCGAGACTGGTCTTGCCGATTCCCGGTTCGCCCACGATGGCGGCGACCCGCCCACCGTGGCGGATCGCGGCGTCCAGCGCCTCCGCGAGTCGGGCCAGCTCCGCATGCCGGCCGACCAGCCGGCCCGTCGCCCCGGCCGGTGTCGCCCCGACCACCACCGCGTCGGTCGTCACGGGTGGTGTCATCGGGGTGTCGGCGGGTACGGCCCCGGTCAGGATGAGCCAATGCGCGGCGCGTACCTCGTCACCCGGATCGAGTCCGTACCCGTCGGCCAGCAACCGACGGCCCTCGTCGAAGACCGCCAGCGCCTCGGTCTGCCGACCCGACCGGTACAGCGCCAGCATCAGCTGCGCCCGGGCGCGCTCACGCAGCGGGTTCGCCGTGACGAAGCGACGCAACTGCGCCAGTACCGTCGCCTGCCGGCCGGCGGCCACCATCGCGGCGAACCGTCCCTCCTCGGCGTCGAGGCGCAGCTCCACCAGCCGGGTCACCTCCGGACGTACCACGCCCAGATCGGCCGGGCCCGCGAGCGGTTCGCCGCGCCACAACGCCAGCGCCGCGTCGTAGCCCTGCTCCGCCGCGTCCGCGTCCCCGGCCGTGAGCGCGGCCGCTGCCCGGTCCACGAGCTGGCCGAACCGGACCGCATCGATGGCGTCGGGATCGACCCGTAGCTCGTATCCTCCGGGGTGGTTACGCAGGATCCGGCTCGGTGCGCGGGAGGACCGCTGCGGCTCCACCGCCCGCCGTAGCCCGGCGACGTAGGTGCGCAGCGTCATGTGGGCGCTGGCCGGTGGCCGACCGTCCCACAACGCGTCGACCAGCCAGTCCGCCGCAACGAACCGGTTCGGTCGCAGCAGGAACAGCACCAGCAGGGCCTGCTGTTTCGGCCCGCCGACCGGCACGGGTCGTCCATCGAGGACGATCTGCGGTGGACCCAGGATCCGGAAGTGCAGGTCCGTCATGTGCACCTCCCGACCGTCCGCACCGTCCGTCTCCCGCCGGTCCGTGCCGGAGTGCCGGGCTCGGGCCAGCAGCGGCGTACCGTACCAGACCATCCGCGCCGGGCGCCGGCCCAGGTCACAGCCGGTGGTACTGCTCCCGTGCGTAGCGGTGGGCGTGGCCTGTGGAAACCGTCGACGACGCGGTCTCGGTGACGAGGACGACGACATCTCCCCGGTGGGCGATGATCCGTACCCGGGCCACCCCGCCGGCTCCGGCCGTGGTGCTGGTGAAGGCGCTGGCGCCACCCAGGTCGGGCAGGTCGGCGGCACCGCTCCGGCCGACCTGCCGCTGCAGGTGCTGCACGCAGGTGGCGGCAAACCGCTCGGCGCTGTCCGGGAAGCCGAAGCGCAGCAGCATGATCGTCACGAACGTGCCGTCGGCCTCGGCCCAGCCCTTGCCGACGGACTGCTGGACACCGGTGAGGCCGAACAGCACCGAAGCGGCGTCGCCGTCGCGCAGGTCGAGCTGTTCGGCGATGTCCGGCGGGGTGACCGGTGGGCCGACCCCGGTCGGCTCGATGATCAGTTCATCCAGGGTGGCGGTACGCCACGGTGGTGGGGCCGGTCGGTGGGCGACCATCCAGACCGTCGTCGCCAGCAGCACCACCGTCACCACCGCTCCGGCGATCGCCGCCGTCCGTGGGCCCCGGCGGCGCCACCACGGTACCCAGACGGGCCGGGCGGACCAGCCCTCACCGCCGGCTGCCGCCGACGGCGCTGCGGTTTCCCGTGCTGGTGGCGGCGCTGTGGCCGCTGCTGCCGGCGGCGCTGCGGTCTGTGGCGTCCGGGCCGGGACGGTGGGCGGCGCCGGGGGCGTCTGGTTGGAGACGTACGGCGGCGGTGTGGCCACCTGCCGGTGTCCGGTGGATCGGGCCAGCGCCGCGACCGAGAGGACGAGCGCGGCGGTGCCGAACATGCCGAGCACGGCTCCGGTCTGTAGGGATGCGTCCGGATGGTCGGCCCGCTGGTACCCGCCGGCCTCGATGGCGGCCTGCCCCAGGTCACAGATCAGGAAGGTCAGCACCAACGAGAGCCCGACGGCAGCCCGGAACGCGTACCGACGCCAGGACGGCCTGACCCAGGCGACGACGATCAGCCCGAGCAGTCCCGCCCATCCGATGTGGAGTGGAATGGTGGCCCCGGCCAGGTCATGGAGGTGCCAGACCCCCACCGTGGCGGGCCTGAGCCCCGGGAACATGTCCCCGGTCCGTACGCTCACCCACGGCAGGACCTGCGCGCCGACCAGGGACGTCACACCGGACAGTGCGAACACCGGGGCGAGTACCGCAGCGACCAGGGGGACCTCCGGTCGCTGCAGGACGGGAGTGGGGCCCTTGCCGGCCGGGGGTGCGGGATGCGACACGGGGCGGATCCTGTCACCGAAGATCAACCGTGTCCAGCCGGTTGCCGCTGCTGCCCGTACGGGGTGTCCCACCCGTCCGGGAGGCGCTATGCTGCCCGCGATGACTACCTCCTTCCGTAGATTGGGGGTCCGTTCCACGCAAGGTGAGTGCTGATGCACCCCCTGACCGTGGACGGGAATCCCCGTCTCTCCCTGTGGCGGCAGGTGCGCGAGTTCGCCGTGCCGCCTTCCATGATCAGTTCCGCGACGGCCCGCCGTACCGTCGGCGACTGGGCCGGAGCCTGTGCCGCCGCACGCGTCGACGTCGATCTGGATCTGCGCGTCGTGGCCCGTACCCACGGCCGCGAGCTCGCGGCCCGGATCCGCGACGACCTCCGTCATCTGGCCCCTGACCTGCTCCGCTGGCACATGCCGAGGATCGCCCCCGACGGGCTGCTCCGGCCGGGTCTGACCATCCCCCTGGCCCGTTACCACCCACCGGGGCAGGCGGACGGCAACCCGGTGCACCTCGTGGTCCGGACCCCACCGGCCTGGGCCGACGCCGGTCAGCGGATCAGCCTCGCGCTGTGGGACGGATCGCGGTCCGGACCCGGCTCCCGATCCGGACCCGGGTCGCATCCGCATCCCCGTCCCCATCGACGGTTCCGCCTCGACCTGCACCGCCACCTGTGGGACGCCCGCAGAACCGATGAACTGCGGGTCCGCTCCGGGGCGGACCGGCCGTCCCCTGGCGCCGACCCAGCACCGTCCGCCGGTGAGCAGGCCGCACCGCTTGCCGACGGCCACCCCGCAGCGGACGTCCTGCGGGGGCGGGGCTGCGCCGTGGACCGGTGGGCGGCCGAAGCGGGGATCCTGCTCGAGGTGGAGGGGCGGACCGGTGGCGCCGTCGCCGTGCGGCTCGGGGCCAGGTATCAGCTGGTACTGGACCTGTCGGTGGACGGGAATACCGGCGGCATCCCCGGGCTACGGATCACGTCGATGTCAACGGGTAGCCGTACGTCGGCGCTGCCGGTACTGCCCGACGCGGCGACCTGGGTGCCACCCGACCTGGCTCTGCTGAGCGCCGGACTCATCGACGTCGACGGGCTGCATCCGCTCGTCGCGTCGGCGCTCGTACCAGGCCATCCGCCGGCCGACGCCCCACGGATGCCCGACGGCACCGCCAACCAGCGCCTGGTCGAGTGCCGGGGTGCCCGGCACCGCATCGGTCCCGTGAACGGGGTACTCGTAGCGCTGGACCACGACCCGGCGGAGATCCGCCGCGAGGAGCTGCTGGCCGCGCTGACCGGGACCCCGCTGCCCTGCCTGAAGGCGATCGACGACGCGCACCGCCATCCGGAGCGCCTCGCTGACGTCCGGGCACGTCTGGACCACGGCGACACCGCCGGTGCCCTGGCTGCCGTCGAGGATCTCCTCGGGCCCGACGCGCTGCTGCGCAGCGGCGCCCTGCGCGACGAACTGGAGACGGCCGCGCTCCGGCGGATCGCGCACGGCCTGTTCCGCGCCGGGCTGACCGGACACGGACCGGTGCCGCACCGGTCCCGCACCGGCCGGCCCCGCGACCACCGGACCCGCCCCCGCCACGCGACATTCCGCTGACCGGCCAGTCCCATCCCCTTCTGCTGTCCCTGCCTGCCCCCGGCCCGCTGCCGGCCCACCCAAAGGTGATCGCACATGCCCAGCACCATCCTGCCCGCCGCCCCTGGCACGCCCACCGGCCCGGTTCACGCCGCCCAGCTCGACATCGCCGCCGAACTGCTCGCCCTCCTCGGTGACACCGACACCGAGCCCCGCCCCGACACCCAGCTGGCGGCCCTGACCCTGGCCGTGGCCGCCGACCTGCCCGTGCTGCTGTGGGGGGAACCGGGGATCGGCAAGACCGCCGCCCTCACCCAGCTCGCCGCCGCCCTCGACCTGCCGTTGACCACGGTGATCGCCAGCGTGCACGAGCCGTCCGACTTCGCCGGTCTGCCCGTGGTCGGCGACGATCCCGCAGTCCAGGGCGTCCCGATGGCCCCACCGGACTGGGCGGTGCGCCTGGTACGCGCCGGCCGGGGGCTGCTCTTCCTGGACGAACTGTCCACCGCACCACCGGCCGTCCAGGCCGCCCTGCTCCGCGTCGTGCTCGAACGGCGGGTCGGCGCGCTGCGGCTACCCGCCGGGGTCCGGATCGTCGCCGCCGCCAATCCACGCTCCTCCGCAGCCGACGGCTGGGAGCTGAGCCCACCCCTGGCCAACCGGTTCGTCCACCTCCAGTGGACCCACGACCCCGAGGTCGTGGTGCGCGGCCTCGGCGGCACCTGGCCCCGGGCATCGCTACCCCGGCTGGACCCGCAGCGGCTGTCCGGGGCGGTGGCCCTCGCCCGCCGCGCGGTGTGCGGGTTCCTGACCGCACGTCCCGGACTCGTGCACCGGCTGCCCGCCAACGAGACCCGCCGGGGTGGCCCCTGGCCATCACCGCGCACCTGGGAGATGGCTCTGCGGCTGACCGCCTTCGCCACCGTGGCCGACACCTCCCGGGAGGTACTGTCCATGCTGGTTCGGAGCACGGTGGGCGACGGGCCGGGGCTGGAGCTGCTGGCCAGCCTGGACAGGATGGACCTGCCGGACCCGGAGGAACTGCTGGCCAGCCCGGCAACGGCCGACCTGCCCGAACGGGGCGACCTGCGCCAGGCCGTTCTCGACGCCGTGGTGGAGGCGGTCCGGAACCGTCCGGAAAGGTCCCGCTGGGACGCCGCGTGGACCCTGCTGGCCAGGGCCGTGGAGACCGGAGCCCCCGACCTGGTGGTCGTTCCGGCCACCACGCTCGCCACGCTACGGCAGGACGACTGGGACGTCCCGGCATCGATCGACCGGCTTGCCGGTGCGGTGTCCCTGACCCGGCGGGCGGACAACGCCGCCGCGCGGGTCGCCGCCGCCGCGGGTACCGGCCGATGACGCCGGACACGCCGGGGACGCTGGACCGGGAGAAGCTGTTCGCCGCCCGACTGCACGCCGCCCGGGTCCGGCCCTACCTGGCGACGGCGCTGTTCGCCCTGCACGCGGTGGAATCGCGGCGGGTCCCCACGATGGCCGTGGACCGGCACTGGCGATGTTACGTCTCGCCGGCCTTCGTGGATCGGACCCCGGTGGAGGAACTGGCCGGGGTGTGGGTACACGAGGTGTCCCACTTGCTGCGCGACCATCACGGGCGGAGCGACCGGGTCGCGCGGGAACGCGGACTGACCGGCCCGGGGGAGCGGCTGCGGATGAACATCGCCGCAGACTGCGAGATCAACGACGACGTGTTCGGTGATGGCTTGCCCCGCCCCGAAGGCGCCGTCGGACCGGGACTGCTGGGGCTGCCCGAGGGCGAACTGATGGAGGACTACCTGCGCATGTTCCGGCTCGGACCGCGTACGCAGAGCCTGGCCTGGCTGGACTGCGGCAGCGGAGCCGACGGGCTGGAACGGGAGTGGGACCTGGGAGCGGACGGTGCCCACGGACTCAGCGCGCAGGAGCGGGACGCGGTCCGGTTCCGGGTGGCGCAGGGCATCACCGCCCGCCCGGGCGACACCCCGAAGGGTTGGCGGCGCTGGGCGGAGGAGGCGTTCCATCCGCCGCAGCCGTGGCGGGACCTGCTGGGGGCGGCGCTCCGTTCGGCGGCGTCCGGCCCCGGTGCGGGGGAGGACTACGTCTACGGCAGGCCGTCGCGACGCTCCGCCGGCCTGCCCGGCGTCATCCTGCCGAGCCTGCGGCGCCGGCCGCCACGGGTCTCGGTGGTCATCGACACGTCCGGCTCGGTCAGTGACGCCGAACTCGGCAGTGCCCTGCTGGAGGTCGCTGCGATCGCCCGTGCCGTCGGGGGCCGGCGGGACCTGGTCACCGTGCTGTCGTGTGACGCGGCGGCCCGCGTCGTACACCCACTGTGCCGGGCCGAGGGGATCCCACTGGTGGGCGGCGGGGGAACGGACCTGCGTGCCGGGTTCGCCCGGGCACTGCGGGCGAGGCCCCGGCCGGATGTCATGGTTGCCCTGACCGACGGGCAGACACCCTGGCCGACGACCCGGCCGCCCTGCCGGACGGTGGTGGGGCTGTTCCCCCGGCACGGGGTGGCGCCGTCCTGGCGCGAGGACGACCCCGACTACGTGCCGGATACGCCGCCCGAGTGGGCGCGGGTGGTCGTCATCGGGTCCGCTCCGGGTCGGTGATGACCGAGCCGCCGTTGGCGTCTCGGTTGCCGGCCGCGTTCCTCAGCCCTGTCGGCGGGCGATCCGGCGGGCGACCTCGGCCGGTGGGACGTCGGGTGCGGCGTGCTCCTGGCCGGGGCGGGTGAAGTCGAGCAGCAGGATTGCCCGGGTGGCGGTGGTCCGGTTCCACGCCTCGTGTTCGACGGTGTCGTCGAACACCAGCAGACCACCCCCGTGCCAGCTTCTGGTTTGCCGGCCGACCCGGATCGCGCATTCCCCGCCGGGTACCACCAGCCCCAGGTGGGTCCGGTAGACGGTGGTCACCCACCCCTCGTGGGGTCTGATGTGGGTACCCGGTGCCATCCGGGAGAAACCGGCCGTGGTCAGACCGGGGATGCCGGCCAGGGCGTCCGCGGTACGGGGACAGGAGGCCAGGGCCGCCTCGATGCGGGTACCGAAGGCGACCAGTCCGTACACGCTCCAGCCGTGGCCGTACATCTCGCGCTGCACCCACGGCTCGAAGGTGTCCTCGGGCAGGGCCAGGTACTCGTCGCGGATCTCTGCCCACCGGCGCGGTAGCTCGGCGAGGAACGGGAAGCGGTCGGGGTCGAGGAACATGTCGCCTCCGGGTCGTGACGCCTGACGAAGAACATGTCCATCCTGCCGGTGGCATCGACCCTCCCACGACGGCCCACGACCGTCCGGACAGGCCGGGTCGGCGGGGAGGGCCTGTCGATACGGTTGGTGTCCCGGACGGTGCGACCGGACAGCGGCTGTGCCGCTGCGGTGCCCAACGGGACCGGTCAGGTACCTGGCCGGTGTGGTCCGGAGCTTGTGCCGGTCCTCGCGTCGTGGGGAAGAGGTGGGTGGTGCGGGTACCTGACCAGGCCGTCCGGGGGCGGCGGTGCGCGGTGCTGGTCGCGCTCGCCGCCGTCCTCGCCGTCACCGTGGCTCCGGGCGCGGCAGTGGGAGCTCCGACGGCCATGGCCCCGACCGGCGCGGTGCCGGTCTGCCAGGTGCGTGACGGCCGGCTGAACGAGATCTCCGGGCTGGTCGCCACCGACGCCGGATTCGTCGTGGTCAACGACGGCGCCGACGACGAGTCCCACCGGCGGATCTTCTTTCTCGACCGCAGGTGTGCGGTCGTACGGACCCTGCCCTTTCCGTCCCGGCCACGTGACACCGAGGACCTGGCGGTCGGTGCCGACGGCACGATCTGGGTGGGCGACATCGGTGACAACGGCCGGGCCCGGGAGACGATCGCGGTGTGGAAACTCGCGCCGAGGGCCAGCAGGCCGGTCCTCTACCGGATGACCTATCCGGACGGACCGCACGACGCCGAAGCGCTCCTGGTGACCCGGGACGGCCTCCCGGTGATCGTCACCAAGCAGAGCGGCGGCGCCGGCCTGTACACCCCGGTGGGACCACTGCGACGGGATGCGACGGTGCCGCTGGTCGAGGTGGGGCGGGTACGGCTACCGGGCACCACCACCTCGAACCCGTTCTCCTTCCTGGGCCGGAGGCTGGTCACCGGCGCCGCGACCGCCCCGGACGGTAGCCGGGTGGTGCTGCGCACCTACGCCGACGCGTTCGAGTTCGACGTGTCCGGCGGTGCCGTGATCGCCGCGCTGACCAGGGGAACGCCACGGGTCACCGCGCTGCCGGACGAACCGCAGGGCGAGGCGGTCAGCTACAGCCGGGACGGGCGGTCCCTGCTCACCGTCTCCGAGAGCGCAGGCCAGCCGCCGGGTACCCGGCCCACGGTCCTGCGCTACGCCCTGACCCCGGTTCCGTCGCCCACCCCGCGCCGGGACACCCCGGCGCCGACGGTCACCCGCCGGGACGCCCCGGCACCGACCGCCACCCGCGCCGCCGACGCCGCCGACCGCGCCGGACCCCGGGACACCACCCGGGCCGTCGTGGTCGGCGGTCTGGGCCTGCTCGCCCTGGCGTTGGTGGCAGCCGTGCGTACGCGTCGTGGCCGGCGGTAACCGGTCCGTCCGACGGTACCGGCCGCCGGAGTCCCGGTGCCGCTGCCGGGGTGCGGGTTGGCGGTGGCGGTGCGCCCGGACCCCAGGGCTGCCGGCAGCGTCGCCATCAACTCCACCTCGGCGGTGCGGGACTGCGCGATACGCCGGGCCAGTTCGCGTACCCGCTCGCTGGTGCCGGCGCGTACCTGCGCCCGGGCCAGGTCGGCCGCGGTGCGCTGGTGCGCGCTGAGCACGTCGAGCAGCACCCGGTCCACCTCGCCGGGCGGGGCGGCGCGCAGCCGGGTCAGTCCGGCGACGGCGTCGCTGTGTCCGGAGTGGTCGTGCCGGGCGGCAGCGGCCGCGACCTCGGGTCCGGCGTCGCGCAACCATCGGCGCATGGTGGCCAGTTCATCGGTCTCGGTGACATCGATGGCGGCGACCAGTGTCCGGAGCTGGGTGTCCGTGATCCGGTCACGCCCGAGCCGGGCGATCTCCAGGGTCTGTTCGGTGTGCGCCACCATCATGGTCAGGAACAGCACGTCGATGGTGCTGGTCGAGGCGTCGATGACCGGTGCCGACCGGGCTGCCTCCGGGGCGGGGCCCGCGGGTTGGCCGGTGCAGCCGGTGACGGATGGCAGGGCCGCCAGCAGTACGGCGGCGAGCAGGCGACGCATGCCGTTCCTCCGATCCGACGGCCGGGCCGAGGGGCGGGGGCGGCGCACGCCCGGCATGCGCCGCATCCGTACGGTCAGAGCTGGGTCCACAGGGCCGGCACGTTGGGCGGTTCCCAACCCGGGAGCGCCGTGTGTGCCTGGCGGCAGCGGTAGGTCACGCCGTTGGAGGTGACCACGTCCCCGACCTGGTAGGCCCGGCCGGCGGTCCAGGTGCCGCTGGGCGCGGTCGGGCTCGTGGTCGGGCTCGCCGTCGGGGTCGGCGACGGGGTGGTCGGGCTCGGAGTGGGGCTGGGTGTCGGGTTGCCTCCACCGATCTGCAGGTCCACGCAGGCGTAGAAGGCGTTGGCGGTGTCGGCGATGTTCCAGATGGCGAGCAGCTTCTGCCGCCCGGAGAATCCGCTGAGGTTGACGTTGTGGGACACGGTGGCGTCGGGCTGTCGTCCGCCGCCGTCCACGACGGCGATCCGGGTGCTGCCGATCCAGTACTCCCAGTTGCTGGTGGCGTGGCGGACGGTGTTGACCCAGGTGAACGTGGCCGAGCTGCCGACCGAGGTGGCGGGCCAGTTACGGCTGTCGTCGTTGAGTACCGCGAACTGGGCGATGCCGGCGTGGCAGCTGCGCAGGCCCTTGGGGCCTTCGACGCTCTGCGGCTCGTACTTGATCTGACCGCAGTCCGGGACCTTGTTCTGCGCGCAGAGGGCCTGCCGGCTGGGGGGCGACGAGACGTACCCGTGGGCCTGGGCGGGCGCGGCGACGGCCAGGGTGGAGGCGACGGTGCCCGCCGCGAGCAGCGGGATGGCGATTCTTCGGCGCATGGCTACTCCTTCGGAGGGGGAGATGCCATGAACATAAATTAAACGTTGTTAACAGTGTAGGTTGTTGTCTATAAATCATGGCGGTGACGCCCCCGGTGACCAGCCCGGCGTGACGCCGCCCGCCCGGAAGCGGGCGGCGTCCCAGCACCTTCACCGCACAGACCCGTACCGCCAAAACAGCGGTGGGCCGCCAGGGTTCCCCCTGACGGCCCACGGATACGGAAACTCAGTGCATGACGACGGGCGCCGGTCGCTCCGCCTGCTGGTCGTCGAGCAGGTGCGACTGCTCGCGCCGCCGGGGCAGCAGGGCCGCCGGGATGAACGTGACCAGCACGAGCGCGAACCCCACCCAGAACGTGGTCGCGAAGGAGTCCGCCGCGAAGTCCAGGCCGCGCCTGATGAGCGACGGGTCCACCGGGAACTGCTGGAGCAGCCCCGGCTGCTGCTGGGCGGCGATGGCCAGCCCCGCCTCGGTGAGCGGTTCGCCATCCGGGGTCGTCGCACCGGGGATCTGCCGGGAACCGTTCAGCTCGTTGGTCAGGATCACCGACATCACCGCAGCGCCGATCGAGCCGCCGATCTGCTGGAGGATGTTGACCAGGGTGGAACCCCGGGCCACCTCGTTGGGGTGCAGGGTACGCAGCGCCGACGTCATGATCGGCATCATCGTGCCACCCATGCCCAGACCCATGACGAACAGCGAGCCGCAGAGCAGCCAGTAGGAGGTTTCCGCGTCGAGTTGGGTGAAGGTGAAGAAGCCCAGGGCGATGAGCACCAGCGCGAACGGCACCGTCCGGCCCACCGGCACCCGGTCCGCCAGTGTGCCGGCGATCGGCATGGTGATCATCGCGCCGATGCCCTGTGGCGCCATCAGCAGGCCGGCAGCGAGCGTGGACTCACCCCGGACCTGGAGGAAGTAGCTCGGGAACAGCAGCCCCGCCCCCATGAAAGCGATGATGAACACGAACATGGTCACCGAGGCGATGGTCAGGCTCCGGTTGGCGAACAGCCGCAGGTCGACCAGGGGGTGCCGGGGCTTGAACGAGTAGAACACGAACGCCACCACCAGTACGGCACCGAGCACCATCGGCAGCCACACCTCGGAGTCGGCGAACGTCCCGACCTCGGGCAGCGAGGAGACGCCGTAGAGGAACAGGGCGAGACCCGGCGAGAGCATCAGCATGCCGACGATGTCGAACGACTCCGACGGCTCAGGGTTGTCCTTCGGCAGCGCCATCTGGGCGTAGACCAGCGCGATGGCACCGATCGGCAGGTTGATCAGGAAGATCCACTGCCAGCTCGCCGTGTCGATCAGCCAGCCACCGAGGATCGGCCCGCCGATCGGCCCGAGCAGCATCGGGATTCCGAGTACCGCCATCAAGCGGCCGATCCGGTGGGGTCCGGCCGCCCGCGTCATGATCGTCATGCCCAGCGGCATGAGCATGCCGCCGCCGAGGCCCTGCACGACGCGCCAGGCGATGAGCTGCCCGATCGAGTCGGAGGTGGCGCACAGCCCGGAGCCGATCGTGAACAGCGCCAGCGCGGCCATGTAGAGGCGCTTGGTGCCGAACCGGTCGGCGGCCCATCCGGTGATCGGAATCACGGTGGCCAGCGCGAGCGTGTAACCGGTCATCGTCCACGCGACTCGGGCGTACGACGCGTCGAACTCGCTCTGGAAGGTCGGCAGCGCGACGCTGACGACCGTCACGTCGAGGATCGACATGATGGCGCCGAGGACGACGACGCCGGCCACCTTGAGGACTGCGGCGTCTAGCTTGTCCGTTGTCGCGACGGGTTGCTGGGTCACCAAGATTCTCCTGAAATTCGGTCTCGGCCGACCGGCGGTGGACAGCACCGCGCCTGTCGGGCCGGGGGCACTAATGTGAGGCGACGTCGGCAGGCAGACTATCCAGCGGCACCGACTCTTGGCGCGCGGGATATCGGGCATCGCGCTGGGTGGGAGGGTTGCCCGTACCGTCCGCAGATCCGTAGCTACTGCCGGTGATCTGATCACCCCGGCGGGCCGGACCGGGTCGCGCCGACCGGTGCCGCCGTCTCGACCCCTGTCAGGGCGGGTGCGTGCTGTCCGGCGGATTCTGCTCACCACGGGCGCGGCGGAGCTCGCCAGCCTGGTGACGCTCGTCACGTCCCTCGCGGTGCCGGCAGGCCGCGCACCCCGGTCCCGGGTCGGGGCGTCACCGGTCGTCGACGACGACCACGTCCAGACGACGCGGTCCGTGGACCCCCTCGACCCGGGCCAGCTCGATGTCGCTGGTCGCCGACGGCCCGGAGATGAACGTCAGCGGACGGGTGGGATCGGCCAACCGGGCCAGTGCCCCGGGCAGTCCGGCCTCCACCTGCGTGGCCCGGATGACGCAGACGTGGTGGTCCGGTACCAGGGTGAGCAGGCGGCGGCCCTGGTCCGGGCCGCAGTCCAGGATCAGCGTGCCGGTCAGGGCCACCCCGACGGCGCAGCCGGTGAGCACCGAGACCTGCCCGGCCGCCAGATCGGTCACCGCCAGTGGGCGGGGCGTACCGTCGCGCCGGACGGGCCCTGCGCGGCCGGTCAACCAGTGTGACGGGAGACCCGGGGGCACCACGAGAGTGTCGCTGTCGGGCAGCAGCCCGGCCAGTACCCCCGGCAGCCGGTCCGACCCCGTCCGGTGCACCCCGGCCCGGTAGTCGGCCAGCCGGTCGGTGAACACCCCGAGCAGGTCGGGTACGACCGGCGCGCGGTCGTACCCGCGTGGCACGACGACCGGTGCCGCCGTGCGGGCGGCGCGCAGCCGGGTCAGGATGTCGGCGCGCGCGGTCACCGTGGTGCCTCCGACCCGCGACCGGCCCACCAGTCGCCGAAGGTCTGCGCGGCGGGCAGCGGGGCGTCCCGGTCGGCCGTCCAGGCGGACAGGGGCCACGGCAGCCGTCGTACCGTGCCCCTCCGGCCGGTCACCCACCGCAGGGGTGCCGCACCCCGTCGGGCGGCGCGCAACGCCGCCCGGTAGCGCCGCCGGTCACGCAGCACCCACGACATCGCCCGCATGGCGGCGCGTTCCGGGGACGGTCGGTCACGGCGCGCGTCGACGTCCACCTGGCGCAGGTGCACCAGCACCTCCGGGATGTTGATGCGTACCGGGCACACGTCGTAACAGGCGCCGCAGAGCGTCGAGGCGTACGGCAGGGTCCGGTTGGCACCCCCGTCGGGCCCGGTGAGCTGCGGGGACAGGATCGCGCCGATCGGACCGGGGTAGGTCGACCCGTACGCGTGCCCGCCGACCTGCTCGTACACCGGGCAGACGTTGAGACAGGCGGAACAGCGGATGCAGCGCAGCGCCTGCCGGCCCACCTCGTCGGCGAGGGTGTCGCTGCGCCCGTTGTCCAGCAGTACGACGTGCACCGACTGGGGGCCGTCTCCGGGCCGTACCCCGGTCCACACCGACGTGTACGGGTTCATCCGTTCCCCGGTGGCCGAGGCCGGCAGAAGCTGGAGGAAGACCTCCAGGTCGGCGAAGGTGGGCACCAGCTTCTCCACCCCGACGACACAGATCAGCGTCTCCGGCAGGGTCAGGCACATCCGGCCGTTGCCCTCGGACTCCACCACCACCAGCGAGCCGGTCTCCGCGACGGCGAAGTTGGCGCCGCAGACGGCCACCCGGGCGGTGAGGAACCGCTGCCGGAGCCGGTGGCGGGCCGCCCCGGCCAGGACCACCGGGTCGTCGGTCAACCGGGATGCGTCGACCTCCGGCAGCCCGGCGGCGAGGATGTCGCGGATCTGCCGACGGTTGTAGTGGATCGCCGGTACCAGGATGTGCGACGGGGTGTCACCGGCGAGCTGCACGATCAACTCGGCCAGGTCCGTCTCGACGGCGGTGATCCCGGCGGCGGCGAGCGCCTCGTTCAACCCGATCTCCTGGGTGGCCATCGACTTGACCTTGACCACCTCGTCGGCCCCGGTGGCCCGCACCAGCCCGGTGACCACCGCGCACGCCTCGGCGGCGTCCCGCGCCCAGTGCACCTGCGCCCCGGCGGCGCCTGCCGCGTCCTCGAACTGTTCGAGCAGTTCCGGTAGGCGGCCCAGCACGTCGTCCTTGATTGCCGTCCCCGCCGCCTGCAGCGCCTCCCAGTCGGGCACCTCCGCGACCGTCCGGGCCCGCCGGTCGCGGATGGTGCGGGTGGCCCGACGCAGGTTGGCCCGCAACTGCTCGTCGGCGAGCTGCCGGCGGGCCGCGGTGGGAAACGGCAGGGCGGCGGTGATCCGTCCGGTGCCGGTCACCGGGACGACTCCGGACCGGCCAGGATCTCGGCGTAGTGGATCGGGCGGGGTGCTCCTGGCCGCCGGGCCAGTCCACCGCCGATGTGCGCCAGACACGAGTTGTCCGCTGCCGCGAGGTACTCCGCACCGCTGGCCACGGCGTCGGCGCACTTGTCGGCCAGCATCGCCCCGGACACCGCGCTGTTCTTCAGGGCGAACGTACCGCCGAACCCGCAGCACTGTTCCGGTTCGGCCAGCTCGACCAGGTCGAGGCCCCGCACCGAGGCGAGCAGGCGGCGGGGCCGTTCGGCCAGGCGGAGCATCCGGAGCCCGTGACAGGTCGGGTGGTAGGCGACCCGGTGGGGGAAGGTCGCGCCGACGTCGGTGGTGCCCAGCACGTCCACCAGCAGCTCGGACAGCTCCAGGGTGCGCGGGCCGAGAGCGGTTACCGCGGCGTGCAGCGCCGGGTCGTCCGCGGCCAGCCGGGGGTAGGCGTCGCGCACCATCGCCACGCACGAGCCGGAGGGCGCCACCACCACGTCGTACCGGTCGAACGTGGTGACGAAGGCCCGCACCAGCGGCAGTGCCTCCGCCCGGTAGCCGGTGTTGGCGTGCAGCTGTCCGCAGCAGGTCTGGTCCTGCGGGAACTCCACCCGGTGCCCGAGGCGTTCGAGCAGCCGGACCACCGCCCGGCCGGTACCGGGGAAGACGAGGTCGTTGACACAGGTGACGAAGAGCGCGATGCGCATCTCAGCCCCGCCCGGTCACCGGTGTGCGGGGCGCTGTCACGGGGTCGCCGCAGCAGCGCCCGGGACGACGTCGACCGTCGCCACGCAGTCGATCTCGACCAGTATCCCGGCCAGGGTCGATCCGACGGTGGTGCGTACCGGGTACGGCTCGGACATCAGCCGCCGGTACGCCCGGTCGAACCCGGCGAAGTCGGCCAGGTCCGCCAGGTGCACGGTGACCTTGACGACCCGGGCCAGGGAGCTACCGCCGGCCTGCAGCACCGCGTCGAGGTTACGCAGCACCTGGTTGGTCTGCGTGCCGATGTCGTCGCCGACGAGTTCCCCGGTGGCCGGGTCGGCCGGGCCCATCCCGGCGGTGTAGAGCATTCCGTTGACGACCAGACCCTGGGAGTACGCGCCGGCCGGTGCCGGCGCCTGGTCGGTCTGTACCTGCTGCGCCATGTCGTTCTCCTGTCTGTGTCGGTGGTCAGGACGGGGCGCCGGCGTACCGGTCGGCGCCGGTCCAGCCGAGTTCCCGGGACAACCCTTCGGCGTGCCGGGTCAGCGAGTTCACCAGCCGGTCGCGGTGTGCCTGCCCCTCGGTGAGCCGGGCGCGCGGTATCGAGCAGCTCATCGCGGCCACGACACGTCCGCTGGCGTCGCGTACCGGCACCGCGACGCAGAACACGCCGGGGGTGTACTCGCCGTCGTCCTCACCGAAGCCGCGTTCCCGGATCTCCCGGATCCGTTCCTGGAGCAGTTCCGGGGTGGCGATGGTGTGTTCGGTGAACCGGCGCATGGTCACGCCCCGCAGCCGGGCCCGCAGGTCGGTCGGTTCGAGGTGGGCCAGGAGCACCTTGCCCAGTCCGGTGGCGTACGCGGGCAGGCGCATCCCCACCCGGGAGACCAGCCGCAGTGGATGGTCGGCCTCGACCTTGGCGATGTAGACGTTGTCGATCCCGTCGAGGACCGCCAGTTGCACCGTCTCGTCCAGTTCGTCCCGGGCGGCGGTGAGGTGCCGGTCGGCGTGGTGGGCGAGACTGTCCAGGTAGCCGAAGCTCTGTGCGGTCTCCCAGACCCGCAATCCGATCCGGTAGCGCCGGCTCTCCTCGTCCAGGTAGAGCCAGCCCCGGTTGACCAGTGTGGTCAGCAGGCCGTGCAGGCTGCTCTTGGGCAGGCCGAGGTCCTGGCTGATCTGCGGGAACGTCGCACCGGAGCGGCGGGTGGCCAGGTACTCCATCAGGTCCAGTGCCCGTTCGGCCGACTTGACGCCGGCGGCCGACGGGCTGTCCGGTGCGCTGTTACGGGCGGAGGTCATGGTCCTGGACTCCTTGGTACCGAGGGGTGGCCGGGGTGGGCGCCGCAGATCCGGCCCGGAACCGGTCGCCGTTACCCGGGTCGTGCAGCGCCACCACCTCATCACAGATCCTTCGATACTCCTTGATGACCCGGCGGCATGTCGCGGCGTCCTCGGCGATACCGATCGGCAGTTCCTCGGCGACGTTGCGGGCGAAGAACGCGGTCTCCAGCAGCCCGACGACGCCGTGCCCGGCGCGTACCCGCACCCCGGCCGAGCCGGGATGGTGACCACCGGTGGTCTCGAACACCAGCCCAGGGGCGACCGTCACCGGCCCGTCGGTGACCACGAGCCGTCCGGCCACGGCCAGATCCCGCAGCGCCGCCCAGGAGGCCGCGGTGAAGTAGAACTCGGTGGGCGGGTGTCCGGGGGGCGAGCAGAGCATCTCCCGGATGCCGGCGTGCGAGGCGTACACGGTCGCCCGGGGCAGCAGTGCCGGGACCAGCCCTCCGGTGTGGTAGGTGATGGTCTGGGTCAGCAGCACGAAGTCGATGTCCTCGCCGCGTACCCCGAGGTCGTCGAGGACCTGCGGCAGCAGCCGTACGTCGTGGAACCGGCTGCGCGGGTCGACGCCCTGGCAGGCCCGGTCCAGGGCGGCCCGGTCGTCGGCGTCCAGGGGCAGGCCCAGGTCGATCAGGCCGGTGTGTTCGCCGTCGCTGACCAGCCACACATAGAAGTACAGGTCGTGGAAGGTGGTGTCGTTCTCGCCGAAGAACGCCTCCCAGCCGGGGATGGGAAGCCGGGCCACCGGTACCGCCGTCAGGGTGAACGGCCCACCCCCGGCCGCCGGCGTCACGCCCGCCGCCGCGCTCACGACGCCACCGCCGCGCAGGCGCTGCGTTGCCGGCCGAGACCGTCGATCGCCGTCTCGACCACGTCGCCGGGGCGCAGGTACGGGAACCGGCCGGAGAGCGCCACCCCCTGCGGGGTGCCGGTGTTGACGACGTCGCCCGGTTCGAGAACGAGGTACTGACTCAGGTGGTAGATGAGGAAGTGCACTCCGAAGATCATGTCGGCGGTGGTGGAGTCCTGGCGTGGGGCACCGTTGACCCAGCTGCGCAGGCGCAGCGCCTGCGGGTCGCCCACCTCGTCGGCGGTGACCAGCCACGGACCCATCGGGTTGAACGTCTCGCAGCTCTTGCCCTTGGACCACTGTCCACCGGAGACGTCGAGCTGGAACGAGCGTTCCGAGACGTCGTTGGAGATCGCGTACCCGGCGATGAGCGCCGCCGCGTCGTCGGGCGAGTCGAGGTAACGGGCCCGGGAGGCCAACACGACGGACAGTTCGACCTCCCAGTCGGTGCGCTGCGACTGGCGGGGGATGAGCACGGTGTCCTGCGGACCGACGACGGTGTTGGGTGACTTGTAGAACAGCACGGGCTGCTCCGGCGCCGCCGCGCCGGACTCGGCGGCGTGCGCGGCGTAGTTCATCCCGATGCACAGCACCGCGCCGGGCCGGGCGACCGGCGCGCCGATCCGCAGTCCGGTGACGTCCACCCGGGGCAGGGTGCCGGCCTCGACCGCCTGCCGGGCCCGGTCCAGCCCGCCGCAGTCCAGGAACACCGCGTCGATGTCCCGGGTGACCGGACGCAGGTCCCGGTGGTCGTCGTCGGCGACGCGGACCACCGGCTGTTCGGCGCCCGGTGCGCCGACCCGCATCAGCTTCACCGCCCGGCCTCCCTGGGGTCCGCCGCACCGTGCCGGGTGCCGTCGTCGAGCACCTCGATCAGGCGTCGCGCCAGGGCGGCACCGTCCCCGGGGTGCAGTCCCATCGGGTTGACGGTGAGCACGTCGCGCCAGGCCAGGTCCTCGCCGACGTGGATGCGCGGGCTGCCCCGGTCCAACTCCCGGACGATCTCGTCGGCCCGATGACCCGACGGTGACAGGTCGATCTCGATGACCGGTACGTCCAGGTGATGCTCGTAGCCGTCCCGGACCACGCACCGGTTGTCCGCGTCGAGCAGGGCGCGGATGTCGGCGAGTTCCTGCCGGCCGTGCCGGTGGTGGGCGTCGGGGTCCCGGACGAAGGCCCGGACCGCGACCAGCAGGCCGACGATCTGCTCCCGGCCCACCTTCATGCCCCGGCCGATGCCGTGCCGACCGCGTACCGGGTCGGCGCCGGTGACCTCGGAGCGCTGCCAGGTCCGGTGCCGGATGTCCATGTCCTGATGGTGCAGGGCCACCGCCGCGACCAGATCCGACCGCCCACACAGGATGCCGGCGGTGTGCGGGCCCCGGAACGCCTTGCCGCCACTGATCGCCACCAGGTCGGCGCCGCCGTCGAACAGCGCGGCGAGCCGGCTCAGCGGTGGGACGTCCATCGCGGCGTCGACCAGCACCGGCACCCCGGCGGGCCGGGCCAGTGCCGACACCTCCGCGATGTCCAGGTGGTCACCGCCACGGCCGGGCCGCCACAGCACCATCGCCGTGCGGTCGTCGAGTTCCCTCGCCAGTTCGTCGGGACGGGTGGAGCCGGGATAGCCGATCTCCACCAGGTCCGCGCCGACCGCGGTCACCGCGTGGTCGTACGGGTCCCGGTGGGCCCGCTGGATGACGACCCGTCGGCGGGGGCCGGTCACCGCCGGCAGGACGTCCACGGCGGCGGGCCGGTCCCCGGCCAGGCAGACCGCCGTGGCCAGGCTCAGTGCGGCAGCCGCCCCGCTGGTGACGTAGGCGGCCGGGGCGCCGATGAGCGTGGCGATCTCGGCGCCGGCCGCCTCCTGGAGTTCGTCCATCCGGACGTTGCGGGTCCCCGCCACCCGCATCGCCTCGGTCACCTCGTCGGACAGCGGGAGACCGCCGAGCCGGGTCGCCGGGCCGACGGCGTTGATCAGGGTGCGGATGCCCAGCTCTGCGTAGATGTCCATCATCGAGTGGGGTGCCCTTCGGTGCGTGGGGTGGAATGGCCGGGAGGGTGCGGTGTGCGCGTTCCGGGGCCGGCCGTGTGGGCCGCGCCGGCGTCGGAACGCGGGTGGACGATGCGGCCCTGCCGGACGGTCAGCACAGCGGTGACGGTCGGTACCGTCGCCGGCCCGGCCGGGTGGCCGCCGAGGCTGGGGCCGTCGGTGCCGGTGACCCGCAGGACCGCCAGGTCGGCCGGGGCACCCGGGCGCAGGGTGCCCACACCCTGCCGGTCCAGTCCCACCACCCGGGCGGGGACGATCGTGGTACGGCGGACGACCTCGGTGAGGCTGACGCCCATGGCGAGGAACTTCGCCATGACGTGCGGCAGGTCGACGACGATGTCCCGGGAGTACCGGTGCAGGTCGGAGCTGATCGTGTCGGGCAGGAAACCGGCGTCGACGGCGGCGCGGGCCTGGTCAGGGTCGAAGCCGGACATGCCGTGTCCGACGTCGAAGACGACACCGCGCTGCTGGGCGCGGGCAACCACGTCGACCGCCCGGCCCTGCTCGGTCAGCGGATACCCGGACAGCGCGGTGAAGCAGTGGGTGAGGGTGTCACCCGGCCCGAGCCGGTCCAGGATCTGCGGCAGGGACGGCGGCTGCGGTCCCAGGTGGACCATCAGCGGCAGCCCGGTCTCGTCGGCGACCTGCCGGGCCCGGTCCAGGGCCACCGTGCCGTTGCCGGCCGCCACGTTGTGCGAGGCCCGGATCTTCACCCCGACGATCTGGTCCGGGTACGCCTCGACCGCGTCCCGGCAGACCCGCACGTCGACGTAGTCGAGGTTGGTCAGCTCGCCGGAGAGCAGGATGCTGGTGGTGCCGATGCTGGAGATGTTGACGAACGCGCGGACCCGGGGACCGACGACGTTGACGGTGCTGCGCAGGAACGCGCCGAACAGGTGCCCGCCCGCGCTACCGGTGTCGATCATGGTGGTCACCCCGGACGGCGGGCCGACCACGTCGGGGTCGACACCGAGGTCCTGGCCGACGAAGACGTGCGTGTGCAGGTCGACCAGACCGGGGGTGACGATCAACCCCGACACGTCGACCACTCCGCCCCCGGTCGCCCGGTCGTCCCCGCCCGGCGGGGCGGTGCGGTCGACGACGGCAGCGATCCGGCCGTCGCGGACGACCACGTCGGCGGGGCTGAGTGTGCCGGCCTGCGGGTCGCAGACCAGCCCGCCCCGGAGGGTGAACCCGTCCGTCACAGCGCCACCGTCCGTCCGGTCCGGGCCGACTCCTCGGCGGCGGCGGCGCACCGGACGGCGTAGCGACCGTCCTCGGCGGTGGGGACCGACGCCCCGGACCCGGCGCAGGTGTCGACGAACGCCGCCATCTGCCGGGTCAGCCAGTCGTCGTCGGCGTACGACTCGACGCGGTCCGCCGACGCTGTCTGGGTGGCCAGCGTCCGGGTCTGGTCCAGGTGCAGTTGACCGGCGCTGCCCTGCACCAGGCACAGGGTGCGGGCGTCCGCCCGGTAGGTACGGCCGAAGGAGAGTCCGATGGCGGCGACCGCTCCGGAGGCGAAGACCCCGGTGAGCGTCGCCGCCGTCGGTGCCCCGCCCGCCGCCCCGACCGTCCGGCAGGTGATCTCGGTCAGCGGGCTGCCCACCAGCCAGGTGAGGCGGTCGAAGCAGTGGTGGGCCTGCAAGTGGACGATGCCGCCGCCCTCGTCGGCGGCCCAGTACCAGGGTGGCGTCTGCGGATCCGCCTCGGCGATCACGTCGGAGACGAGCTCCGGCGCCCCGATCAGCCCGTCGGCCACCGCCTGCCGGGCCCGGATCCACTCGGCGCGGAAGCGGTAGCTGAAGCCCACCATCAGCGTGATTCCCGCCCGGTCCCGGGCCGCGATGATCCGCTCGGCCTCGGTGACCGTGGTGCACAGCGGCTTGTCGATCAGGACATGCACCCCGTGCTCCGCCGCCGCCACGCAGGCCGCCGCGTGCCACCGGTGCGGCAGCCCGACGTACACTGCGTCGACCAGTCCGGACCGCAGCAGTTCGGGGTAGTCGCCGAACGCGGTGGCCCCGCACCCGGCCGCCACCCGTGCGGCCTGCCCGCGCCGGGGGTCGGCGACGGCGGTCACCGTCACCCCGGACAGGCCGCCGACCGCCTCCGCCACCCGGGCACCCATGATGCCGGCGCCGATGATTCCGAGCCTGAGCATGCCTCCCCCTACATCCCCAGCAGTTCGCCGCCGTCGACGACGACGTCGCCGAGGAGGATGTGGGAGCTGTCCGTGGACAGCAGGAACCGCACCACGGAGGCGATGTCCGCGCCCCGGGCGACCCGGCCGGCCGGGATCCGGGGCCGGAACGCGATCAGGCTGCCCTCGGCCAGGTCGTCGACCGTGGCGTGGTCGCTGGCCAGTTGCCGCATCATCTCGGTGTCCGTCGCCCCGGGCGACACGGTGTTGACCCGTACGCCGTTGCCGGCGACCTCCATCGCCAGTACCCGCAGGGCCTGCCGCAGGCCGGCCTTCGAGGCCGCGTACGCCGCCTGGCGCATCCGGGGCATCCGGGCGGCGATGGACGCGATCGCGACGATGGAGCCGGTTCCCCGAGTGGCCATGTCGGCGGCGTAGTGGCGGGCGACGTCGAAGCAGCCGATGGTGTTGACCCGGATGATCCGTTCGAAGTCGGCGACGTCGACGTCGAGGGTGGGGGAGCTGTCGAAGATCCCGGCGGCGATCGCGACCTTGTCCGCGCCGGGGGTCCGGTCGACCAGCCGGCGTACCGAATCCGGGTCGGCCAGGTCGACGAAGTGGGCGGTGGCGTCGACGCCCTGTCCCCGCAGCGATGCCGCGACCTGTTCGACCAGCGCCAGGTCGACATCGGCGAGGACCAGCCGGTCCTCCGGGTAGCTGCGGGCGAGGTCCTCGCCGATCGCCTGTCCGATGCCCCGACCCGCGCCGACGACAACTGCGGTTGAGTTCATCGCATTCCTTCCGTGGATACTCCGGCCTTCAGGCCGGAGAGGAAATGGGACCCCTGCGGCGCAGAGCAGGGAAAGCCGATCCGCCGCCAAGGCGGATCGGCGTCCATCCGCGTGTCACCGCGAGGCTCACCGGCCAGCTTGTTAGCTTGTGAGCTATTACCAGGACCGTGAAGCGGGCGTTCAAGTTCCGCTTCTACCCGACCGACGCGCAGGCTGCCGAGCTTGCGCGTACGTTCGGCTGCGTCCGGAAGGTCTACAACATGGCCCTCGCTGCCCGCACCGAGGCGTGGACGCTGCGCCAGGAACGGGTCACCTACAACGCCACCTCGGCGATGCTGACCGGCTGGAAGAAGACCGACGAGCTGGCCTACCTCAACGACGTCTCCTCGGTCCCCTTGCAGCAGACGCTGCGGCACCTGCAAGCCGCGTTCACCAACTTCTTCGCCAAACGCGCCCGCTACCCCAGCTTCAAGAGCAAGAAGAAGTCGCGCCGATCGGCGGAGTACACCACCAGCGCGTTCCGCTACCGCGAGGGCCGGCTGACGCTGGCGAAGATGGCCGAGCCACTGGACATCGTGTGGTCCCGGCCGCTGCCCGAAGGCGCCACACCGTCCACGGTGACCGTGTCGCAGGACAGCGCGGGCCGCTGGTTCGTGTCCCTGCTCTGCGACGACGTGATCAAGCAGACCTCGGCCTCGGGTACGGTCGGGATCGACGCCGGGATCGACAGCCTGCTCACCCTCTCGACCGGGGAGAAGATCGCCAATCCCCGGCACGAGCGGGCTGACCGCCATCGGCTCGCCCGCGCCCAGCGGGAACTGGCGCGCAAGGAAAAG